>NZ_JBGCCM010000008.1:0-366513 GCF_041262085.1 Catenulispora sp. GAS73
CGCCGGGTCCTCCCCCACCCGCCCCCCCGCACGCCCCCCCCCGGCCCCGCGGCGCGCCCCCCCCCCCCCCCCCACCTCTCGGGTTCCCGGGGCTGGTCGGTTCTCCGGGGGCTGAGCCCGGGCTAAGCCGCCGGCGTGTAGGTCACGAACACGACCCCGTTGTTCCCGAACCCCGGCGCCGCGCTGACCGGCGGTGTGGGGGATCCCGAGGAACTCGGCGGTTGCGAGCCGCCCCCGGTGCCTCCGTCCCCGCCGTCCTGGGCCGCGCCGCCTCCGCCGTTGCCGCCGGTCGGGGCGAGCGACCCCCCGCCGTCGCCGCCGAACACGGTGTAGTCGCTGGCGTTCGACGCGCCGCGGGTCCCGTTCTGACCGGAGATGTTCTGCACCGCTGCGATCTGCCGGCCGTCCTGCTCGCAGACACCGCCGGCGCCGCCGAGCCCGCCGTCGCCGCCGTAGCCGCCCTCGTGCTGGTCCAGCTGCCCGGCCCCGCCTCCTCCTCCGCCGAACGCGTAGGCGATGGTCTTGCCGCTGCCGAAGCTGCTCGCGCCTCCTCCGCCTCCTCCTCCGCCGCCCGGGATCTCGTCGGCGGTGCCGGTGCCGCCGGGTCCGCCGGAACCGGGCACCACGCCGCCGCCCGGGCCGCCGGAACCGCTCGGAATCCGGTTCGGTGAGGAGGCCCCGATACCGCCGCCTCCTCCGCCGCCGCCCTTCGGGCCGCCGGCGCTACCGCCGGCCGCGTTCCCGGACCGATCGGCGCCGGCCTGGCCGCCGCCGTCGCCGTAGCCCGCCGTCGCGTCGGTGTCGGGAGTGCCCTGACTTCCTCCGCTGCCGCCCGCTCCGCCGACCACGACGTCGTACTTCGCTCCCGGCGTCACCGTCAGCCGACAGGTCACCAGACCGCCCTCGCCGCCCCCGCCGCCGCCCCAGGCCTGCATGCCCGGGGCGGTGCTGTCCCCGCCCCCGCCGCCACCGGCCGCGGCCACGGTCACCTCGACCCGGGTGACGCCGGCCGGCACGGTGAACACGCCGTTATCCGTGAACATGTCGGTCTGCGGCTGACCCGCGGCGGCGCGCGCCACGGCTGCCGGCAGCAGGACGACGGTTCCGGCCAGGGCGGTCACGGCGACGGCCGTGAGCGCTGTCGAGGGGGAAATCCTCCGGCGCGCGCGGCGGCGGGGTGCGTGCTGCTCCACGGGTGTGCCTTCCGATCCCTGATGGCTGATATCGCGACGCAACGATACGACGGAGTATCGGTGCTTTGATGTACATTTCGCCGTGAAAATACCGATTGGCGCCGAACGGCTCCCTGACCTGGGCAGACTGGTGTCTTATATGCGCATTCGAACGAAGGCCGCGGCCGGCCTGGCCTCATTCCTCACCGCGGCCGCCATGGCGGCGGTGTGGGGGCCGCCGGCGTTCGCGGACACCCCCGCGGTATCGCCGTCGGTGCTCGCGATCCTCGCCCATCCGGACGACGACCTGCTGTTCATGGAACCGGACCTGAAGCAGGACTACGACCTCCCCAGCACGACCGTCTACGTCACCGCCGGGGACTCCACCACCCACGGCGATCAGGACAAGGACACCGAGTTCCCCGATCCGTGCGCGTATTCGGAAAGCAGGTTCGACGGCCTGCGGGCCGCGCACTCCCGGGGTGTCAAGGGCGCGACGTGGACCCGGACCGCCATCAGGGTCAACGGGCGGACCATCGAGGAGGACACCCTCGACCAGCGCCCCACCACCAAGCTCGTCTTCCTGCGCCTGCACGAAGCCGGGAACGGGCACTTCAAGTCCGGGGGAGACGGCTTCTCCAACATCTACGACCTCTTCGAGAACCCCAAGCCGGGGCTGGAGGAGAAGTCGGAGGGCACCGACATCCGCGACGGCGGGAAGGACTGCGACCCGCTCTACGCCAACCAGCGCTACACCCACGACGACCTGCTCAAGACGCTCACCGACCTGATGGCGCGCTACCAGGCCAGCACGGTGCTGTCGCTGGACCCGAACGTCGGCTACGACTACGTGTTCAACATCGACCACATCGGCGTCGCCCGGTTCGTCGGCGCCGCCTCGCGGGGCTGGCACGGCCCCGGCGGCAAGGGTCACCTCCTGCTGCGGGACTACCGGACCTACACCATCACGGTCGACCCCGCGAACCTGGACCCCGTCAACGCCGCCGACAAGGAGGACGAGTTCCTGACCTATCTCGGACCGGACCGCGGCGACACCCCGGGGCACTATCACGGGCGGTACGACCCCGAGCCGAACCCGAGCGACCCGCGTTTCTACGGGGCGTGGGTCCGCCGCGAGTACCCGCGCTGGACCAACGGCGTGTCGTGGGCGGCCCTGGACTCCGCCGGCCGGCTGAACGCGGTGGCGATGCTGGACAACAAGGTCCAGGTCTGGCGGGAGAACGCCTCGGGCGGCGGCTGGACCGGACCGACCCCGGTGCCCGGCAGCGTCCCGATGGGTTCGAATCTGACGCTGATCAAGGACGGTTCCGGCCTCCTGCACATCGTCGGGATCCGGCTGTCGGACGAGCAGATCCTCACCACCACCCGGGCCGCCTCGGGAACCTGGGGCCCGTGGACCGAGCTGGGCAACCCGAACATCGCGCGGGAGCGGGCGCTGACCGGCAACCCGGCCGTGGTGGTCGAGCGCGACGGCCGGCTGACCGTGTTCGTGCGCAACTGGGGCAGCGGGGTCAGCGCCCTGAAGCAGAACCCGAACGGGACCTGGCCGTCCGACTGGGCCGACCTCAAGGGCTACCTGGTGCGCGACGACCTGACCGCGGGGGTGTCTCCCCTGGACGGGCACGTCGAGCTGTTCGCCCCGTCGGTCAACGGCCTGCTGCACTGGAGCGAGAACCCGAACACCGGCGCCTACCCGATCGACGCGGTACCGGTGGGCCCGGCGACGGCCGGGCCGGTCAGCTTCACCCGCAACGCCGACGGCCGCATGCAGATCTTCTACGTGCAGGCGGGCACCGGGGCGGTCGCGTCGCAGTGGCAGCGGACCACCGGTTTCTGGACGACCTGGTCGAGTTCCCTCGGCACGGTCGGGCTCGAAGGCGTTTCGGCGAACGCCGGCAGCGACGGCCGGATGACGCTGGCCACGCGCAACCGCGGCGGCGGGGTGAGCCTGGGGGTCCAGGACAAGCCGAACATCGGCTTCAGCACGTTCCCGGACCTGGGCAACGTGGTCCTCGGCGCCCCGGTCGTCGTGCTCGACGGGCGCGGCCGCCAGGTCGTGCTGGCCTTTGAGCGGGACGCCGGGCTGCATGCGGCGCGGCAGTCCGCGCCGGGTGCGGCCAGTCCGTACGGGGCGTGGGAACTGGCAGGCAGCTGATTCTCCCCTCGCCATGAAGCAGCCCCGGACGCTCTCGTCCGGGGCTGCTCTGCGTTGTGGTCGCGGTTGTGGTCGCGCCGTGTTCGGCTTCAGCCGCGCGCGAGCCGCCGCTCGGCCAGTTCGGCCAGCAGCGCGGCGCCGTCGCCTAGCACCGAGTCGTCGAAGTCGGCCAGCGGGCTGTGGTTCGACGGCGCGCTCGTGTAATCGTCCTTGGGACACGCGCCGAGGAACGCGTAGGTCCCCGGCACCTCCTCCAGCACCCGCGAGAAGTCCTCAGCGCCGGGGTTCGGGTTGGCGATCCGGGAGAACCGCTCCTCGCCGTGCACCTCGCGCACGACCTCCTCCAGGAAGTCGACCTCCGGCGCGTGGTTCACGGTCGGCGGGTACTGCTCCTTGTAGGTGATCTCCACGGCGCAGCCGTAGGCCGCGGCCAGTCCCTGGAACAGCTCCGGCACCACCTCCAGCAGCCGGGTCCGGGACTCGCGGGAGAACGAGCGCATCGTCACGTGGAAGGTGGCGTCGTCCGGGATGATGTTCGCCGCGGTGCCGGCGTGGAACTCGCCGACGGTGATCACCACCGGGTCGAAGATGTCGAACTTGCGGGTCACCAGCGACTGCAGCGCCACCACCATCTCGCAGGCCACCGGGACCGGGTCCTTGCCGGTGTGCGGCCGCGAACCGTGGGCGCCGGCGCCGCGCACCGTCACCGCGATCTCGTCGGCGCCGGCCATGAACGTGCCGGCGCGGGACACGAAGTGGCCGCGCGGCAGGCGGTCGGACATCACGTGCATGCCGTAGGCGGCGACCACGCGCGGGCCGGCGGCGTCCAGCACGCCCTCGCGGATCATGTGCCCGGCGCCGTCGTCGCCCTCCTCGCCGGGCTGGAACATGAACACCACGTCGCCGGCCAGCCGGTCGCGGTGCGCGCTCAGCAGCCTGGCCGCGCCGACCAGCATGGCGGTGTGCAGGTCGTGGCCGCAGGCGTGCATGTTCGGGCCGGCGGCGGCGAAGTCCCGGCCGGTCTTCTCCACCACCGGCAGCGCGTCCATGTCGCCGCGCAGCAGCACAGCCTGCTTGGGGGCGGTCCCGGAGTCCGGGGCACCCCCGGCCGCCGGCCCGGTCCCGCGCAGCACGGCCGTCACCGAGTTCAGCTCGGTGCCCAGGGTGATCTCCAGCGGCAGGCCGTCGAGCGCGGCCAGGACCCGCTCCTGGGTGCGGGGCAGGTTCAGGCCGATCTCGGGTATGCGGTGCAGGTCGCGGCGCAGCCGGACCAGGTCCTCCTGCAGGCCCTTGGCGTCATCGGTGTAGGTCATGCTGCCATCCTGCACCGCCTGTCCAGACGTGGGGTGAGGGCCGGTCCCGGCGGGTGACCCCTACGCCATCGGCGCCGGCTGCAGGATGTTGAACCGCGCGCCAAACTGGTCGGTCAGCGCCGCCAGCCGTCCGGGCGGGGCGTCGGCGGCCGGGATCAGGACGGCGCCGCCGGAGCCCGTCACGCGCTCGACGGTCTGGTCGGCATCGGCCACCATGAAGTAGGGGATCCACTTCTCGTCCTGGATCGGCACCTGGTCGGTGATCGTCATGATCCCGCCGAACGCGGCCAGCGGGTCGCCGGGCCGGGTCGTCCACATGTCGTAGCCGCCGCCCTCCGGCGCGCCCTCCATGTACGGCTCGACGTTCCAGCCGAACAGCGCCGGATAGAAGGCCTTCGCAGCGGCCGGGTCGCGGGTCCACAACTCGGCCCACAGCATCGTGTCCTCGACGCAGCACGCCTCGAAGCCGGTGGTCCCGCCGGGCTGCCAGACCGCGAACTCGGCGCCGCTGGGGTCGGTGAGCTGGGCGAAGGAGCCCTCGCCGGGGACCTCCATGACCGGGACGCGGACCTTGGCGCCTCCCTTCTCGGCGGCGGCCACGGACGCGGCGGCGTCGGCCACCCGCACGTACGTCGTCCAGTCCGGCTTGGCGGCCGGATCGGTCAGGCCGCCGAGTCCGGCGACCGACTTGCCGTCCTTGCGCAGCGACCAGTAGCCGGGGCCGTCCGGGGAGTCCGGCATCAGCTGCTCGGAGGTCCAGCCGAAGACCCGGCCGTAGAACGCGGCCGAGGCGCCGGGATCGGGGGAGCCGAGATCGATCCAGCCGGGCAGGTTCGGGGTGTCGTCAGAGGTGATCATGAGCGGGCCTTCCTCGTTCTCGGGCGTGCGGTGGGGCGACGGCGCCGTACACCGCACATACCGTTGTGAGGTGCATCACGTCGTTATGCCCGAGTCTTCCACTCGCCACTGACAGCCACGAACCGTACACGGAATGGAGTCACCCGCTTCCGGTACATGTCTGCTTTCTCACAGGCGTCGGCCCTACCGGAGAGAAACCACGCAGGTACTCCAGGAGTAGCCTGTGGGCTGGCAACACATCCATACGGAACCTTCACATAAACGCAGGAGCCACAAGCGATGTCCCGCACCCCCGTCAACGTCACCGTGACCGGCGCGGCCGGCCAGATCGGCTACGCCCTGCTGTTCCGCATCGCCTCCGGCCACCTGCTGGGCCCGGACGTGCCGGTGAAGCTGAATCTGCTGGAGATCCCGCAGGCGGTCAAGGCCGCCGAGGGCACGGCGATGGAGCTGGTCGACTCCGCGTTCCCGCTGCTGGCCGGCATCGACATCCACGACAACCCCAAGGACGGCTTCACCGGCGCCAACGTGGCGCTGCTGGTCGGAGCCCGCCCCCGCACCGCCGGCATGGAGCGCGGCGACCTGCTGGAGGCCAACGGCGGCATCTTCAAGCCGCAGGGCGAGGCGATCAACGCGCACGCCGCCGACGACATCAAGGTCCTGGTGGTCGGCAACCCGGCCAACACCAACGCCCTGATCGCCGCCGCGCACGCCCCGGACGTCCCGAAGTCCCGCTTCACCGCGATGACCCGCCTGGACCACAACCGCGCCCTGGGCCAGCTCGCGCTGAAGACCGGCGTGCCGGTCAGCGAGATCACGAACATGACCATCTGGGGCAACCACTCCGCGACCCAGTACCCGGACGTGTTCCACGCCAAGATCGCGGGCAAGAACGCCGCCGAGGTCATCGACGACCAGGACTGGATCGAGAAGGACTTCATCCCGACCGTCGCCAAGCGCGGCGCGGCGATCATCGAGGCGCGCGGCTTCTCCAGCGCCGCCTCCGCCGCCAACGCGGCCCTGGACCACGTCCACACCTGGGTCAACGGCACCGCCGAGGGCGACTGGACCTCCATGGGCGTCGTCTCCGACGGCAGCTACGGCGTGCCGGAGGGCCTGGTCTCCTCCTTCCCGGTGACCACGAAGAACGGCGAGTGGAGCATCGTCCAGGGCCTGGACATCGACGCCTTCTCGCGGGCCCGCATCGACGCCTCGGTCAACGAGCTCGCCGAGGAGCGCGACGCGGTGAAGCAGCTCGGCCTGATCTGAGCGGTCCGATCCGCGCGGCCTGATCGGCACGATCTGATCCGCGCGGCCTGATCCGAGCATTCGACGGCCCGGTGTCCTGGTGTGGACACCGGGCCGTTCTGTGCTTCAGCCGCGGCCTCAGACCGTCGGATCGCGCGCCAACAGTCGCGTCAGCACCAGCGCCGACCGCGTCCGCTGGATCTCCGGCTCCCGCCGGATCCGCTCCAGCGCCTCCTCCAGATGCCGCATGTCCTCGGCCACGAGGTGCAGCAGCGCGTCGGCGTCCCCGGTGATCGTGTAGGCGGCGACCACCTCGGGATGCCGGGCGACGCACTCCCTGATCACATCCGGCGACGTCCGGTCCCCGCAGTAGACCTCGACGAAGGCCTCGGTGGTCCAGCCGAGTGCGGTCCGGTCGACGATCACCGAGAATCCGCGGATCGCGCCGTCCGCCCGCAGCCGGTCGACGCGCCGCTTCACCGCCGACGCCGACAACCCCACCTCTGTCCCGACCTCGGCGAACGAGGCGCGCGCGTCGCGCCGCAGAACGTCGATGATCGCGCGGTCGAGGCTGTCCATGCCCTGAGATTAGCGGTCCGCGGCCTCGCAGCCCCGGACCCCTGATCCCGGACGCCGCCGCCAGGCGCGCGCGGTCAGACCTCCGCTCGGCAGCCACAGGGTCCCGGCGCCGGCCAGGGCCACCGTGGCCCCGGCCACCTGCACCGGTGCGACACCCATCCGGCCCGCGGCGAACCCGCCGAGCAGCGCCCCGGCCGGGATCGCCCCGGTCACCGCGGCCTGCTGGAACGCCGCGACCCGCCCCTGCAACTCCGGCGGCGCCGCCAGCTGCCGCGCCGTGGTCATGGCGATGGCCCACACCGTCGCCAGCAGTCCGAACGCGAGCTGATACGCGATCAACGTCTCGAACGGCAGTCCCAACGCCGCGGCCGGCATCAGGAACAGCGCCGCTGCCGCGCCGACCGCGCAGTACTTCACCGACTCCGCCAGCCCGAAGCCCTTCGCCACCCGCTTGGTCACCAGTACACCCAGCGCCGACGCGGTCGCGAACACCGCGAACGTGACGCCCAGCTGCCAGCTCCGCAGGTGCAGCTTGTCGGTGGCGTAGAACACGAAGAAGCCTCCGGTCACCGCACCGCCGAAGTTCAGCGCTCCAGCCGCGGTGACTTGGCGCCGCAGAACGTGGTCGTCGGCGATGACGCGGAATCCCTCGCGCACGCCCTGCAACCACGGCTCCTGCTGCGCTTTCCGCACTCCTGCGACGTTCAACGCCGCGGGCAGCAAGCACAGCAGCACCGCCTCCACCGCGAAGGCCACGCTGTCGCCCAACAACGCGTCGGACGTCCCGAACCAGGCCACGAACAATCCGCCGATCGCCGGCCCGCCGATCTGCCCCGCGGTCCGCGCCCCGGAGAGCCCGACATTCGCGTCGAGCAACTGATCCGCTGCGACAGCGCGCGGCAACGCCGCCTGCAACGCGACAGTCAGCGTCGTCGCGAGCGTCCCCGACCCCAGAGCCACCGCGTACAGCACAGTCCAGGAAAGCCACCCGGACGCGTCCGCGACGGGCACCGCCGCCAGCAGCAGCCCCTGTGCGACCGTCAGCGCGACGAGCAGCTGTCGCAACCGCGACCGGTCCACCATCAACCCGACGAACGGACTGAGCACTGCGCCCGGCAGGAACGTCAAAGCCATCAGGGCGGACGCCCCGAACGGCCCGGCGTGCAGCCGCACCACGGCCGTCAACGGCAGCGCGACCGCGGTGACCTGCCGTCCCACCGATCCGGCCAGCTGGTCCGCGCACAGCACGAGGAACGAGCGGTTGTGGCGAAGGGGTGACGTCATCAGTTCATTGAAGACGACCCCGGCGGTCTATGCGCGGACCGCGCTTCCTGAGAAAACCGGCTTCCAGTGCGACTAAAACGCCGCAGCGCGCGTCTAAGGAAACGAAGCCGCGCCCGCAGCGGGCCGTACCCCCGCCGCGAGCGCGGCCGATCACGCCGCGCGGACCCGGCCGCCGAGGCCGGGTCCGTCGCGACCGACAGACAGTATCAACCCAGAGCGCTCTGTAGTTGAAGCACCGCCCAGTCCAGGTCCTCGGCGGTCACCACGAGCGGCGGCGCCATGCGGATGGTCGAGCCGTGGGTGTCCTTGGCCAGGACCCCGCGCGCCATCAGGCGCTCGGAGATCTCGCGGCCGGTGCCGAACGAGGGGTCGATGTCGACGCCTGCCCACAGCCCGCGTCCGCGGACCTCGCGCACCATCTCCTTCGGCAGCCGCGCCAACGCCTCGTGCAGGTGCGCGCCGAGCGTGCGGGCCCGCTCCTGGTACTCGCCGGTGGCCAGCAGCCCGACCACCGCGCGGCCGACCGCGCAGGCCAGCGGGTTGCCGCCGAAGGTGGAGCCGTGCTCGCCGGGGTGGAAGACGCCGAGCACGTCGCGGTCGGCGACCACCGCCGACACCGGCAGGATGCCGCCGCCGAGCGCCTTGCCCAGGATGTAGACGTCCGGGACGACGTCCTCGTGGTCGCAGGCGAAGGTGTATCCGGTCCGCCCCAGCCCGGACTGGATCTCGTCGGCCATCATCAGGATGCCGCGCCGGGTGCAGATCTCGCGGACCGCCGCCAGGTACCCGTCCGGCGGCACCAGGACGCCGGCCTCGCCCTGGATGGGCTCCAGGAGGATCGCGACGGTGTCATCGGTGATGGCCGCCTCGATCGCCGAGGCGTCGCCGTAGGGGACCGAGACGAAGCCCGGGGTGAACGGCCCGAACTCGTTGCGCGCGTCGGGATCGGTGGAGAACGACACGATGGACAGCGTCCGGCCGTGGAAGTTGCCCTCGCACGTGATGATCTGCGCGCGGTCCTCCGGGACGCCCTTGACCTGGTAGCCCCACTTGCGCGCGGTCTTCAGCGCGGTCTCCACGGCCTCGGCCCCGGAGTTCATCGGCAGCGCCGCCTCCTTGCCGCACAGCGCGGACAGCTCGGCGACGAAGGGCCCGAACTGGTCGTGGTGGAACGCCCGCGAGGTCAGCGTCACCCGGCCCAGCTGGTCGCGGGTCGCGGCCAGCAGCACCGGGTTGCGGTGCCCGAAGTTCAGCGCGGAGTACCCGGCGAGCATGTCCAGATAGCGGTTGCCGTCGACGTCGGTCACCCAGGCCCCGTCGGCCTCGGCGATCACCACCGGCAGCGGGTGGTAGTTGTGCGCGGTGTGCGCGTCGGACTGCGCGATCAGCTCCTGGGCCCGGGCCGAGGGCGGATTCCGCGGCCCCGCGCCGGCCTGCGCCTTGAAGGTGCCCGAGCCCGGCTCGGTGTCGCGGCCGGTGTCAGAGATCGTGGTCACGGTACGGACCCCTTTCAGCTTCTGAGCTCCAGCGTGCAGCACTTGACCGAGCCGCCCGCCTTGAGCAGTTCGGACAGGTCCACGCCGATCGGCTGGTAGCCGCGCTCGGCGAGCCGGGCCGCCAGGCCCGTGGCGGCCTGCGGCAGCAGGACGTGCAGGCCGTCGGAGACCGCGTTGAGTGCGAAGACGGCGGCGTCCTCGGCGGTGGCCAGGACGGCGTCCGGGTACAGCGTGCGCAGGACGGCCTGCGAACCCGGCGAGAAGGCCTCGGGGTAGTAGGCGATGGTCTGGTTGTCGAGCACCGCGATCGCCGTGTCCAGGTGGTAGTAGCGCGGGTCGACCAGGCGCAGCCCGATCACCGGCATCCCGAAGAACTCCTGCGCCTCCAGGTGCGCGTTCGGGTCGGACCGGAAGCCGTGGCCGGCCAGGATCCAGTCGCCCGCGTACAGGAAGTCGCCCTCGCCCTCGTTGATGAACTGCGGGTCGTGGACCTCGGCGAAGCCGTTCTTGCGGAACCACTCCATGTACGCCGGACCCTCGGCCCGGCGCTCCTCGTTGCGGAAGGAGGCGCCGAGCACCTTGCCGCCCACGACGGTCGCGCCGTTGGCCGCGAACACCATGTCCGGCAGGCCCTCGATCGGCTTGATGGTCTCCACCTGGTGGCCGAGGTCCAGGTACGCGTCACGCAGGGCCTCCCACTGGCGCGCGGCCAGCGAGGCGTCGACCGGTTCGTCCGGGTCCATCCAGGGGTTGATCGAGTAGGTGACCGCGAAATGGTCGGGCGGGCACATGAGATACCGGCGCGGGATCGCCACGCGCTGTGCCGCCGAAGGCGCGAGGAGTGTCTCGGGGATCATGCAACCTGAGCATAAGTACGGTGTTTTCCCTGCTCAAGGAACCTTCGTTGCGTGTCGTCGCGCGATCGTTGCGAAGATCGGGCAGTCACAGGTGTTTCATTGCGCCACTGGCGTCCCAACGGCGGGAGACCCGCGCTCCCTACAATCAACGGGGTGAGCCCGATTCTCGTGTCCATCCTGGTCGTCCTGGCGCTGATCCTCATCGAGGCGCTGTTCGTCGCGTCCGAGATCGCGCTCGTTTCGTTGCGTGAGAGCCAGCTGGAGGCCATGGCCCAGCAGGGCCGCCGCGGCCAGGTGGTGGCCAAACTGGTGCGCGACCAGAACCGCTGGCTGGCCACGGTGCAGATCGGCGTCACGCTGACCGCGCTGCTGTCCTCCGCCTACGGCGCGATCACCCTGTCCGAGAGTGCCAAGCGCGGCCTGATCAGCGCCGGGCTCGGCAAAGGCCTGGCCGGGTTCGTCGGGGTCGTCGGCGTCACGCTGGTCATCACCTTCGTGACCCTGGTGATCGGCGAGCTCGCGCCCAAGCGGCTGGCGCTGCAACGGCCCGAGCCCACGGCGCGTGCGGTCGCGCCCTTCCTGAACCGGATGGCCGCTGTGGTGCGGCCGTTCATCTTCCTGCTCTCGGTGTGCACCAACGGCGTGGTGCGGCTGTTCGGCGGCGACCCGGACGTGGGCCGCGAGGCGGTCTCCTCCGAGGAGCTGCGCCTGATGGTGGCCGGGAACGAGACGCTGAACAGCGACGAGCGCGAGCTGATCGACGAGATCTTCGACGCCGGCGACCGGCAGCTGCGCGAGGTGCTGGTGCCGCGCACCGAGGTCACGTTCCTGGACGGCCAGCTGCCGATCCGGCAGGCGGCGCGGATCGCCGCCTCCGAGCCGCACTCGCGCTATCCGGTGATCGAGGGCTCGGCGGACAACGTCATCGGATTCGTGCACGTGCGCGACTTCCTGAACCCGGAGCTGGCCGGGCGCTCGATCCGGCTGGAGGAGATCGCCCGGCCGGTGAAGATGCTGCCGACCTCCAAGCAGGTGCTCTCGGCGCTTTCGGAGATGCGCGCGGAGTCCACCCACCTGGCGATCGTCGTCGACGAGTACGGCGGCACCGCCGGCATCGTCACCCTGGAGGACCTGATCGAGGAGCTGATCGGCGACATCCAGGACGAGTACGACGTCGGCCAGGCCGGCACCACCCGGCTGGTCGGCGGGGTGATGGAGGTCGACGGCCTGCTGAACCTGGACGACTTCATGGACGAGACCGGGATCGAGCTGCCCGACGGCCCGTACGAGACCGCGGCCGGGTTCATGGTGGCCCAGCTCGGGCGGCTCCCGGCGCTCGGCGACGAGGTGGTGGTCGCCTTCGAGGCCGTCCCCGGCCGGCACGGCGCCGGCCCGGAGGACGACGCCGAGGACGTCGAGCGCGAGATCCACCGCTCCCAGCTGCGGGTCGCCGAGATGGACGGCCGGCGCATCGCGCGGATCCGGATCACGCGGCTGCCCGAGGGCGGGGCGGCGGAGGCCTCCGCCGCCGATGCTCCCGTCGATGCTCTCGCCGCCGAAGCGCCAGCCGCGGAGGCGCCCGCGCCCGAGGCGCCCGTCGGCAGCCCCGAATCCGCCACAGATATCACCTCCAGTGATCATTCGAATACTGATGGTGGCGAAGGGGTCGGCCGGGCCGGTGCGGGTGAGGAGATCCCGGGAGAACCCGATCAAAGCGAGCCGCGGATCTGAGAGAATGGGGCCCATGGCAGCCGCTCCCCAGTCCTCCGGTCGCAAGCGCGTCTTCTCCGGCATCCAGCCGACCGCCGACTCCTTCCACGTCGGGAACTACCTCGGCGCGATTCGGCAGTGGGTGCCCCTGCAGGAGACCCACGAGACCATTTACTGCGTCGTGGACCTGCACGCGATCACCGTCGAGCAGGACCCGAAGCTGCTGCGCCAGCGCACCCGGGTCGCCGCCGCGCAGCTGATGGCGGCCGGGATCGACCCGGGGCGCAGCACCTTGTTCGTGCAGAGCCATGTGCCTGAGCACGCGCAGCTGGCCTGGGTTCTGACCTGCATGACCGGCTTCGGCGAGGCCGGCCGGATGACCCAGTTCAAGGACAAGTCCGGCAAGCAGGGCACGACCAACACCAACGTGGGCCTGTTCACCTACCCGATGCTGATGGCCGCCGACGTGCTGCTGTACAACGCGGACGAGGTCCCGGTCGGCGAGGACCAGCGCCAGCACCTGGAGCTGACCCGGGACCTGGCGCAGCGCTTCAACGGCCGCTACGGCGACTACTTCACGGTCCCGGACCCGTACATCATCAAGGCCACCGGCAAGATCACCGACCTGCAGGACCCGGGCGCGAAGATGTCGAAGTCGGCCTCCTCGCCGGCCGGCATCATCGAGCTGCTGGACGACCCGAAGGTCTCGGTCAAGAAGATCCGCTCCGCGGTCACCGACACCGAGCGCGAGATCCGCTACGACGAGGTGAACAAGGCCGGCATCTCCAACCTGCTGTCGATCTACGCGGCACTGGACGGCCGGAGCATCCCCGAACTGGAGACCGCCTACGAGGGCAAGGGCTACGGCGACCTGAAGAAGGACCTCGCCGAGGTCTTCGTCGACTTCGTGACCCCGTTCCGGGAGCGCACGCAGGCCATCCTGGCCGAGCCCGACAAGCTGGACGCGGTCCTGGCCGAGGGTGCCGCCAAGGCCCGCACCATCGCGACCCGGACCCTGTCCGAGGTCTACGACCGAGTCGGGTTCCTCCCCGCGGCGGGGAACTGACGGTGGGCGGCGTATCGGATCCGCTCGCGGCGACCTTCGCCGGGGCCAACCCCTTCGCGTCCGGAGCCCGGGGGGCGGACACCGTGACCATCGGCGTCGCGGTCCCGATCCCCGAGCCCTACGGCACCGAACTGCAGAAGTGGCGTGCGTCGTTCCACGACCCGATGGCCCTGGCGATCCCGACGCACGTGACCCTCCTGCCGCCGAGCGAGGTCGAACGCGAGGACCTCCCCGGTATCGAGGACCACCTCGCCAAGGCGGCGTCCTCGGGCCGGCCGTTCTCGATGCTGCTGCAGGGCACCGGTACCTTCCGCCCGATCTCCCCGGTGACCTTCGTCCGGGTGGCCCAGGGCGCCGAGGAGTGCGCCGCCACCGAGGCCCTGGTCCGCTCCGGCATACTCGCGGGCGAGGCGCGCTTCCCGTACCACCCGCACGTCACGGTCGCCCACGAACTCCCCGAGGACGCGCTCAGCCGCGCCCAGGAAACGCTCGCGGGCTACGAGGCCCGCTTCCCGGTCACCGGGTTCGCGCTGTACCTGCACGGCGACGACGGGGTGTGGCGGGTTCGGCGGTTGTTCCCCTACGGGCGCTGATTCGCGCCGGCGGCCCCCAGTGGCACTCACCGGAAGCCGCCCTGGCACAGACTCGCCTACTCCAGCACAGGCGCCGGCCCCGAAGGCGCCGCCGCCGGCTTCGGCCGCAGCGTCATCGAGATCAGACACACCGCCAGCGCGATCCCCGCGCCGACCGTCAGACCGGTGCCCAGGCCGTGCGTGAAGTTCACCTTGGGGTTCGGGTCGTGGCTGCCCTTCATCGACGAGGTGAAGATCGTCACCAGCACCGCGATGCCCAGCGCGCCGCCGATCTGCTGGCACGCCTGCATCAGCCCGGAGCCGGCGCCGGAGTCGCGCGGAGCCAGGCCGTTCATGATGTTCAGCGCGATCGGGCTGAACGCGATACCGCCGCCGAGGCCGAACATCAGGAACGGCACCAGCAGGCCGCTGACGAAGCCGGTGTGGACCGAGACCTGCGACAGCCAGAGCAGCGCGCCGGCGATCAGCGCCGTACCGAGGACGATCAGCGGACGCGGGCCGAAGCGGGGGAGCAGCTTGGGGATGAAGCGCGAGACCGCGAACAGCGTCGCGGTCAGCGGCAGGAACGCCAGGCCCGCGCGCATCGGCGAGTAGTCCAGCACCTCCTGCATGAACTGCGGCATGAAGAAGAACATCGAGAACATCGCGCCGACCAGCAGCACGTACGAGCCGTAGCTCCGGGCCCTGGTGGAGTTCCGCAGCAGACGCAGCGGGAACACCGGGAACTCGACGCGGGACTCGATGAACACGAACGCGCTCAACAGCACCACCGCGGCGACGAACACCCCGATGGTGGTTCCGTTGCTCCAGCCGTGCTCCGAGGCGTTGATGAAGCCGTAGACCAGGCTGCCCATACCGGTGACCGAGGTGATCGCGCCGAGGTAGTCGATCTTGCCCTGCACGCGCGGGGACTCGTTCAGCAACCGGGCCGCGGCGATCGCGGCGACCGCGCCGATCGGCACGTTGATGTACATGACCAGCCGCCACGAGCCCCAGGTGGTCAGCATCCCGCCGAGCAGCAGGCCGACCGAGCCGCCGGCGCTGGAGACCGCGGTGAACAGGCTCATCGCCTTCACGCGCGGCGCGCCCTCGGGGAAGGTGGTGATGATCAGGGCCAGCATGCTCGGTCCGGCCATCGCCGCACCCACACCCTGCAACGCCCGCGAGGCCAGCAGCATGGTGGAGTCGACCGCGAGCCCGCCGACGAAGGAGGCCACGGTGAACAGGATGACTCCGGACACGAACATCCGCCGCCGCCCGAAGATGTCGCCGGCGCGGCCGCCGAGCAGCAGCAGGCCGCCGAAGGCGAGCGTGTAGGCGTTCAGCACCCACGACAGGTTCGCGTCGGAGAACTTGAGCGAGGTCTGGATCTTCGGCAGGGCTATGTTGACGATGGTGGCGTCGAGTACCAGCATCAACTGGCAGGTCACGATGGTCGCGAGGATGAGTCCCGGCTTGGGCTCGCGCTTTGGAACAACTTTCCCGGTGGAAGGTGTTGTGGATATGGACGCAGTAGACATGGTGTCCTTCACCTGACGGCGAGCATTTAAGCGGAGGCTAACTCCGTTTAGCGTAGAGTGCCGGTACGCATGGCGGCAACTGGAATTCCGCGGGGCTCGGGGAAGCCCTGCTCAACGAGGTGAAAGGACGATGACAAGGTGAGGGCTGACGCGCTCCGCAACCGCGAGCGCCTCGTCGAGGTCGCCCAGTCGGCGTTCGCGACCCACGGGATCGAGACGTCCCTGGAGGAGATCGCGCGCCAGGCGGGCGTGGGAATCGGGACACTCTACCGCCGGTTCCCCCGGCGCGAGGATCTCATCGCGGCCGTTCTGGCCGAGCGTTACCTGAAGCTCGCCGAATGTGCCCAGACCCTCGCCGAGTGCCGCGAGGACGCCGACGCGGCGTTCACCGAGTGGCTGACGCTGCTGATCGAGCACATGGCGATCTACCGCGGCCTGTCGCTGGCGGTGAAAGAGGCCATCCACGACCAGAGCACCGCGCTCGGACAGACTTGTAAAGAAATGATGGACGCCGGAACCCGCCTGCTGGAGCGCGGCCAGCGGGCCGAAGCGTTCCGCTCCGACGTCAACTTCTGGGATGTGATGTCGCTGTGCTCGGGCATCGTCACGGCGGTGGAGCGCCGCGCCGAGAAGCCGGTCGATTCCGGTGTGCCGCCGGTGAACCCGTATCTGCTGCTCGACGTGGTGCTGCGGGGGTTGCGCAAGCAGGACGCATAGGGGTTAATCCCGACAGTCGTCCCAGAAGGGCTGTCGCACCCGAAGTTAAGTGAATGAGTAGTGAACGCAAGACGAACTTCAGGTGACTAAGTTACGGTGAGGCATGCTCACCGAACCCCGGCACGCCGTCGTCCAGCACCGTGCGCACGCCACCGACGACCGCCCCCGAGTGTCCGCGCTGCGCTGGTCGGGAGCGGTTTCTCTCGGCGTCTTCGTCCTGCTGGCGATCATCGTCGCGACGAAGGCGTCCCGCAGCACGGACCAGTCGATCGACGACTCGCTGAACCGGTTCGCGCTGCGCGACACCGGGGTCGCGGACTTCTTCAAGGCCGTCACCAACGCGGGTTCGCCGACCGTGACGCTGGGCCTCGGGCTCCTCGTCGCGGTCGCCTTCTATGTGCTGCGGATGCGGACCTCGGCATACTTCGCCGCGTCCTCGGTGATCGGCGCCTACGCCATCGCGTACGTCGCCAAAAAGGGCGTCGACCGCCACCGGCCGGTCTGGGACGCCGCGCACACGATCTCCACAGAATCCGGCGCCTCGTTCCCGTCCGGCCACGCCACCGGGACCTCGGCGCTGGCCGCCGTGCTGATCCTGGCCGCGGTCCCGCTGCTGGTCAGCCCGGCCGCCCGCCGGGCCGCCGCGACCGTGCTGGTGCTGTACGTGATCGTCATCGCCGTGTCGCGTCCGGTCCTCGGCGTCCACTTCCCGACCGACGTCCTGGCGGGGGCCGCGCTGGGCGCCGGCTGGACGCTCTTGTGCGCCTCCGTGCTGCGGCCTTGGGGGGACCGGCCGTCCGCTGGCTGACCCGCTTAGGAGAACCAGCCGTTCACGCGTGATACTAAGGGCGGACGAGCATAGGGTTTTGCAGCCCGCACCGCTGCGTCGCCCACCGCATCAACAGGAGGACCGGAGAAAGTGACTTACGTCATCGCCCTGCCCTGCGTGGACGTGAAGGACAAGGCCTGCATCGAGGAGTGCCCTGTCGATTGCATCTACGAGGGCGAGCGCATGCTCTACATCCACCCGGACGAGTGCGTCGACTGCGGCGCCTGTGAGCCGGTGTGCCCCGTCGAGGCGATCTTCTACGAGGACGACACCCCGGAGCAGTGGAAGGACTACTACAAGGCCAACGTGGAGTTCTTCGACGACCTCGGCTCCCCCGGTGGCGCCTCCAAGATGGGTCTGATCGAGAAGGACCACCCCCTGGTGTCCGCCCTGCCGCCGCAGGCGGAGGGCGAGAGCTGAGAGCACCAGCTCTCCCGCCGGCGACATCCCGCTCCACCAGAGGAAATCCTTCACGATGCGGAAGCTCCCTGACTTCCCGTGGGACCGGCTCGCGCCCGCCAAGGCACGAGCCGGCCAACACCCGGACGGGATCGTCGACCTGTCCGTCGGCACGCCTGTCGACCCGGTGCCGGCCGTCGTCCAAGACGCGCTGCGCGCCGGGTCCGACGCCCCCGGCTACCCGCTCACGCACGGCACCCCCGCCCTGCGCGAGGCGGCCGTCGGCTGGATGGCGCGCCGGCTCGGCGTGACCGGCATCGCCCCGGCGGCGGTGCTGCCGGTGATCGGCACCAAGGAACTGGTGGCCTGGCTCCCGACGCTGCTGGGCCTGGGCCCCGGCGACCAGGTGGCCATCCCGTCGGTGGCCTACCCGACGTACGACGTCGGCGCGCGCATCGCCGGCGCCGACACGCTCGTGGCCGCCCCGGAGGCCGCCGCGGACCTGATCCGCGCGCACCGCCCGAAGCTCGTCTGGCTCAACTCCCCGGCCAACCCGAACGGCCGGGTCGCCCCCGCCGCCGAACTGCGCGCCGTGGTCGAAGCGGCCCGCGAGTCCGGCACCGTCGTGGTCTCCGACGAGTGCTACATCGAGCTGGCCTGGGAATCCGAGCCGGTCTCGCTGCTGCACCCGGACATCCGCGGCGGCAGCCACGAGGGCCTGTTGGCCGTGCACTCCCTGTCGAAGCGTTCGAACCTGGCCGGCTACCGCGCCGGCTTCGTCACCGGCGACCCCGCGGTCGTGGCCGACCTGCTGGAGGTGCGCAAGCACGCCGGCCTGATCATGCCGCGGCCGGTGCAGGACGCGATGACGGTCGCCCTGACCGACGACGTCCACGCCGCCGAGCAGAAGGAGCGCTACCGCAAGCGCCGCCAGGTGCTGCGCGAGGCGCTGGAGCGCGCGGGCTTCCGCATCGACCACTCCGAGGCCGGGCTGTACCTGTGGTCCACGCGCGACGAGGACTGCTGGAGCACCGTCGAGTGGCTCTCCGAGCGCGGCATCCTGGTGGCTCCCGGAGACTTCTACGGCGAGGCCGGGGCGCGGCACGTGCGGGTCGCGCTGACCGCGACCGACGAGCGGGTCGCCGCCGCGGCCGCACGCCTGACCGCGCCGTGACGGCCGGCTGACCGTCGCCTGCGCGGGCGAACATCACGACTTTCGTACTGTCGTACCGGACTGAGTACGAACCCGCATATGCCTCAGTAGTCTGACCACCGGGTCCCATGGATGGGGCCCGGTTCGCTCTGTACCCGTGCACATCCGCCACCGAGGGGGAGTAATGCCAACTGAGGAGCCGGTTCCAACGGAGCAAGCAGTCAGACCTGTCATCTTCTGCGGTTTCAGCGCCATCATGCTGTTCGCCTACGGCGAAGTGCTCCCGGCGAAATCGGTGATCGTCGTCGAGGAGCAGGAGTATGCGCGCAAACGCGACGCTCAGGCGTCCGTCAGCTGGTCGCCGCTGGTCCGCGAGGTCGTCGAGTGGGACCACGAGCAGCCGGGCAAGGCCGACGAGTTCTTCCTCGCGCACCGCGACCTGGACCCGGTTGCGGTCGTCCCGGTGACTGAGGCCGGGGTCCTGTTCGCGGCCCGCCTGGCCGAGCGCTACGGCCTGCCCGGCGCGGGCCTCGGCGCGGCGGAGGCGCTGCGGGACAAGTACCGGCTGCGCGGGATCACCCGGGCCGCGGGGATACCGAACCCGGAGTCGGCCGTGGTGGCCGACGCCGCGCAGGCGCGGGCGTTCATGGCGGCCGGGACCGGCCCGATCGTGATCAAGCCGGGCGCCGGGCAGGGCTCGGTGGCCACGCTCGTGGTCCACGATCCCGCCGAGATCGACGACGCCTGGCAGGGACTGCGCGACGAGGACGACGCGTCGCTGGGGCCCAGCGCGCGCATGCTGGCCGAGCGGTTCGTGGCCGGCGACGAGCTCAGCGTCGAGATGCTCGTGCGGGGCGGCGAGGGCGTGTTCGCCAACGTCACCGGCAAGATCCTGTATCCCGGACCGCGGCCGGTGGAGAAGGGCCACGTGATCCCCGCGGACATCGCCCCGGAGCTGACCGACCTGCTGGTGCGGCAGACCGGCCGGGTGGTCGAGGCGGTGGGCTTCGCCGACGGGATCGTCCACTGCGAGTGGATCGTCGCCGACGGGGTTCCGCACCTGGTGGAGTGCGCCGGGCGTGGTGCCGGGGACGGGATCCTCGACATGATCCGCCAGGCTTACCCGGTCGACATCCTGCACGCCTACATCGACATCCTGGCCGGCCGGGAGATCTCGGTCGAGCTGCCGACCCAGGCCAAGCGCGCCGCGTCGATCCACTACAGCGTCGCCCTGCCGGGCATGGTCACCGAGATCCGTGGGCTGGAGGCGGCCCGCGAGGCCGAGGGGGTCTTCTACGCCGACACCATCGTGGAGGTGGGCGACCGGCTCAACGAGCTGCGCAGCTCCGGCGACCGGCCCGCGTTCGCCGCGGTGACCGCGGACACGCCGGCCGAGGCGCTGCGCCTGGCCATGGCGGCCGCCGCGCTGATCGAGGTCGTCACGGGGCCGGAGTGAGCGGCTGAGCCCGTCTTCTGGCGTGCTCCTGACGTGCTCCTGACGTCCGGCGTCCGGCCTGCGCGACCTGTGCGGTCCGGACGCCGACCACCGCGGGACCCTCAGGCGGCCGGCGGCTCCTTCTCGAAGTACCGCATCGCCTGCTTGTAGTATCCGCGCGGGTTCGTGTCCAGATACCGCGCCCACGCGGGATCCCGGTCCCCGCGCATCCACGCGACCCGGGCCAGCGCGTAGCCGAACATCGGCTGGTTGATGTAGCCGAGCTGCTGGCGGCGCCACCCGCCCCGGCCCTGCGAGAACGTGAAGGCGGCGTTGGCGGTGAAGACCCCGAGGCCGAAGAACACCGTGGCCAGGTCGGTCAAGGGCTCGTGGTCGCCTTCGTCCGAGCTGGACAGCCCTCGGTAGAGCAGTTTGTGATGGCACAGTTCGTGGGCTGCGACCGCCACGACCCGGCGGGGGTCGGGGGCGTTGTCCATCCCTATCGCGATGACTCCGAGCCCTTCGCGGACGCTGTAGTGGCCGGCGACGCTCTTGGATCCGACGATGCCGCCGCCGGGGGCGGGCTGCGCCGGGGGCCGGCCGTCGTACAGGGCGACCGCGATCTCCGCCGGATCGATACGCAGGTGGGCGCGGACGAGGTCGACGATGCCGAGCACATCGTCCGGAGTGCCCCGATAACTCCCGGGGAAGAACGAAGGTGTGGGTGTGAGCACCTCCGCCTCCACCGCAGCGCGCCCGAACTGCTCGACGCACCAACCCAGCATCTTCTCGATCCACTGGCGCTCCCGGTCCTCGACCGGCGGGCGCGCCCCGAACAGCGGCATGCCCCGACATTACCCCGCCTCCGTCCGCCCCCTGGCGCGCCGGAGGCGGCGGTTTCCGGCGCGGATCCGCCGGGTAGCCGCCCAACGGAGGAGAGCCATGATCCGCACAGTCCGCACCCCGGACGGCCGCCGTCTCGCAGTCTCCCAGCGCGGCGACCCCCACGGGGCACCGGTGATGCTGTTCCACGGCACCCCCGGCAGCAGACTCGGGCCCGTCCCGCGCCCGATGACCCTGCACGCCTCCGGCATCCGGCTCCTGACCTTCGACCGCCCCGGCTTCGGCGAGTCGGACCGCCAGCCGGGCCGCACCGTCGCATCGGTGGCCGAGGACGCCCGCACAGTCGCGGACGCCCTGGGCGTCGAACACTTCGCCGTCCTGGGCCGCTCCGGCGGCGCCCCCCACGCCCTGGCGTGCGCGGCACTCCTCCCCGAGCGCGTGACGAAGGCCGCGGCGATGGTCGCCCTCGCCCCCCGCGACGCGATGGGCACCGCCTGGTTCGCCGGCATGACACCCGGCAACGTCGAGGCCTACACCCAAGCCCTCACGAACCCCGAAGCCCTCCGCCGCACCCTCGACGACCGCGCAGCCCGCATCCGAGCAGACCCCACAAGCCTCCTGGCGAACATCGACGAAGGCCTGGAACCCGCGGACCGAGCAGTAATCCGCCAAGCGAACATCCGCCACGAACTCGTCGCGGCCTACGCCGCAGCAGTCGCGCGCTCCGCGGACGGCTGGTACGACGACGCCCTAGCCCTAGCAGCCCCCTGGGGCTTCGACCCGGCGGACATCCACGCACCGGTCTACCTATGGCACGGCGCCGAAGACCGCTTCTCCCCAGCCAGCCACACGACATGGCTGGGAGAACGCATCCCCCGCGCGACGGTCGACCTGGAACCGCGCGCATCGCATTTCAGCGCCCTGCTGCGGATGCCCCAGGTGATCGTGTGGTCGGGCGCGCGGGTGTCGTGGGACGCGGCGGTCGCGCTTGGGGGGTAGGACGGACGGTGGGGGCGGCGGTGCGGTGGCGGTTGGTGTCTTGGTGCGGAGGCGAGCCGGGGCATTGGCGGGTTGGTGCGTGGGTGCCTGGGCCGCATTGGCGCACTGCGGCATTAGCGATTAGTGAGTGGGGGCTTTGGTGCGTTGGTGTGCGGGCGATTCGGCCGCGCAGATCGGCCGCATTGCCGCGCTGGTGCACCGGGGCTTTGGCGAGTTGGCGCGTTAGTGAGTAGGCGCTCTGGCGCGCCGCGGCCTTAGCGGGTTGGTGTGCGGGGTTTCCGTGTGTCGGTGAGCCGGTGAGCCGGTGTGTTGGTGGGCTGGTGTGCGAGGTTTTCCATGTGTCTGTGTGTCGGTGTGCGGGTGATTTGGCGACCGCGGTTCTTGCGAGCGCCAGCCTCAGTAAGCCGCAGCCTCCAGATCCCGCCCCACCCGAGCCCCGCCCCGCACCCGCGTGCACACCGGATGGCCTTCGCCGAGCGCGGCTCCGAGGCGGTCGAGGCACCGTGCCGTCGTCATCTCGGCTTCGGCGGCGCGGCCGGTTGCGCGCAGGGTTGCTGCGTGGTTCGCCTCCGCGGTGAGCGTGTAGACGTGCCCGTCGCCGAGGCGGTCGCGCGAACCTGCCAGGACTCGTTCCTCCAGGGACAGCGCTGCCGCGAGTTCTCCGTCGTCCGCTAAGCAGTTCGCGAGGTTGCCCGCTGCGGCGAGGGTGAAGGGGTGCGCTGCGCCGAGTGCTGTGTCGAAGCCTGTCAGGGTTCGCTCGGCGTGCGTTCGGGCGCGTGCCACGTTGCCTGCCGCGCGTTCGTAGACCGCCAGGTTGTTCACCGCTACGAGCGTGTAGGGGTGGCGTTCGCCCAACTCCGCCTCGTAGAGGGCCAGGCAGTCCGTGCTGATCGCCACCGCCTCCGCGTCCCGGTCCTGGGCCGCCAGGTCTGCGGCTCGGTTCAGGGCGCAGGCCCGGGTGTCGGGGTGGCGTGCGCCGAACCGCTGCAGATAGCGCTCATACGTCGCCTCTGTCAACTCTTGGGCTTCTTCGAGCCGCCCGCACTTGCGCAGCGCGACCGCCAGGCTCTTCGCCGTCCGGAGCGTCTCCGCGAAGTCGTCGCCCAGGATGTCGCGGTAGGTCTCCAACGTCGCCCGCAGCAGTTCCACCGCCTCCGCGAAGCGGCCGGCGTCGATCATGTCCCGGGCGAGGGAGCCGGCCGAGCTCAGGGTGTACGGGTGCCCCGTCCCCAGGACGTCGCGCCGGCGCGCGAACACCTCCCGATCGATCTCGGCCGCTCGGGAGAAGTCCCCGACCAGCCGATAGGAGATCGCCAGGTTGTTCGCCGAGGACAGCGCCTGCGGGAAGTCCACTCCGAAGTTCTCTGCGAACCGCGCATACGTCTGCTCATCCAGAGCCAACGCCTCGTCGAACCGCCCCAGCCCGCGCAGTGCCGCGGCGAGGCCGCCGGCGGTCATCAGCGTGTGCCGGTGGTCGTTGCCCAATGCGGCAGCCTGCGCCCGCAGCACCTCCGCGTTGATCCCACGCGCCTCCTCGAAGCGCCCCATCGACCACAGGACGTTCGCCGTATGGAACCGCAACGACAGCAAATCCGGGTCCTTGTCCGGCGGACGCCCTCGCGAGATCCAGACGGCGGCCACCTCTTCGGCGAATGCTAAGGCCGCCCCCAACTCCCCGCGCTTCCAGAGATACCGCACCCGGTCGATCAGCAGTTGCAGCGTCTCGCCCTCGGCGCACAGCCGTGCGCGGCTCGGCCCCAGGTGCGCCCAGATCTGGTCGTAGCGCGGCCAGTTCTCGGGATCGTCGGTGTCCCCGGTGCGGGGCCGGGCACCGACCAGCACGCGGTGCACCTCGTGACACGCCTGCTCCTGCTCCTCCTCGCTCATCTGCGCGCGGATGACCGACTGCACCAGACGGTGCACCTGCAGCGTGTTCGACGCGGCGTCGACGCGGGCCAGCGCGAAGCGCCCGACTTCGCGCACGACTCGTCCGATCATCATCCGGTCGCGCAGCGCCTCGTCGTAGGGGATCAGGGCCTGGATCATCTCGTCCGAGCGCAGCAAGGACATCGACACCGGCTCCGGCGCCAGGAAGGAGCACAGCTGTAACAGGCGTACGGCCGCCGGGGAGCGGTCGCGCAGCGCCTCGAACGAGATCGTCCACGTCGTGGCCACGGGGACCGGGTAGTCGCCGGGCTGGTTCAGTGCCAGCACCGCCGATGCCTGCCGCTGAAGTTCCGCGAGGTACTCGCCGACCGGTGTGCCGGTCTCGGTGAGCCACGCCGCTGCCTGCTCGATGGCGAGCGGCAGGTCGCCGAGGGCGACGGCCAAGGCGCCGGCGTCCTCCACCGCCAGTCCCGGGACCCGGCGTCGCAGGTGTTCCACGCTTTCGGCGCGGGTGAACACCTCGACTTCCAGCGGTGCCGCCTCCTGCGCCCACGCCGGGTTCCGCGACGTGATCAACACGTGCCCGTGCCGGCTCTCCGGCAGGTACGGCCGCACCGCGCCGGGCTCGTCGGCGTTGTCGTAGACCAGCAGCCAGCGGCGCACCGGATCCCCGCGCCGCAGCGCCTCCAGGACCGCCGCCGCGGTCTCGGCGATGCCGCTGTCCGCGCGCGGGCCGAGGCCCAGCGGCCGGGCCAGGCGGGCCAGCTCGGTGGGGATCAGCTCCGGCTGATCCGCCGACAGCCACCACACCAGGTCGTAGTCGCCCTTGAACCGGTGCGCGTATTCCAGCGCGACCTGGGTCTTGCCGACGCCGCCCAACCCGTGCAGCGCCTGAGGCGGTGCGGAACCGGCTGCCGAGCCGTGCAGCAGCCGGTCGCGGACATGCTCCAGGACGTCGTCGCGCCCGGTGAAGGTGGCGTTGCGGCCGCGCAGGTTCCAGACACGTGGATCGACGCCGGGGAAGCGTGGGCCGTGCGCGCGAGCGGAAGGCAGCGCGTCGGGAGAGCGAGCGCGCCACTGCGCATAAGCGTTCCGGTCCACAGCGCGCAGCAGCGTCTCCACAGCTTCCGGCTCACTGAGCCGCGCCAGGTCGATCGGCGAGTTGGCCTGGTACTGCGCCGGCAACCGGACGTCTGCCACGCGAACTGCGGTGATCCGTCGTGGCGAGCGTCCCTCGGTCGACAGTGCTGCTGCGCCAAGGCGACGTAAGTCGGCGTGCACCTCGGCAGAACGCAGATACGCGTGCGACGCAATGGCGAGTACCTGTCGGTCCCCTTCAGGCTCTGCAGGTTCTTCTACAGGGGACGCTGTGTCGGAATTCGCTATAGCGATTCCCACTCCCACAAGATCCGCAGGAACCTCCACTTGCGCCAGGATCTCTCGGACCCAGTCGGCCCACATACGATCTTCGGCGACGTAGTGGATCAACGGACGGACCTTCGTAGTCTGTCGCCTGGTGAACCCCTCCAGAATCCGCTGCCGTCGGTTCTCCTCCATAGCGGGAAGACCAGTGACCCTGCCCATAGTGATCTCAGCGGTCAACCGCTCGAAGGCGGCCAGCAGCGAGGTCGGCAGGCCTGGAGTATCCCCGAAGACCGCAAGGGTCTCTTCATAGGCATAGAAGGGCCTATAGGGGATCTCTACAGAGGCCCAGTACTGCGTCCGGCGCTCGTCGTCCATGCCGGCCGGGAACCCGCCGAACCGGGACGCCACCACCGCGCGCCCGGCGTCCGCTTTCGCCTTCTCCGCCTCGTCCACCCGCATAGGCACAGGCAGGATCCGTATAGGCCGGTCCAGACAGTGTTCCCGCACCCGGCGCGCCACACCGAGCGCCCCGTCGATGTTCTGGTCGCTGAGCGCGAAGCAGTCCACGAGGACGTCGGGCAGCTGGAGCGTGCAGATGTCGGCGATGTCCGACAGCCCCGTGCGGCTGTCGATGAGGACGTAGTCGTACGCCGCCTTCATCCCCTCGCGCATCGCCTGGAAGAACAGCCCGCCACCCATCTCTTCGTAGAAGTCGTCCCAGCCGCGCGGCGCCATGGCCGAGGCGTAGTCGCGGTTCTGGCGGCCCGCCGGAAGGAAGTCCAGAGTCCCGACGCCGGGGAACGGCCAGTCGATGGCCACAGTGTGCCGGGCCACTTCCGCCGCCTGCCGGTGCCAGTCCGTCGGCCGGTCCTCCCGGTGCTGGTGCACCTGCCACGCGTAGTCGACGATCAGGTCGATGACCCCGCCGGCGGACTGTAACGCCGAGGGCGGCAGGAACGGGTGGTAGAAGCGGTGCAGCCCCGGCGAGTCCAGGTCCCAGTCCACGGCCAGCACCCGCCGGCCGTTCGCGGCCAGGATCCACGCCACGTTCGCCATGGCCATGGTGCGGCCGGTGCCGCCTTTGTAGGAGTAGAAGGTGATGACGGTGCCGTCCGGGTCAGAGGACATCGGGCGCTTCTCCTTGCGGTCGCTCTGCGGTGGGCAGTGAGCGGAGACGTGGCGGCCGCGCGGAGGGTCCGTCCGGTGCGTGGGGTGTCAGGTGGCGCACCAGTGCCGCTTTGGCGGCGGGATGCACCTCTCGGAAGTAGAAGTCGTCGAAGTCTGAGGACGCGATCTGGTGGGGCCGGCCGGCGAACCACTCGGTGAGTTTCGCCTGTACGGCGCGGACGTAGGCGGCCACGGCCTCGTCCGCCGAGCCGCGCGGGCCCTCGGGATGATCGGGCGCGCGACCAGGTACAGGCGCAGGAACAGGTTCGGCGGGCGAGTCCGTGAGTGAGTCCGTGAGCGAGTCCGAGAGCGGACCCGAGAGCCGGTCTGTGAGCGGGGCGGCGAGCTTGTCCACGGCCGCCGTCCCGGCCGGTAACGCGAGCGGCCGCCGCCCCGGCAGCGACAGCGCCGTGCGGCCCCCGACCCGCCGCACCAACTCCCGGGCCGCCTCGAAGAGCCCCTCGGCGCTCTCGAAGCGGCCGCGCAGCCACGTGAAGTCCACCGGCTGCGCCGCCTGTGGCGCGCCGCTCAGCGCGACCCGCACGACCTCCCGCGCCAGCGCGTGGATCGCTAACTGGTACTCGTCCTTGAAGCGCGCCAGCCGAATCAACTGTAAGAAGCCCAGGCGCGCGTACGCCTCCCCGAGTGTGTGGTGGTCGAACTGCAGTGCCTGCGCGGCGGGCGGGAGTTCGGTGTCCGGCATCGGCAGCCACAACACCGGGATGATCGCCTCGGGCCGGGTGCCGGAGTTCAGCTCGTGCGCGCTCTGCCGGGCCTGGAACAGGTACCACTCGCTGGCACAGCTCAGGGACGTGAAGTAGCGCGGCGTATAGAGCGGCACGAACACCCGGCACGCCGCCAGCGCCTCGGAGATCCGCCGCGGCCACTCCTGGCCGACCCGCAGCTCGCGGTCCATGAACCCGGGTCGGGCGTGCCGGGGGAGCGCGGTGAGCTCCGCGACCTCGAACGTCAGGTCGTCGAAGAACCGCAGCGTCCAGCGGTCCGGGTCCTCGGCCGTTCCCGACTTGTCCTCGGGGGCGCGGTGGTGCCTGGCATAGCTGAGGAAGAAGACCGGGGCCGACCCGTGTTCGGCGCCCTTCGGCGTCCGACTCGGCACAGCCATCCGCCCCCTTGCACCCGGCGGGTCACCCCGTGACCTTCACTGCTTGATTTCTCACACTGCGTCTCTTGAAGGATTGCGCGGGGTAATCGGTGGCGTCAACGTTGCGTGTCGCGGTCAGACCTTGGACGTCCAAGCTTCCAGCGTGGTTCGCAGCGCGTCCACGAACCGCAGGCCGAGCGGAGTCAGGGAGCCGGAGTCGGCCAGGACGTGCGTGGCGCGCAGAGTGTGCCCGAACCAGAGTGCGAATTCCGCCTCCGCGTGCGCGCGCTGCTCGGCGTTCGGCGCGGTGAACCGGCGGACCCGCCAGAAGTCGGTGACGCCGATATGCGCGTACGTCCCCTGCAGAAGCCCCTCCAGCGGACGCGGGTCCTGCCGCCACGGCGCCTCGAACAGACGGGTGTCGTGCGGATCGTGCAGGTCTGCCATGTCCAGGACCGCGCCAAGCTTTACGTGCTGGAACTCATGGATTATCAGGAGCGCCAATGCGGAGGCGGACCGATCAGTGGCATCCGTGCGCAGTACAGGCAGGGCCGCACCAATCGCTCCATAAGCGCGGCGCGCGGTGGAACTGACGGCCCGGCCGGACAACGACGGAGCCAACGGCACGATCGTCGACAGCCCGGCGGCGATGCCCGGAGCGTAGGAGTGGTGGTCCCGCGCGAGAAGGTCCCACGCCGCGGGGACGGTGCGCATCCATGCAGCCGCCTCGGTATCGGGCAGCCGCTGCGCGACCTCCCAGTGATGACACCGGCGAAACGGGTCCGTGTCCTCCAAAGCGATACCGCCTCCGGAGAACATGGAAAGGGCCACGCGTCGGACGCCCTGCCACCCCTGCATACCGAACACGTCGCACTCGCCGCCGGAGATCCGCAGCCTGACGGACCGGCCCGCGTCGGCGCCGACCACCAGGCGACCGAGCGTGGGGAGGTACACAGCGCCCCGCCGGACCGGCACCTCGACCTCCGCGTCGACACCCGCGCGAACGGCGGTCGCGGCGGCCAGCGCGGCCAGGTGGGCGAAGTCCTCGGGATCGGCCCGGCCGGATTGCGCGTCGTCCAGGCAGCGCAGAGCCCAGACCGACGTGTAGGGATGCCCGAGAACCTCGTGCAGGGCGTTCTTGTGGCCGGCGTCGAGCGTCGTCAGCGTGGCGACCGCGGCGTCCACGAGTTCCTGCCGTGCTCCGCTGGCGCCGTCCGCTGCGGCGAACACCTTGGCGAGCAGCAGTATGCGCAGTGAGCGCTGGAAGCGATTCAGGTGGGCGATCGCTTTAGCGTCGCCGTATCCGTGCGCCAGCTGATGCAGCACATCCGCCGGCAGCCCAAGGGCTCGCTGCGCGGGGACCCGCGCGACGACGGATGCCTGGGTCCGGGTCCTGATCCCCAAGATGAGCTCCTTGAGATCGCGACAGTAGACACTCGGGTTGTTGAAGGGGTCGGCTTGCGGAGCCGTCTGAGAGGGAGCGCTATAGCGATGTGTGCGCAGTCCGCCCCCGCACACGGCGACCACAGGACACTGTCGGCAGGTCTGGCACAGATCCGCCAAACCGTGACGCCGCGCCTCGAAGCCGGGATGCGCGGAAGCCTCGTCGAAAGAGTGCTCGGCGACAGTGAAGCCCGTATCAGGCGCACCGTCATACGCCGCCTTCAGCGAGTCCGTCTGTTCCAGCGCCCCGTCGGCTTCCACGACCACAAGGTCGACCGGGCTCAGGCCCAGGGATTCGGTTCCGCTCGGCAGGCCGCGGAACGCGTCCAGGACAGAGGTGAACGAGCGAATCGGGAACGGACGGCCCTCGTCATCCCAGCGGTCGAACACCGCGAGCATCCAGTCCGCGTATTCGGCCCGGCTGGGATCCGCTCTCCGTGGCTGATCACTATGCGTGGCGTGGGGGAGAAGGAAATCGGCGCGCGGCGGACCAGCATCACGGACCGCCTCATAGACGGCCACCGGATCGTTGCGGACGTCGATGGTGCACAGGACTCCCGCGTAGATGTCCGGGTAGTCGTCGCGCAATAGCGATACCGCGCGCAGTGCCTGCATATGACTGGACGCTCCGTTGGCGAACCGCCGGTGCAGGTCGGTCGCGGCACGGTCACCGTCCAGGGACACGCCGACGCGGACGTGGTGCTCGCGGAACAGCTCGCAGTATTCGTCGGTGAGCCGAACCCCATTGGTGTGGAGACGCAGATCTACTGCACAACCCGCGCTCTCGATGACCTCGCGCAGCGTCCTTAGCGTTTCCCGCATACGTGCCGGTCCTAAGAGCAGGGGCTCTCCGCCGTGCAGGACTAAGGCGACAGTAGGAAGCCGATGCGCGGCAGCGTGCTCGGCGATCCGCTCGGCAGTGCGACGCACAGTCTGTTCGGACATGAACCGCGGTTTGCGACGCCACGAGGTGTCGGCGGCCTCGTACACGTAACAGTGGTCGCAAGCCAGGTCGCAGCGGCTCGCGACCTTCAGCACGAACTGCCGGAACGCGGGCGCGGACACCATGGCGCCGCCCTCCGTCACACGGCCGAGTTGAACGACGCGGCCACCGGCACCGTCGCGGTCCCCCCGTCGGGCGGCGGGCTGATCCGCCGGTCGACGTCCTCGGACCGCACCTCGCCGGCCGAGACCGAGCGCGAGACGTCGGCCAGGGACTGCTCGGCCAGGTCCACCAGACCCGAGCTGACACCTGTCGTCTTGCCGTGGCGGTGCTTCATCCGTGGCTCCCGGTGGGGCGGTTCACACGTTGTCAGGCATGGCGATTCATTGCGCCTTCGCGGCGCCGGCATGCGAAGAGTTGCGGATAATCGCTCCTAGGAGGGATTCCTCTTGTCATCAGGTTATGTGACATCAGAGCGCGCCGATCAAGCGGACAGGCGGAAATCCCCCGTATGGCCGCACCGCCGGCGCGCGAAAGACCCCTGGCACGCTCTGCGCATGCCAGGGGTCTTAGGGAAGGCTTTCAGAAGTCGCTGCGGCTTTCGCCGCGCCGATCACCGCCGTCGGCCGGAGCGGACCGGGAATCGGCCCGGATCCGGCTTAGAAGTGACCGAGCAGCCCGGTCAGGCTGCCCACCGGCAGACCCGAGGTCAGCCCGCCGACCACCGGCAGGTTGCCGGTCGGCAGCTGGCCCATGAGCGGCAGCGAGCTTTGCGGCTGGGGTGCGGCCGCGGCGGGCTGGGCCGGCGCGGCCGGGATCGCGTAGCCGCCGACCGGCGCGGTGGCCGGGGCGGTGACCGCGGGCGCCACCGGCGAGACGGTCCGGCTGCGGGTGCCGGCGTGCGCCGGCGTCATCAGCGCCGGCGGGGTCGGCATGTGCGGGGGCGGGAAGGACGCCTTCAGGTCCGAGGCCGCCTGCTCGCCGACCGCGGCGGCGTTCGGCGAGGTCGGCGCCGGGTCGCCGGTCAGCTGGCCGACCACCGGCAGGTTCTGGGCCATCGGCCCGACCACCGGCAGCTGGCCGGCCAGGCCGCTCACCGGCAGACCGCCGGCCAGGTTGCTCAGCGGGAGGCCGCCGGTGAGGCCGCCGACCGGGGCGGCCAGGCCGCCGTTCAGCGGCATGATCGAGCCGAGCCCGCCGGCCAGCGGCAGGGCCGAGCGGGTCACCGGCAGCGGCGCTGTGGCCAACTGGGAGGCGTCTGCGGCAGCGGTCGAGATCGGCGCGGCGTCCAGCGGGGCGCTGGTCGTCGGTCCGGTCGCCGCGGAGGCGACGCCGCCGACGACGGGACCGGCGGCCATCGCGGCCGCCGTGACGACCAGGCCGCGCCGGACCGTGGTGCTCAAGGTGCTCATTGCCTGGTTCTCCTAGGATCGGGGCTGCCACGTCGACGCGACAGCTCCCTGCCCAACGGATGAACCCCGCTCCGGGAAACGCTGATGGGAGTAAAGGGAATGTAATATCTGCCGACAATGATCGGGTCGTCGGATATCAGAACCCGGTCGGAGAGTGGAATTCTTCGTCGAATTCCTCGATGTGCCGCCGGGCGTCGTCGGCACCGGTGAACACGAAAGCTTTGATCCCGGCATCCTTCGCCGCGGCGACATTCACCTCGCGGTCGTCCAGGAAGAGCACTTCTCCGGCCGGCGCGCCGAGCCGGTCCAGCAGGGTCCGCCAGATCGCCGGATCCGGCTTGGCGATTCCCGCCTCGCCGGAGATCACGAAGTGCTCGAACGGCGCGGCCCACTCCCGGGACCGGAAAGCCGTGCCGTGCGCGATCGGGGCGTTCGACAACAGCGCCAGCCGCCGCCCGGTCGCGGCGAGTTCCGCCAGCAGAGCCACCGACCGCGGGTCGAGGGTGTTCCACAGCTCGACGTCGGCGGCGGTCAGCTGCTCGGCCTCGGCCGGCCCGACCTCGACCCCGGCCCGGTCGCCGACCGCCTGCCAGTACTCCAGGGCGTCCATGCCGCGGTCGAACTTGTCGCGAAACCGCCAGTAGCCGTCCAGGAAATCCGCGGCCGGAGCCCCCACGGACTCAGCCAGCCGCGCGAAGGCCTCCGGCGTCGGCCGCTGGGCGATGACCTCGCCGTAATCGAACACGATCCATGTCATCGCCCCAGCGTGCCAGGCCTCAGCCGCCCTTCACCACCGAGACCTCGACCGTCCCGGCGGCCACCGGGGAGGCCGACTTCCACTTTCCGGAGGAACGCGTCCACACCTGGTCCGCGTACTGCACCTTGTCCACCGTCAGATTCTTCGCCGAGGCGACCGCCCAGTCGGCGACCACGTGCGGGTCGAAGAGCCCGTTGCTGGACCCTATCCGCAGCGTCAGGCCGTCGCCGGTGTGCGAGTACTGAGGCGCCGACCCGGCGCCGTTCGCACTGAACTGCTTCACCAGCGCCTGGCCCACGGCCGTGGCGCGCGGCGTCAGGCCGTTCGAGCCCGGGGTCTCGGCGGCGGCCTTCGGATCGTTGTAGCTGCAGGTCAGCGAGGTTCCGGACTTGGCGTCCAGCGAGGTGGCCAGGACCGTGGCCATCTCCTCCCACTGCCCGTAGGACTCGCCGGAGGCGTCCGCGCTGCGCTGCACGTCCTGCGCGGCCTTGCCGACGGAGATGCTCTCCCAGTTGTTCACGTTCAGCAGCGCGTGGAAGAACTGCCCTGTGGAGTAGACCGGGTCCATGATCTGGTCCTTGGTGCCCCAGCCCTGCGAAGGCCGCTGCTGGAACAGCCCGAGCGAGTCGCGGTCGCCGCCGGTCAGGTTCTGGATCTTCGACTCCTGCTCGGCCGTGGCCAGAGCGATTATCGTCGCGCGCTCCGGCAGGCTCTTGGCCCGCGCCACCGCGGCGATGGTCGCCGCGTTCGCCATCCGCTCGTTGGAGATCTGCGAGGACTGGCCGTCCGCGCCGGTGGCGGTGCAGTTCTCCGAGGAGAGCCCGCCGGTGAAGGCGCGGTACACGAAGAGCCCTCCGGCGCCGAGCACGCCCACCAGCAGCACGGTCACCACCCACGCGCCGATGTGCCGGGACTTGCGCGGCGCCTGTTCCTGCCTGCCCCGGGGGCGGCCCCTCTGACCCATACCGTCCTTTTCCGTCCGCTAATGTCCGATATCCGTCCTGCGGTGTGAACGCCGCCAGGCCACCGTAGCTGAAACACATATCGTGGTGGCCATGACGAACGCACCGACCCCCCAGGATTTCGCCTCCCCGATCTCGGCCGTCATCGACGAGCTGTGGGAGCGCCGCGCGGAGCTGAGCCCGGCGGACTCCGACGCCCGCAAGGCCGTGGTGGAGGCCGTGGACCTGATCGACGCCGGCACCGCCCGGGCGGCGTTCGTGGACCGGGCCAGTGACGAGGTCGTGGTGGACGAGCGGGCCAAGCGCGCCATCCTGCTCTCCTTCAAGGTCCTGGACATGGTCGAGTCGAACGCCGGCGACTTCCGGTACCACGACAAGATGCCGCTCAAGAGCGACCTCAACGGCGCCCGCGTGGTCCCCGGCGCGATCGTCCGCTGGGGCTCCTACCTGGCCCCCGGCTCGATCGTGATGCCCGGCTTCATCAACATCGGCGGCTACCTCGACACCGGCTCGATGCTCGACACCTGGGCCACGATCGGCTCCTGCGCGCAGATCGGCAAGAACGTCCACCTCTCCGGCGGCGTCGGCATCGGCGGCGTGCTGGAACCGGCGAACGCGGTCCCGGTCGTGGTCGAGGACGACTGCTTCATCGGCTCCCGCTCGATGGTGGTCGAGGGTGCGCGGGTCCGCCAGGGCGCGAAGCTCGGCTCGGGCACCAACCTCACCAAGTCGATGCGCGTGTTCGACGCCGAGACCGGCGAGGAACTGCCGCGCGGCGAGGCCCCGGCCTGGTCGGTGTGCGTCAGCTCGACCCGGGTGAAGAAGTTCCCGGGCGGGGAGTTCACCACCCCCTGCCTGCTGGTGCTGCGCCGCCTGGAGCCCGGCGAGACGCACGACAAGCTGCAGATCAACGACATGCTCCGGGACAACGGGTTCACCGGCTGAGGACGGGGAGCGACCGACAGATGTCCGGCCTGGACCTCACACAGAGCGCGGCGCGCCTCACCGCGGCGCTCGTCGACATCGAATCCGAGAGCGGGAACGAGAAGGCGCTCGCCGACGCGATCGAGGAGGCGCTGCGCCCCCATCCGCACCTGGAGGTGCTGCGCGACGGCGACTCGGTGCTGGCGCGCACGAACCTCGGCCGCGCCGAGCGCGTGATCCTGGCCGGGCACCTGGACACGGTGCCGATCGCGGTCGACGGCACCGGCCGCCGCAACGTCCCCTCGCTGCTGGAAGGCGACTGGGAGACCGGCACGCTGCGCGGCTGCGGCACCTCCGACATGAAGGCCGGCGTCGCGGTGCAGCTGGTGCTGGCCGCCACGCTCGCCGAGCCGAACCGCGATGTGACGTACGTCTTCTACGAGTGCGAGGAGGTCGAGGCCGAGCGCAACAGCCTGGGCCGGCTGATCCGCACCCGGCCGGAGTGGTTCGCCGCCGACTTCGCGGTGCTGCTGGAGCCGAGCAACAACGTCGTCGAGGGCGGCTGCCAGGGCACGATGCGGGCCCGGCTGACCTTCCGCGGCGCCCGCGCGCACTCGGCGCGCTCCTGGCTCGGCGACAACGCGATCCACAAGGCCGGCGCGGCGCTGCGGCGGCTCGCCGAGTACCAGCCGCGCCGGGTCGAGGTGGAAGGCCTGGAATTCCGCGAGGGCCTGAACGCCGTCGGCATCACCGGCGGCGTGGCCGGCAACGTGATCCCCGACGAGTGCTCGGTGACCGTGAACTTCCGCTTCGCGCCGGACCGCGCTCAGGTTGACGCGGAACGTCACGTCCGGGAGGTCTTCGCGGATCTGGACGCTGAGATCCTCGTCACGGACTCGGCCCCGGCCGCGCGTCCCGGACTGCACCTGCCGTTGGCGGCGGAGTTCGTCGGCGCGGTGATGGCGGGAATGGACGCCGAACCCACGGCGAAATTCGGATGGACCGATGTCGCGCGGTTCGCCGAACTTGGCGTTCCGGGCGTGAACTACGGCCCGGGAGACGGATCCCTGGCCCACAAACCCGATGAATCAGTGGACTTGGGGCAAGTTGTTCGATGCGCGGAGCGGATGAGAAGCTGGCTCGGCTCCGCCTCGTGACCTGACGCCCCGCGGCGGCGCGCACCCTGTCACAACAGGTGCGCGCCGGAGGCAACCGGTTGGGACTCAATAGCGTCTTACCAGCGGCGGAGGAGCTCCCGGACGACCATGGGAGCCCGTGAACGCCCCGGCTGTCCAGGCAAGTTCCGAGAGGTCCGAAGTTTCGATGAGCCCGACCGGCTGGCCGATGACGGTGACGGCGATCCTTCTGGCGGTCGCCGCGCCGATCGGCACGTATCTGTTGTGGAACCGCATCCGCGGCCCGCGCCCGGTGCGCGCCGCCGCCCGGTTGTCGATGATCGGCGTGAGTCAGGTCATGGCGATCCTGTTGTGCGGCGTGATCGTCAACAACTACTACGGGCTCTACGCGTCCTGGGACGACCTGCTCGGCGACACCGGCAGCCCGGGCGTCATCATCCACGACAACACCGCGGCCGCCGGCACCCCGATCGCCGGCGGCGACCTGACCGACGGCCGGGCCCAGGGCGGCCGCGGCCAGGTGGTGCCGGTGGTGCCGCGCCAGCGGCCGGCCGGGCCGGTGCAGGCGTTCAAGAAGTACGGCGACGACGCGCTGGCCGCCAGCTTCACCGGGCCCAAGTCCGGGCTGGGCGGCGAGAACGACGTGCTGGTGTGGCTGCCGCCGCAGTACAACGACCCGGCGTACGCGAACACCGCCTTCCCGGTCGTCCTGCTGTTCCCCGGCTACCCCGGGACCCCGCAGACCTGGTTCGGGCAGATGGGCGGGCAGAAGGAGCTGGGCACCCTGGTCCAGCAGCGCGCGTCCACGCCGTTCGTGCTGGTGGCGGTGAACATCACACCGATCAAGGGCGTGAACACCGACTGTACCGACATCCCCGGCGGTCCGCAGGTGGCGACCTACATCACCGACGACGTCAAGAACATGATCGAGCGCACCTTCCGGGTCACCACCGACCGCACCGGCTGGGGCATGATGGGCTACTCCGAAGGCGGCCTGTGCGCCGGCAAGCTGCTGGTGCAGAACCCGCAGCTGTTCAGCGCCGCGGTGCAGATGAGCGGCGACGTGAAACCCGGCGGCTACGTTTCCAAGTACGGTCCGGCTTTCGCCGACCAGAACTCCACGTTGTGGGTTCTGCAGAACCACAAGCCCAACCCGCCGGTGTCGTTGCTGGCCGCGGCTTCCGCCGAGGACGCGCACGGCAGTGTGCTCTCCGACGCGCTGTCGTTGCAGCATGTGGCCCCGGACATGGTGGACGTGCTGAAGAAAGACCACGGCTCGCACAACACCGCGGTGTGGAAGCAGTGGCTGCCGCAGGCCTACGGCTGGCTGAGCCAGCACCTGGAGCAGGCGCACCCGCAGTCCTGACCGGTTCCGGGCTCCCGCCGCAGGCCACGGCACGTCGGCCGGGCGCGGCGTGCTCGTCGCCTGTCCGCCGTCGTCCGGTCAACCCCGGCCGGTAGTGTGCCGACTATGAGTCAAGGCAGCGGCAACGGACACGGGACGGGCAGCAAGTTCACCGAGCGCTTCGTGGGGGCGGTGACCCGGCGGCGGGGACAGGAGCAGCTGCCGGCGGCCACTGCCGACCAGAAGCTGCTCGACCATGCCTACGGCAAGGACTGGAAGGACGAGGACCCCTGGCGCGTGCTGCGCATCCAGGGCGAGTTCGTCGAGGGCTTCGACTCGTTGGCCCGCACCGGCCCGGCCATCACCGTGTTCGGCTCCGCCCGGACCCCGAACGGCAGCCCCGAGTACCTGGTCGGCGAGCAGATCGGCCGCGGCCTGGCGGCGGCCGGCTGGACCGTCATCACCGGCGGCGGCCCGGGCGCCATGGAGGCGGCGAACAAGGGGGCCTTCGACGCCGGCGGCCGCTCCGTGGGCCTGGGCATCGAGCTGCCCTTCGAGCAGTCCCTGAACAGCTACATCGACCAGGGCATCAACTTCCGCTACTTCTTCGTCCGCAAGACCATGTTCCTGAAGTACTCGCAGGGTTTCGTGGTCCTGCCCGGCGGCTTCGGCACCATGGACGAGCTCTTCGAGGCCCTCACCCTGGTGCAGACGCACAAGGTGACGTCCTTCCCGGTGGTCCTGGTCGGCCGCGCCTTCTGGGGCGGCCTGGTGGACTGGATCCGCGACACCATGGTCCCGGCGGGCAAGATCGCCCCCCGCGACCTGGACCTGATCCACCTCGTCGACGACCCGGACGAGGCGGTCGCGATCATGGGGAAGCCGGGGGAGCGGGGCTGAGGCTCCTTCTTCGCCGACGGATTCTTCGACAACGGACTCGGCCGCCGGAGCATCCCGCTCCGGCGGCCGAGTCCGTTGTCTGTGGCGTTTGTCTGTGGCGTTTGTTTGTGGCGTTGCCTTGGCGTGCTGAGCGCCGGTCCTACTTGGTGGTCAGGTTCGGCGTCGACAGCTTCGCGACGCCGCCGGCGGCGAGGTGCGAGCTGCCGGTCGCGGTGTCGATCGCCGAGGCCAGCTGGTCGTCGATCCGCGAGGGCAGCGCCAGGTCGCCGCCGAACACGTAGCCGTAGTTGTCCGAGCCGCGGTTGGCGTCGAACAGCGTGTACTCGACCGGGTTGATGCCGTAGGTCGGGTCGACCAGGACCAGCGGACCGCCGTAGCGGCCCATCAGCGCGCCGCCGGACAGCGAGTCCGGCCAGTCCGTGCCGGTGGCGATGCCGACGGCGGAGAAGCCGGAGAACAGGTGGGAAGCGACGTTGTAGGACGTGGCGTAGCGGTCCGCGCCGCCCAGCTTGTCGTAGCCGCCGAACCCGTCGCCGGCCAGCGCCTTGTCCGCCTGGCCGCCGACCGCGGCGAGGTAGGTCAGGGTGTGGCCGTTGATGCGGCTCGCGAGGTAGCCCTCGGTCACCGCGGGCATGGTCGTGTCGTCGGTGAGCAGCACCGCCATGCCGTTGGCCTGCGCGGCCACGGCGCCGGCCGAGAGCGCGTCCGGGAAGTTCATGCCGGTGGCGGTCAGCACCTGGGTGGCGTTCGGCGCGTAGACGTTCGCCATGTCCACCGCGGTCTCGAAGCGGTCGTGGCCGCCGATGCGCTGCACGTGGTAGCCGAGCCCGGCGAGCTGGTTCGCGACGTTCGGCGAGATCGCCTGCTCGCCGCCGAGCACGTACACCGTGCCACCGGCCGGCAGCACGCGCTGGATCTCGCCGCGGCTGGCGGCGTTCAGCGAGGCGGTCTCGGTCAGCAGCAGCGGCGCGTTCTTGTGCGCGGCCAACGCCGAGCCGCCGAGGGCGTCGGCGAACTCATCCGAGCGGCTCAGCACCACGGCCTGCGCCTGGGAGCGCTGGTCGGAGCCGTCGCCGGCGGTGCGGAACTGCTGCCGCGAGACCTGCACGGCGGTCGCGAACCGGTCGAAGCCGCCGAGCCGGTGGACGAACGCCGGGCTGTCGGTGCGTACCGCCAGGCCGCCGGACAGGTCCGAGATCTTGGTCTCCGGGGTCGGGTTCGCCTGCGTCGAGGCCAGGCCCGCCGCCACGGTGATCTGGAACGTCGCGCCTGCGGCCTCGAAGGCGACGGTGGCGTTGTCGCCCTCGAAGATCGGGGCGGTGTGGTCGCCGGGGCCCCAGGTGATCTGCTTCGGCGCGGACCACGCGCCGTTGCTCAGCGTCGAGGCGAACAGCTGCTTGCTGTTGGTGGCGTCGTCGCGGACGAACACCACGGTGCGGCCGTCGGGGGAGATGGTCGGGGTGGTGCCGCCGGTCCAGAGGTCGCCGGGGGCCACGATCTGGGTCAGGACCTGCTGGCCCTGCGCGTTGTAGGACGCGACCGAGATGCCGTCGTGGTTCATGACCTCGGTCGTCTGGAACACCATCGAGGTGTTGAAGTCCCCGGCCACGTCGGCGTTGCTCAGGCCGGTGTCGGCCGGCCGGTTCTGGATCACGCCGTCCACCGGGAACGGGAAGTTCGCGGCGGAGCCGCTGGCCGGCACGCCGACGATCCGCGCGTTCACGCCGCTGCCCTCGGTCCAGTAGACGGTCAGGCCGGAGGCGTCCCACACGGTGTGCGACGGGGCGAAGCCCTGCGAAATCTTGATGATGTTCGCGCCGTTGTAGTCGGCGGTGTAGATCCCGTTGTCGGCGCCGATGAAGGCGAACCGGCCGGCCTGCCCGGCCCAGGAGACGTCGTGCGCGCCGGCCGGGAGGCTGACGGTCCCGCCGCCGACGACGTTGATCACGCCGTCGGTCGTGACGGTGACCGGGCTGCCCGGGTTGCCCATCGTGGTGGCGTTCGCCGAGGCGGAGGCGGCCAGCACGGCCCCGACCGAGGTGGCCAGGACGGCGGTGAGCGCAAGGGACTTGCGCAGGCTGAAGTGAGCCATGAGTAGCGGTGCTCTTTCGACCGAGAAGGAAGAGGACGTCTCCTCGCGCCGCCGTCCGATACGGCGGCGCGCTATTCCCCCTCGGTTCGATGTTCTCGATTCCCCCTGGAGGCGGTGACGCCGATGATCAGCCTAAACGGCGTCCATACCTTGAGATCGCCGAAAAGGTGTAACGATTCGATCTCTGAGCTGGGACTTTCCTGTCAATGGGTTGATGACAGGGTGATGTGTCGGTTTCGCCCGGAAAGTGCGGGGCTCTCGGGCGTGGTGCTCCCGGGCCCTAGGCCAGACCGCGCTTGGCGACCGCCGGCTCCCGCAGCCCTTGGATCGCCGACACCATGTCGAGCACCTGCCGGGTCTCGGCGACCTCGTGCACCCGGTACACCCGCGCGCCGAGCCAGGCCGAGACCGCGGTGGTGGCGAGCGTGCCGATCAGCCGCTCCTTCACCGGGCGGTCCAGCGTCTCGCCGACGAAGTCCTTGTTCGACAGCGACACCAGCACCGGCCATCCCGTAGCCGTCATGTCCGCCAGGCGACGCGTGGCCTCCAGCGAGTGACGGGTGTTCTTGCCGAAGTCGTGGCCGGGGTCGATCAGGATGCGGTCGCGCGGGACGCCCAGGGCGGCCGCGCGCTCGGCCTCGCCGTGGACGGTGCGCTCCAGGATGTCCGCCATCACGTCCGGGTAGCCGATGCGGTGCGGGCGCGTGCGCGGCTCGACGCCGCCGGCGTGTGTGCACACCAATGCCACCGCGTGCCGGGCCGCGACCTCCGCCAGCCGCGGGTCCCAGCCGCCCCAGGCGTCGTTCAGCACGTCCGCACCCTCGGCGCACACCGCGTCCCCGATCTCGGCGCGCCAGGTGTCCACGGAGATCACGGCCTCCGGGAAGCGCTTGCGGACCTCCGCGACGAACGGGACCACCCGGCGCATCTCCTCGGCGGTGTCCACGACGTCGCCGGGGCCCGCCTTCACGCCGCCGATGTCCACCAGGTCCGCGCCGTCGCTCAAGGCCTTCTCCACGCGGTCCAGCGCGGCGGCGTCCCCGAAGGTGGCGCCCTTGTCGTAGAACGAGTCCGGGGTCCGGTTCACGATCGCCATCACGAGCCGCTGGTCGGGGCGGTACTCGTAGGGTCCCAGGCGCAGCGTGCCCTGCGGGGCGGCGGCCGGCGGCGGGGCGATCTCGGTGCGGTCGCCGGCGGCGCCGTCCGCGTTCGATGACATGGAGATCAGCCTAACGGCGACGGCGCGGGGCCGGGCATGGCACGATGTCCGCGTGCTGTACTTCCAATTTCTGGTCGTCGCGGCGGTGTTCGGCGCGATCGCGTGGGTGGCCGCGGGCCGCGGCGGGGGTCTGGACGACCCGCGCCAGGACCGCCCCGAGCCCGCGCTGGCCGACGACCGGCAGCTGGGCCGGGAGGACATCGACGGGGCCCGCTTCGCCGTCGGCTTCCGCGGCTACCGCATGGACCAGGTCGACCGGCTGCTGGACCGCCTCGCCGCCGAGATCGACCACCGGGACCGGCTGATCGCCGACCTGACGCGGCCGGCCGACAGCCGGTTCGGCGAGGGTGTCGGCTACGAGCCGGTGGCGCGGGCCCAGGACGCGGTACCCGGTGCCGAGGGTGCGGCCGGCGCGGCGACGGCGACGGCGGTGGTGCAACCCGGCTTCGGCCCCGGCGTGGGTGTGGCGCCCGGCGCGGGCGAGCCTGGTCCGGCGGACGGTCAGAACCCTGAGGACGACAACCCGCTGGCGGCCTGGTACCGGCGGCCGGAGAGCGGTCAATAGGCTCTTCGGTTCTTCAGCTCGACAGAACGGCCGGTCCCCGTGGGGGACCGGCCGTCGCAGTGTTCGGTGTTGAGGTCTGTGTCTGTATTTGTGGTGCTGCCCGTGTCTGTGGTGGTGCCCGTGCTGGTCTCGCCGGTCAGCGCCCGGTGAAGGTCGGCTTCTCCTTGGCCAGGAACGCCCGCACCGCGTTGCGGTGGTCCTCGGTGGCCGCGGCCGCGTCCTGCAGGTCGGCCTCCAGGTCCAGGGTCTCGTCCAGCGTGTGCGTCAGCGCGAAGCCGACCGCCTTCTTCAACGCCGCGTAGGCCGCGGTCGGCCCGGCCGCCATCCGCGCCGCGAGTTCGTCGACCGCCGCGTCGAACTCCTCGGCCGGCACCACCCGGTGCACCAGTCCCAGCTCGGCGGCCCGCTCGATGCCGATCGTCTCGGGCAGCATCAGCAGCTCCAGCGCCTTGGCCGGTCCGACCAGGCGCGGCAGCGTCCAGGAGCCGCCGGAGTCGGCGGTCAGCCCGATGTTGGCGAAGGCCAGGTTGAAGGCCGCCTTGTCGGAGGCGATCCGCAGGTCGGCGGCGAAGGCCAGGGCCGCGCCGGCGCCGGCCGCCACGCCGTTCACCGCGGCGATCACCGGCTTGGGCGCCGAGGTCAGAGCCCGCAGCAGCGGGTTGTAGTGCTCGCGCACGGTGTCCGCCAGGCCGGTGCCGGCCTCCAGTGAGGCCGCGTGCTCCCGCAGGTCCTGTCCGACGCAGAAGGCGCGCCCGGTGGCGCGCAGCACGATCACGCGAACGGAGTCGTCCGCCGCCGCCGCTGTCGCCGCGTCCCGCAGCGCCGCCTTCGTCGCACTGTCGAGCGAGTTCAGCGCGTCCGGGCGATTCAGGGTGATGGTGCCGACACCCTCGGTGACGTCGTAGACAACGTTGTCGGACATAGGGGGTCCCACTCTCCGCCTTATCGGCTTCCAGGCATGTACCAGTGTTGGTCGCGTCCGGTAGAACTGTTTGCAGACTCTGACGAAGCTACTCAGTCGGGCCTCCCGCGGCGACACCGGAACCCAATCCGGGCGCGTGCGGGATAATGGATTGGTTGAGAGCTGGCTCCTAGGAAGGGGAACGAGCATGGCGGCGATGAAGCCGCGGACGGGTGACGGCCCGCTTGAGGTGACCAAAGAGGGACGGGGCATCGTGATGCGGGTTCCGCTGGAAGGCGGCGGCCGGCTCGTGGTTGAGCTGTCGGCAGAGGAGGCCGCGGCGCTCGGCGAGGCGATCAAGGGCGTCGTCGGTTAGCCCGGCGCCGCCATTCGTGCCACCCCGTTCGTCCCACCAGTGACGTCTGGCCCCCGAACGGCCGGGGTCCGGCGTCCCCTATCACGTGTTCCTTCTCACTCCGCACCCCGCCGGACCGAGCCCCACTCGGTCAGAGCCTTCCGTGTCGGGTTGGGTGCCGACGCCGGTTTCCCGGGTTTCCCCGCCGGGCCGCGCTGCGGCATCCTGCGGGGTTCTCGGTTTCCTACGGGCGTTTCACGGCGCAGAGCAACCCGTCGCCGGTGGGCAGCAGTGCCGGCAGCAGCCGGGTGTCCTCGGCGACCTGGCGGTGCAGATACCTCAACGCCGAGGTGCGGGCGTCCCGGATCGACGGGTCGACCACCCGGTCCTGGCCGAGCGCCCCGTCGAAGGCCACGAGCCCGCCGGGCCGCAGCAGTCGCAGCGCTTCCTCGTAACCGGCCAGGTGGTCGCTGCCGGGGCCGCCGCAGAACACCATGTCGTAGCCGCCGTCGGCCAGGCGCGGCAGCACCGAGCCGGACGCGCCGCCGATCACCCGGGTGCGGCTGGCCGCGAAGCCGGCGTCGGCGAAGGCCCGGCGGGCCGCCTGCGAGCCCTGAGTGTCCTCGTCCACGGTGGTCAGCACCCCGTCCGGGCGCATCCCGCGCAGCAGGTATATCCCCGACACGCCGGCGCCGGTGCCGACGTCGACCACCGACCGGGCGGCGAGCGTGGCGGCCAGCAGGCGCAGCGCCGCGCCGGTGCCGGGCTCGACCGGGACGATGCCCAGCCGCCGCGCCTCGCGGCGCGCGGAGACCAGGACGTCGTCCTCGGCGACGTACCCCTCCGCATACGCCAGGCTGGCGTGCCGGTGACTGGGGATGACGGCCTCCGAGGGTCGCGGGTCCCGGAGCCGGGGTCGGCCGGGATCTGGTCGGTTGGTTGCTACTGGGCATCAAGAGCGTAGCCACCCGGCCGCGCGCATACCACGTCGGACTGTCCGCCGGACAGTCCGAGGGCGCTCGGCGGCGGGCGCGCCGCAGCGGCCGGACGGTTCCCGTGCCAGGGGGATCGGGTTGTCTGATCGCTCTAAGCGGACACCGAGGGGGAACCCGTACCCCGGGAACTTCATGTCGGTGACCGGCCGTTCTGTCCTCGACAGTGGCTCACGGTCTGGAGAGCCGGGAGATCTTAGACCGATCTCAGGTTCCTTTCAGCCTTTAGCAGCGAGGCAGGCGTCTATGGTGATGAGTGCGGTACTGGAAATAGGAGGTGGGGACGTCGTGGCTGACGCCAACAGCGCCCGCAATCCTGGAGCCGTCCCGGTCAACACCATTGGACCGCGGATCGATCTCGGGGAACTTCGTCGTCGGCGTGCGGCCCGCAAGGCCGCCCTGGAAAAGAACCGCCGGAGCGAGGCGATCCCCGATACCACGACGCCCGCCGAGGCCGTCGCGAGCGTGGGGGAGACCCAGCCCCTGGACGCCGCGGCCGTCGGCTGGGAGCCGCCCAGCTGGGACGACATCGTCCGGACCCATTCGCAGCGGGTCTACCGGCTGGCCTACCGCCTGACCGGCAACCAGCACGACGCCGAGGACCTCACGCAGGAGGTCTTCATCCGGGTCTTCCGCTCGCTGTCCAGCTACCAGCCGGGCACCTTCGAGGGCTGGCTGCACCGGATCACCACGAACCTGTTCCTGGACATGGTGCGCCGCCGGGCCCGCATCCGCTTCGACTCCCTGGGCGAGGACGCCGACGACCGGCTGCCCGGCCGCGAGCCGTCGCCGGAGCGGATCTTCGTCGACTCGCACATGGACGCCGACATCGAGGCCGCGCTGGCCGCGCTGGCGCCGGAGTTCCGGGCCGCCGTGGTGCTGTGCGACATCGAGGGCCTGTCCTACGAGGAGATCGCGGCCACCCTGGACGTGAAGCTCGGTACCGTGCGCTCGCGCATCCACCGCGGCCGCTCGCAGCTGCGCGCGGCCCTGGAGCACCGGGCTCCCGGCGGGGCGGCGTCGGCCGCGGGCGGGAAGGAGGGCCGCCGGTGACCAGGCACCTCGGAGACCGCCTCACCGCGCTGATCGACGGCGAACTGGACCACGGCACCCGCGACCGCATGCTCGGCCATCTCGCGCAATGCGACGAGTGCCGGGCCGAGGCCGACGCCGAACGACAGGTGAAGTCGCGGCTCGGCACGATGGCGGCGCCCCAGGTTCCGGTGGAACTGATGCTCGGGCTGCTGAGCCTGGACACCAACCGCGGCACTGGGGCCGGCGCGGCCGCCGGGCAGCTGCCCGGCGGCGGCAGCGGAACGCCGGCCGGCGCGCCCGGCAACGCCCCGACCCCGTTCTCGTTCCAGACCGTGCCGATCCGCCCGCCGGCGGCTCCGGCGGCCGGCCGCCCCACGGCCGGCCGCTCCCCGGTGCGCCCGCAGCGCCTGCGGGCCGCGGCGATCGGTGCGGTGTCGCTGGCGGCGCTGGGGACCGGGGTGTGGCTGGTCGGCGACTTCAGCGCCAGCGCCGGCCCCTCGCACCCGCCGGCCCAGCCGGCACCGGCTCAGGTCGTGAGGTACGGACCGGCCCACTAGCCGGACACTCGGGTCGCGCCCTCACCGCGATCGAGCGCTAGCTCTTGACGTCAAGGCTCGGCATTGCCGAGCCTTGACGTGTAAGGATCGACGAATATCCACCCGCCGGGGGTCCAGCATCCGCCCGGCCGGGAGTTACGCTAGCGCTAGCGCCGGAAAAGCCCCCGGCCGCGCCCGCCAGAGCAGGAGCCCCCCACCGTGCCGTTTCTCGACATCAGCCCGCTGGAGCTGATCGCGCTGCTGGCCCTGGCCGTCATGCTGTTCGGCCCGGACAAGCTGCCCAGCGCGGTGCAGGGCCTGGCACGCACGCTGCGGCAGTTCCGGGAGTTCACCCGCAACGCGCAGAACGACCTGAAGAAGGAACTGGGTCCGGAGTTCCAGGACCTGGAGCTGACCGACCTGCACCCGAAGAACTTCGTGCGCAAGCACGTGCTCGGACCCGAAGACGGCGACTTCCGCGAGATCAGGGACATCACCGACTCGCTCAACAGCGAGATACGCGGTGCGGCCGAGGGAGCCCGACGGCCCCTCGCCGCGGACGACGCGACCCCGGACGATGCCCTCTACCGGGCCCCCGCCCCGCGCCTGGCCGCGGGCGAGCGCCCGCCGTTTGACGCGGATGCGACGTGAGGTTCCATGAGCAGCACCATCTCAACTGAAGACTTCCCCAACCCCGTCGGCCCGGCCTCGCAGCCGGGCTCTGTGGCGCCGGCCGCTGGCGCGGGCGTTCCGGCCGAGCGCGGCGCCGAGCGCGCGACGCCCGCCGCCGACGACGACGACTACGTCCCCGGTCCGCCGGTCGCCTCCATCTCCGCCGCGGCCCTGGCCGCCACCGAACCCGACGCCTGGCCCGGCCAGCGCACCGCGGTCCCGTGGTACGGCCTGGACGAGGCCTGGTCCGGCGACCGCTGGCTGGGCTCGATCATGCTCGGCCCCGACGGCGTCGCCGAATACGGCACCCTGGGCCACGGCGACCACCCGGCCCGCCGCCCCGACGACCTGTCCCCCCGCCGCTTCTGCGGCGTGGTGACGATGGCCCGCCTGGACCGCCGCCCCGGAGGCGGCGCGACCGTCCTGGAGCCGACCACCCTGTCCACCCTCGCCGCCGTCGCGGGCCTGGGCCTGCTGTCGGACGCCTGGCCCTGGGCCGTGGACAAGGCACTGCGCGGCGACTGGCTGCACCAGCAGACCGAACTCGCCTACGAAGTCGCCGAGAACCTCGATGACGCCCCCTGGCGCGCGGTCCAACTCCCGGTCGACGGCAAGCCCACCCGCTTCCGCTACCGCGAGAGCGAATACGGCTGGGTCCTGGCGGCGGAGCTGCGCGAATGCTGGCTCGGCGCCTACGGCCGCGGCGTGACGGCCTACGGCCTCGGCTTCGAACAAGTCACCCTGGACGCCTGGGAGGCGTACGAAGCGCTGCCGCGCTGACCCGGCGCGGCCCGACGCCTACGCACTGCCGGGACCAGTTTCCCGACTCCCGATCCCGCACGCCATCGCGTCCCCGCCCAGGCGAAGACGACCACCAAGGGGCAGCCGTGACGATCCTCCCCATGCTCCTGGCCGCCACCGGCATCGGCATCGGCCACGCGATTCTCCCCGACCACTGGATGCCCCTGGCACTCCTCGCCCGCACCAGGAACTACCCACCCCGCCGCACAGCCCGCCTGGCCTTGGCCGCGGCGGTGACGCACGTGGTGGTGTCGGTCCTGCTCGGCACCGCTCTGGCCGCGGTAGGTCTGCGCTTCCGCGAAACGGTGGCGCGCCACGCCGGCCTGGCGGTCGGCGGGGTACTGGTGGCGACGGGGGTGGTGCTGGCGGTGCTGGAGTTTGTGGGGCACGGGCATCAGCATGCGCACACCTGCGACGACGAGCACGACCACGCCGACGCGCCCGCTACCGCGGCACTGCAGTTGCCAATCCAAGCCGCTCACCGATCCGGCCGCAGCACCGCAGTGCTCGAACGACCGATCGCCACACCCGAACCCGAACCCGAACCCGAACCCGAACCCGAACCGCACCGCAGCTCGCTGCTGCTGCCCGGCCCGGCAGCACACTCCGCGACCCGCGCACCCCGCCGCAGCCTGCTGCCACTGCCCGGCCGGGCATCGCGCTCTGTGGACCATGCACCCCGCCGCGACCTGCCGTTATTACCCGTTCCGGCACTGCCCGCGACCGATTCCCTGTCGCCCTCACCCGGCGCAGCCGTCACCTTCGCCGCCGACCCCCACCGCCGCCGCACCCTGCCGACCCTGCCCCGCGCCTCAGCCGACTTCCTGCCCGAAGTGCCGCGCTACCGCAGCGCACCAACCAGCCCCGCCGCCCTCGCCCCGCCCCGCCGCCGCCACCGGCTCACCGCCCTGGCCCCCTTCGGCGCCGCCGCCAGCCCCGACCTCACCATCCTCCCGCTCTTCCTCACCGCCGGCGCGCTCGGCGTCGGCCCCGCGCTCGGCGTCCTGGCCGCCTTCGCCCTCGCGACCGTCGCCGTCATGGTCGGCCTCACCCTCGCCGCCGCCACCGGGGCCCGCCGCCTCACAGCGCCCTGGATCGAGGAGCGCGCCACCCTTCTCACCGCCGCCACGCTCCTGGTCATCGGTGTCCTCGTCGTCGGCGGTGTCCTCTAGACCATCAAAGAAGGGCCCCGCTCCACCCGGAGCGGGGCCCTCGCTACTTCCTCAGCGAGCTCAGCCGGCCAGCGTGTGCGCCTGCGCCAGCAAGCACTCCGCCTGCGCCGTCAGCACCCACGCCTCGGCGCCGTTGACGCGCCCGTGGTGGAACGCCGCGCGGTCCAGCGTGTCCGCGATGCGCTGTGCCAGTGCGTCGCGCTGTGCGCCGAGCTTCGTCAGCGCCGCTTCGGTGGCCTTGAACTTCGCGTCGTTCGGCGTGGTCGACTCGATGCCCGCGGTCGCCGCCTTCAGCGTGTCCGAGCCGAAGGCGCCGACGCTCGCGTCCAGCTGCTTGTACGCCGCCTCCAGGTCCGTGACCTTGTCGCCGTGCAGGCCGCTCGGCAGGGCGTTGCCGCGGATGAACTGCACCAGCGGGACCCCGTCGTGCACGTAGTCGTCCCGCAGCCCCAGCGCCGTCAGCATCGTCGGGCGCAGGTCGGTGTGGTCGGACCACACCGCGTTCGTCACGCCCAGCTTCCGGAACGTCGGCCCGACGAAGCCCGCCCACGTCGTGTTGATGTCCGGCGAGAAGTCGCCGTGGTTCCAGGCGTAGCCTTTCTCCTCCTGCACGCACGGCGACGAGCAGTTCGGCGCGCCGGAGTACACGTAGTAGTTCGGGTCGGCGAACTCGGTGACGGTCGGCGTGCGCAGCGGGTCGGAGGTGACCATGTGCAGCAGCTTCATCTCGGTCTGGTCGGCCAGGTAGTTCGCCATGATCTGCGGTTTGCCGGTCAGCGGGTTGTCCGCGGTCAGCCCGGCGAGGTCGTGCTCGAAGCTCCGGGTCTGCGGGGCGTCCGCCGCCGGGTTCCCGTTCACCCAGAAGTTCGGCGCCGAGTCGGCGTGGATGCCGTACACGGTCTTGTCGCCGGTCTGCGTCGCCAGCAGCCCCTTGACGTTCGCGTTCAGCTCGCCGGTCTGCGTGTAGGTGCACGGCACGGTCACGCCGTCGCAGTTCGCCGGGCTCGGCTTGCCGCCGACGAAGTGGTCGTTCTCGTCCGAGGTGACCACGAACATCGTGTTCGAGGCGTTGATGTGGTCCTTGGCCAGCCGCTGGAAGAACTGGCCGAACGCGGTGTCGTACGCCTTCAGCTGCGCCACGTACCCGGCCTCGCCGGGCCCGTAGGCGCTGCCGCCGACCGCGTGGTTGTCGTGCGCGTCGGAGATGTAGGCGTACGTGACCGGGACCCCGGCCTCCTGCATCTGCGCGACGTAGCCCAGCGAGTTCGCCGCCGACATGCCGTCGAAGCCGGGGAACCCGGGACGGCCCAGGCTGTCGGCGATCGTGGTGCCGCCGGAGACGTCCTTGACCGGGCCCTTCGGGTCGATCACCGGGTCGGTGTACTTCGCCCCGAACAGGCCGTCGTAGCCGGTGTAGCCGCCGGGCTCGTCGGGCAGCACGTCCGGCTTGGCGTTCTTGCCGGCCGCGGCGCACAGCTTGGAGTCCTTCGCGCAGTGCACGCCGACGCCCACGAAGTCGGTCTGCGCCAGGTTCTTGTTGGTCGAGTCGGCGGCCTCGGCGGCCTCCGGGGAGTTGGCCCCGAACACCTTCGGCACGTCCGGCCCGGTGTTCTCCAGCACGGTGTTCGCCGTCGCGACCGCGCCGAAGTCGCAGCCGGCGCGGGTGTAGGCCGCCCACGGAGCCGGGGCGATCTTGCCGTTCTGGTCGACCATCGTCGGCGTGGTGTCCGTCGGATTGCTGGTGTTGAAGTCGTCCACACCGTCGGTCCAGTACGCGAACGTCCCAGCGGCCTGCGACACCCCGGCCGGGTTGTAGTACCGGTAGGAGTTCGCGATCGGCTGGCCGTGCTTGTCCCCGTAGACGCCGGTCAGCGACGTGAGGATGTCGTTGCCGGTGTGCGCGATCAGCGGGGTGTGGTGGTTGTCGTCCAGGGTGCCCTGCGACTCCAGGAAGTTCAGCAGATGCGGCATCTGCTCCAGGTCGCTGGGGACGTTCGGGTTGTCCCGCGTGAAGTGCACGTTGTCGAACTGCAGGTAGATCACATGCTTCACCGCCGAGCCGCCGGCACCGAGCTGGCAGCCGCCGGCCCCGCCCCCGCCGATGGTGTGTGCCTGGGCCGTGCCGGTCATCGCCGCCGTGCTGCCGGCGGTCGCCGCGACCACGGCCAGCGCGGCCGCGGCCGCGTAGCTGCGCTTTCTGCGCATCTGTGTTTTTCCCCTCCGTCGCGAAGTGCCTGAGTCGGACCATGAACACGTCGGAGAGTAATGACAGGGCTCAGATACTGACAGGTGTCCACTTACTGCGGCGAGATGAATTCCCTGGCAACTGTGGACGAGTGAACCGCGTCATCGGTGGACCAGCGGCGTGGGCGCGGCCGACGCCGCGTCGGCTCCGGTGACCAGGCACCCGCAGTCCGGATGCGGCGGCCGGTCGTACCGGGTCTGCGCGCCGAACGGCGGCACCACTTCCAGCGTGGCGTTCACCGTCGGCGGCGGGTCGCCCTCGACGAAGGCCAGGACGTGCAGCGCGGCCTGGACCGCCACCAGCGTGGCCAGCATGACGTCGCACGCGCGGTCCTCCACAGCCGGCACCGCGTCCACGCCGCCGAACGGCACCATCGCGCGCGGCCATCCGGGGTCACGCTCCGTGCGGTACAGATCGCGGCAGCGCAGGCACGAGGTCCGCCCCGGCTGCACGAACGGCCCGAGCACGCCGGTGGTCTCGTGCACCTCGACCGACAGGTGCGGGACGCCGTCGGACTGGAGCGAGGCGGCCAGCGCGGGGTAGCCGTCGGCGATCGGGGCCAGGATCGCGACGTCGGGGTGCTGGCGGTTGGTCGGCAGCGTGGTCCGGGTCGAGGGGGCCGTGGCGCGGATCAGGGCTCGGACGAGATCCTGGCGACGCGGTGGGGGAGCGGCGAGGGGGGATTCGGCGGATTCAGCGGATTCGGCGGCGAGACCAGGGCTGGTGTCAGCTTCTGCTGAGGCGGCCGTCCTGCCGGACGCCTGTGTCGTACGTCCCCGCCGCGGACCCGGAACCTCCCGTTCGTCCCGGTGACTCAGCCCTCGCGGATTGCCGAACCCGGCCGGCGCCGCGTCCGCGGGCCGTGCCCTTCCGCCGTCGATCGGCACCACGCACCCGACTCCGGCCGCGGCCAGCATGTGCGCGACCGATGCGCCGACGCGTCCGCATCCGTACACGGCGATCACCGCCGTGCGCCGCCGCGTCATCGCGCGCACCGCGCCGCCCGGGACCAGGTAGCCCAGTGCCAGCGCCGCCATGTCCGGGGCCAGCCGGTCGGTCTCGGCGACGTCCAGGGCGCGCAGCGCGGGGCCCGGATCGTAGCCGGCGTCGTCCAGGAATCCGGCCCGGGCCAGCACGTCGAGCAGCGTCGTGGCCTGCGCCCCGGGCAGCCCGATCTCCTCGGCCAGGGCCAGCAGCCCGGCGATGTCCCGGCGGCCGTCCAGCGCGCCCACGAACGCGGTCGCGGCCGGGCCCAGTCCGTTCAGCAGCAACGACCGCCCCGGCGTCACCCCCACCTGCAGCGCGCCGCCGGGCCGCCACAGTCTGCGCAGCCCCGCCTTCAGCACCGGACGCACGCCCCGACCTCCCACCGTGCCAGTCCAAGCATTCGCCTCGCCGTACTCACCCGCTGCCTTCCAGCCTGCGGCACCCGCCCCGGTCCCCGCACCTGTCAGCTCTCTAATTCACCCGTACGGCGGCCGGTGGACCGGCCGCCGCCTGCGTGCGCCGAACCTCAGGCCTTGCCCAGGATCCGGTTGAGCTTGGTCCCGCAGGTCGGGCAGATGCCCTGTGCCATCCGCCGGCCCGAGTCGCTGACCTTCACCTCGCCGGTGAAGTTCTTCTTCTCCTTGCACTTCACGCAGTAGGCGTCCCCGGTGTACGACTCCGCCATGGTTTGTCACTACCTTCCGTATCTGAGGCCATACGTACCTTTCACCCCGAACGCGGAACACCATACGGCAGCGAGGGGCCCAAACCGCACCGCTACGCTGACGCCATGCCTGAGTCGCGCGAATATCCCCTCCTGGCCGTTAACCGCACGTCGGATGGTGTGCTGACCGTGATGTTGGACGACCCGGACCGGCGCAACGCGATGACCGCGCCGATGACGGAGTCGTGGAAGCGGCTTATGCAGGAAATCGCGCAGGACGAGGAAGTGCGCTGTGTGGTCGTCACCGGCTCCGGCTCCGCCTTCTGTGCGGGCGGCGATCTCGGGTGGATCGGCGCGGAGCCGGGCGCGCCTGTGGAAAAACTCCGCGACAAGATGCTGCCGTTCTACCGGATCTGGCTGAGCCTGCGGGACCTGCCGGTGCCGACCGTCGCGGCGGTGAACGGGCCCGCGGTGGGCGCCGGCGCGTGTCTGGCCCTGGCCTGCGACCTGCGGTACGCGGTGGACACCGCGAAGTTCGCGGTGCCGTTCACCAAGCTCGGCATGCACCCGGGGATGGCCGCGACGTGGCTGCTGCCGGAGGTCGTGGGGATGGCCAACGCACGGGAACTGCTTTACACCAACCGCGCTGTGAGCGGGGCCGAAGCGGTCGCGCTCGGCGTCTACAACAGGGTGTTCCCGGCCGGGGACTTCCCTGGGGAGATCGAGCGGATCGCCTCCGACGTGGCCGCCGGCGCCCCGGTCGCGGTGAAGCTCACCAAGCAGGCGCTGATCGGCGCCGGCCACGAGTCCTTCGAGGCGGCGCTGCGCTGGGAGGCTCTGGCGCAGCCGATCACGATGGCCACCGAGGACCTCCAGGAAGGTCTCGCGGCCCAGCGTGAGCGCCGGGCGCCACGCTTCACCGGCCGGTGACCACCCTTTGTGTTAGGAAACCCACAGCATCGAGCTCCCTGTGGATAACTCTGTGGATAACCTGTGCATGGCATGTGGACAATCCGATTTCCGCCGTTCCCGACGCCCCGTGATGTCATTCCGGTAACGCCATGAGGGGGTGCCACACGCTAGGGTCCCTTGCCGTGGGACTCGACGAAGCCCCCCACCAGGGCGCCCAGATCGAGGTGCGGCGCAGCAACCGGCGGCGGCGCACCGTCACCGCGTACCGCGACGGCGACAAGACCGTGGTGCTGATCCCCGCGCAGATGACGCGCGCGGAGGAGAAGCAGTGGGTCGACAAGATGCTCGCCCGCCTCGCCGGCCAGGAGCGCAAACGCAGGCCGGACGACGAAGAGCTGTCCCGCCGCGCCCGTGACCTGTCGATCCGCTACTTCGACGGCCGCGCCGTGCCTTCGAGCGTGCGCTGGGTCGCGAACCAGCAGACCCGGTGGGGTTCGTGCACACCTGTGGATGGAACCATCCGGATCTCCGACCGGGTACGCGGCATGCCGGAGTACGTCCTGGACTACGTCCTGCTGCACGAGCTCGCGCACCTGCTGGTGCCCAGCCACGGGCCGCGGTTCTGGGGGCTGATGAGCGTGTATCCGAAGACGGAGCGGGCTCGCGGGTTTCTGGAGGGGTTCGCGAGCGCGGGTGGCGGGGCGGCTGGGGATGACGCGGACTGACGCAACCGAGCGCGCGAAGCCGTCTGGTCGGCGTCGCGCGCTCAGTCTTTAAGCTCAGTCTTTAAGTTGGGCGGGCTCGTCTACTGCTTCGGCTTGTCCTCGCCGTCCGCGCCGGGGCCCTCGTCCGACTCCTTCGACTCCTTGTCGTCGCCCTTCGCCTCGCCCTCGTCCCCGGTCCCGCCTCCCAGCAGCTCGTCCAGCCCGGAGAAGTCGAACTCCAGTCCGTCCTCGGAGTCCCGGCCGTGCACGAAGCCGTCCGGGTCGTCCAGGTCGGCCGAGGTGGGCAGCAGGTCCGGGTGCGACCACACCGCGTCGCGTCCCTCCAGGCCGCGGGCGTCGGTCAGGGATGCCCACAGGCGGGACGCGTCACGGAGTCGCCGGGGCCGCAGTTCCAGGCCGACCAGGGCCGAGAATGTCTGCTCCGCCGGGCCGCCGGCCGCGCGGCGGCGGCGCAGCGTCTCGCGGAGCGCGTCCGCCGCCGACAGCTGCGGGGCCGCGGCGGCGTGCACCACCGCGTCCACCCAGCCCTCGGCCAGGGCGAGCAGGGTCTCCAGGCGGGCCAGGGCCGCCTTCTGGGCCGGGGAGTCGACCGGGGTGAACAGGCCGCCGCCGCCCAGCATGTTCTCCAGCTGGGAGGGGTCCAGGTTCGTCAGGTCCATCTGTTCGGCCTGCTGCGCCAGTTCGCTGAACTTGGAGGCGTCGACGGTGATGCCGCGCGCGTACTCCTCGACCGCGCCGAGCAGGCGGGGCTTGAGCCACGGGACGTGCGAGAAGAGGCGCTGGTAGGCGGCCTCGCGCAGCGCCAGGTAGAGGCGGACCTGCTCGATGTCGATCTCCAGGCCTTCGGCGAAGGCGTCGACGTTCGCGGGCAGCAGGACCGCCTTGCCCTCCGGGCCCAGCGGCAGGCCGATGTCGCTGCCGGACACCACCTCGCCGGCCAGCGAGGCCAGGGCCTGGCCGACCTGGGAGCCGAACATCGCGGTGCCCATCTGCTTGAGCATGCCGCCGAGCGGGTTCGCGCCGCCGGCTTGGCCGGCCTCGGAGCCGGTGCCCGGGGCCGTGCCGCCGCCGAACAGGTTGCCCAGCATGTCGCCCATCCCCGGCGGCAGGCCCGCCGCCTCCGGGTTCTCCGGCATGCCGAGTTCGCCGACCGCGCCGCCGACGGCCTCGCCCATCGCCGCGGTGATCCGCTCGGCGACCGGCTCGACCAGCTGTTTCCAGACCGGGAGGGTCTCCTCGATCCACTGCGCGCGCGACCACACGCGGGTGCCCGCGGTGCCCGCCGGGAGCGAGGTGACCTGGTCCAGCCAGTGCTCGGCGAGCTGGACGGCGCCGTCGTAGGTGCGCTGCTCGCCGTCGGTGGGCGAGGGGTCCGGGCCGGCGGAGGCCACGGCGTTGCGCGCCATGGTCTTGGCCAGGTCCCAGTTCACGGCGCCGTCGCCGCCGCCGGTCATCAGGGCCTGGATCTGGCTGAACACCATCTGCAGCATCTGCGGGTCCGGCATGCCCGGGATGTTCGAACCCGGGGACTGCGCCCCGGTTCCGCCGAACATCTGCTGGAACATGGCCCCCAACGGATCAACGGGGCCGTCGGGGCGCTTACCCTGGTTCTGCGACTCGTCGTCGTCCGAGGGGTTGTGGTCTTCGGGGTTCTTGTTCACGGCGGGCGACCTCACGGACGACGGGGGAGAAGGATCGGTTTAACAGCGCGGAGACTGACTTCCTCTATACATCTAACGTAACCACAGGAGAGCCTCAGTGAGTTCCTCGCCGGACCGCAAGCGCCCCGGCCGCACCAGCAAGCCCACCATCGCCGTCACCGGCGCGGCCGCCCGGCTGGGCGAGGCGCTGACCGGCAAGCTCGCTTTCGGCGGCGAAGTGCGCCGCGTGGTGGGGCTGGACGCCGAGCGCGGGGCCGCCCCGGCGACCTGGCGCCTGGGCGACGTCACCGACCCCCACCTGGCCGAACGCCTGTCCGGGGTGGACACGCTGGTGCACCTGGCGGTGGACTCCGACCTGAACTCCGAACCCCGTGAGCGGACCGCGCGCAACGTCCGCGCCGCGCAGACCGCGATCACCGCGGCGGCCGCCGCCGGCGTCCACCATGTGGTCCTGCTGTCCACCGCGATGGTCTACGGCGCGCTGCCGGACAACCCGCTCCCGCTGGAGGACGACGCCCCGCTGCGCGCCACCCCGGACGGCACCCTGGTCGGCGACCTGCTGGAGATCGAGCGGCTGGCGGCGATCGCCCCCCGCGCACACCCCGGCCTCACCGTCACCGTGCTGCGCCCGGCGGCCATAGTCGGTCCGGGCGTGGACACCTATCTGACGCGGCACTTCGAGGCGCCGCGCCTGCTGGTGGTGCGCGGGACGAAGCCGGTCTGGCAGTTCTGCCACATCGACGACCTGCTCTCGGCCCTGGAGTACGCGGCGTTGGGCAAGGTGAACGGGGTCGTCCCGGTCGCCTCCGACGGCTGGCTCACGCAGGAGGAGATCGAGGAGATCTCCGGGATGCGCCGGATGGAGCTCCCCGAAGGCCTCGCGGTGGGCGCCGCCGAGCGACTGCACCGGCTGCACCTCACTCCGGCTCCCGCGAGCGACCTGCAGTACGTGATGCATCCTTGGGCAGTCTCGAACAAGAAGCTCCGTGAAGCCGGGTGGGAACCTGTCTTCACCAACGAGGAAGCGTTCGGCCAGCTGCTCGAAGACATCGACGGCCACCACGCCGCGCTGGCCCGGCGCCTGGGCAAGAAGGACGCCGCGGCCGGACTCGGCGCGGCCGGCGCCACCGTCGCGCTGGTCGGCACCGCGGCGCTGGTGCGGCGGGCACGGCGCAAGCGCCGTGGGGGAGGATCAGTGACGTGATCGACAACGTGATCGACGAGAAGGAATCGGCCGTGGCGGCGGAAGGCACCGCCCTGAACACCGCCATCCACACCGACGTCCGCGAGGAGCCGTTGTCCGTCGACGAGGTCGTCGCCGCGGTCTCGCACCAGACCGCCGGCGGCATCGCGCTGTTCCTCGGGGTCGTCCGCGACCACGACCATGGCCGCAGCGTCACCTCTCTGGACTACAGCGCGCATCCTTCCGCCGCGGAACTGCTCAGGAAAGTCGCCGAGGACGTCGCCGCAGCCCATCCGGACGTAGTCGCGCTCTCCGCGATCCACCGAGTGGGCGCACTGGACGTCGGCGACCTCGCGGTCGTGGTCGGGGCCTCCGCGCCGCACCGGGCCGAGGCCTTCGCGGCCTGTCGCGCCTTCATCGACACGCTCAAGGAGCAGGTGCCGATCTGGAAGCGCGAGGAGTTCGCCGACGGCGACCATGAGTGGGTCGGCTGCTAGGTTCACTGCGGGTGACGGATCCGTAGGTTAAAGTCACGGTGTGCTGTCGATCCTGGCTTGGTGGGCGATCCCGGTCGGCGCCGTGGTCCTGGCGGCGGCTGTGTCCGCCCTTGCCCGTCGCGTGCGACGGCCCAGCGACGACGACACGATTCACGCCTACCGGCGTTTCCGCGAGGCCATCTCCAACGAGGACCCGATCGCGGTGGCTGAGGCCGCACCTCCCGTGTAGGCCGCGCGTCCCGTGTGGACAGTGCGCACGCTGCCGCGCAGGCCGTGACCCCGGTCTCAGCGCCGCTTCAGACTGCAACAGATAGCATCTGTGGAATGCAGCGCCGTGCCCTCACCCTGAGTCTTGCCGGAACGACGGTCGCCCTGCTCACGGCGTCGGCATTCCTGATCCCGACGCCCTACGCGGAGATGTCGCCAGGACCGACGTACGACACGCTGGGCAGCTACTCCACGGATTCCGGGCAGCCGGCCAAGCCGGTCATCGACATCAGCGGCACCCAGACCTTCCCGCACAGCAGCGGCGGGCAGCTGCGCATGGTCACCGTCGAGGTGTCCCGCGCGGACTACAAGCCGAACAGCGTCGAGGTCCTGTCCGGCTGGCTGTCCAGCGACAAGATCGTCGTCCCGCGCACGGTCATCTACCCTGCGGGCCAGACCGCGCAGGAGGCGACCCAGCAGAACACCGCGATGTTCGACGACTCCGAGGACCAGGCGATCACCGCGGCGCTGGCCGCCAAGGGGATCAAGCCGGTGAAGACCGAGGTGATCGTGGACTCGGTGACGCCCGGCAGCCCGGCCGACGGCAAGCTGCAGCCGCAGGACGTGATCGACGCGGTGGACGGCACCGCGCTGGTCAACCCCGACGACGTCCACACCCTGATCCAGAAGCACAAGCCGGGCGACACGGTGGCGTTCACCGTGACCCGGAACGGCAAGCAGCAGCAGGTCTCGGTCGTCACGACGCAGTCGCACGACAGCGGGCCCTCCCGTGCGCTGGTGGGCTTCCTGCCCGGCACCCAGAACGTCTTCCCGTTCAGCGTGAAGATCCAGCTGGACAACGTCGGCGGACCCAGCGCCGGCATGATGTTCGCGCTCGGCATCATCGACGAGCTCTCGCAGCAGGACCTGACCGGCGGCCTGAAGATCGCCGGGACCGGCACTATCGACGCCACCGGCAAGGTCGGCCCGATCGGCGGCGTGCAGATGAAGACGCTGGCCGCCAAGCGGGACGGCGCGACCGTCTTCCTGACCCCGGCCGACAACTGCGCGGACGCCGCCAAGAACGCCCCGAGCGGCCTGCGCCTGGTGAAGGTGAACACGCTGCAGGACGCGCTGAACGCCCTGAACACGCTGCGGGCCGGCGGGACACCCCAGGGCTGCAGCTGAGGTAGCCCGGCCGCCGCGGCTACGACCGCGGGGCCTCGGAGAGCGGGCGGTGGGCCGATACGGCCTGCCGCCCTTACTCGCTCATTCCTCGAATCCCGCAGGTTCTCCGGATCCCGCAGGTTCTCCGGATCCCGCAGACTCTCCGATGCTCGCTCGCTTTCCGGAGCCCACTCACTCCTCGAACGTCCCCAGCAGCGCCGTCGCCAGGTTCGGCACCAAGTCGGGACCGGAAAGCACCTCCATGTCCGAGTCCTTCGACCGCAGCCGGATCGCGGCCTGCCGCGTCCCGTCGCGCAGCACGGCGACCGCCATCCGCACGTCCTGCCGCTCCGGGTGCTTCGCCACCCAGCGCTCCAGCGCCGCGCCCTCCAGCTCCTGCGGGATCTGCGTCTCGGCGCTCGGCGGCAGCATCTGCGACTCGATGACCAGGGCGCAGCCCTCGACCGCGGCCGGCCAGACCATCTTGGCCAGCATCTCGTCCAGGGGCTGGTCCAGAGCCAGGCCGTCCTGCTCGATCGAGGTCAGGGTGGGGATGCCGCCGGACTCCGCGGCCTCGTCGGTGAGGCCCAGGGCCGCGGCCATGCGGGGCTGGGTGATCAGCAGTTCGGCCGTCGGCACCAGGGCGAACATGCGCGGGCGCTGGTTCCAGCCGTCGGCGGCGACGTGCTGCTCGATCTCGACCACGGACTGCATCAGGGCCACGCTGGCGACAGAACTCATGGCGCCATTGTCCCTCGGCTCGCCGCTGCCGCCGACCGGGCGCCGGCGAGAGGCCGGCCGAGTTCCGCGCGGAGCCCACGGAGCCCGCTCGCGACGTCCAAGCTGCTCCGGCCTTTCCATATGACGAACACACATGCGGCGCCCGCCGTCCAGCCCCTGCCTCGGCGTACGCTGAGGCCGTGGCGTTCGAGAACTTCGGCGGGGAAGACAGGGACGCCGGGGGCGACGGGAACGGGCACCCGGCCGGATCATCCGGGAGGTTCGGTCCCGCGGGCGGCCATCGGGTGGCTTTCGGGGTCCCGCCGCGCCGGACCCGAGTGCTGGCCATCACCATCGTGATCATGGCGGTGCTGGTCGCGCTCTTCCTGCTCTTCGACGGCGTCTACACCTCGTATTTGTGGTACCACTCGGTCGGCGCGGGGCCGGTCTACCGGACCCGGACGATCACGCAGATCGTGTTGTTCCTGGTCTTCGGCGCGCTGATGGCGGCCGCCGTCGGCGCCAACGTCTGGCTCGCCTACCGTTTCCGGCCGCCGCTGACCGGGGTCTCCTTGGAGCAGCAGGCGCTGGACCGCTACCGCATGGGCCTGGCGCCGTTCCTGGCATGGATCCTGGTCGGGGTGTCGGTCCTCTTCGGCATCGCCTCCGGAGCGTCCTCCGCCGGGTCGTGGCGCATCTACATGATGTGGGCCAACGCCGTCCCGTTCGGCACCGAGGACCCGCAGTTCCACAAGGACGTCGGCTTCTACGTCTTCACGCTGCCCTGGCTGCGCCACATCCAGGGCTTCCTGGTCGCCGCCGTGCTGCTCAGCCTGCTGGTCGCGCTTTTCACGCACTACCTCTTCGCCGGCGTCGCCCTGACCCCGCCCACCGGCACCCGCACCGCGGGCCGGTTCCTGGGCTCCCGCGCGACCCGGGCCGCGCAGGTGCACATCTCGGTCCTGCTCGGCTGTCTGGTCCTGGTGAAGGCGTACGCCTACTGGCTGGACAGGTACTCGCTGTCCGTCGCCACCTCCACCATCACCAGCGGCTGGGCCGGTCCGACCTACAAGGACGTGCACGCGGTCATCCCGGCCAAGGAGATCCTGCTGGTGATCGCGGTGCTGTGCGCGCTGCTGTTCTTCGGCAACGCCGTGCGTCTGCTGGTCCGGGCCCAGACGCCGGACATCGACCGCGGCGGCCACGCCTGGGCCCTGCCGGCGCTCGGGGTATCGCTGATGGTGCTGGCCGCGGTGGTGATAGGCGGGGTCTACCCGCTGGCGGTGCAGCAGCTCCAGGTGAACCCGAGCCAGGGGTCGAAGGAGGCGCCGTACATCCAGCGGAACATCGACGCCACGCGGGCCGCCTACGGGCTGGACGGCGTCCAGACGATCCCGTACCCGGCGACCACCGGTGTCAGGAAGAACCAGCTGTCCGGCGACGCCAGGACGGTCGCGCAGATCCCGGTCGTGGATCCCTCGGTGGTGTCGCAGGCCTTCGACCAGCAGCAGGGCCAGGGTTTCTACAGCTTCCCCGACAACCTGACCGTGGACCGCTATCAAGTCGGGAGCAAGACGCAGGACACCGTCATCGGTGTGCGCGGTCTCAAGCCCTCCGGGGTGCCGGGCTCCCAGCACACGTGGATCGACGACCACCTGAAGTACACCCACGGCTACGGCGTCGTGGCCGCCAAGAACAACGCGGTACTGGCCGACGGCTCACCGGACTACATCGAGCAGAGCCTCCCGGCGACCGGTTCCCTCGGCGGCTACGAGGAGCGCGTCTACTTCGGTCCGGGGCTGCCGGACTATTCGATCGTCGGCGGCCTGCCGAAGGCCGCGCCGGTCGAGGTCGACTATCCCGACAACGCCTCGCCCACGTCGCAGCAGAGCACCACATACAGCGGCGATGGCGGCGTAAAAGTCGGCTCGCTCATGAAGAAGCTGCTGTACGCGGTGAAGTTCCGGGAGCCGAAGATCCTGCTGTCCAACGAGGTGAACCGGGACTCGCGGATCATGTACGACCGCGACCCCGGGCAGCGCGTGCGGGCCGTGGCGCCGTGGCTGACCGTCGACGGCACCCCGTACCCGGTGGTCGAGGGCGGCCGCCTCCTGTGGGTCGTGGACGGCTACACGAGCACGGCGGCGTATCCGTACTCGACGACGACGCAGCTCGGCGGCAAGGTCAACTACGTCCGCGACGCGGTGAAAGCCACGGTCGACGCCTACGACGGCACCGTCACGCTGTACGCCTGGGACGAGAGCGACCCGATCCTGAAGACCTGGATGAAGGCCTTCCCCGGCACGGTGAAGCCGCGTTCGGAGATCAGCCCCGACCTGCTGCCGCACCTGCGCTACCCGCAGGATCTGTTCACCACCCAGCGCGACCTCCTCGGCCGCTACCACGTGCTCACGGCCTCGGAGTTCTTTGCCGGCACCTCCTTCTGGAACGTCCCGGCCGATCCGACGAAGGACGGCGCCGACGGCCCGCCCCCGCAGTCGCCGTCCTATCTGACGCTCCAGATGCCCGGCCAGACCGCGCCGACGTTCTCCCTCACCTCGACCCTGGCCTCGGCCGACCACGGCACCCTGGCGGCGTTCATGGCGGTGGACTCCGAGCCCGGCCCGGACTACGGCAAGATCAGAGTGCTGGAACTGTCGCCCGGCACCACGGCGCCCGGCCCCGGACAGCTCCAGAGCACCTTCCGCAGCACCTACGCGAGCCAGTTGAGCGCCCCGAAGACGATCGAGGGCAATCTGCTGACGCTCCCGGTCGGCGGCGGCCTGCTGTCCGTCGAGCCGGTCTACGCGCCACCCCTCGCCGGCCCGACGACCGCCCCGCTGCTGAAGGGCGTCCTGGTCGCCTTCGGCGGCAAGATGGCCTTCGACCCCACGCTGCAACAGGGCCTCGACGAGATCTTCGGCGGCAGCTCCGGCGCCACCACCGGCGAGAACCCCGCACCCCCGGGCTCGACGGCGTCCCCGCTCCCGGGCGGCCCCACGGCCGACGCGCTGAAGAAGGCCCTCGCGGACGCCGTCGCCGCCCAGAACACGGCCGCCGCGGCCCTGGCGAAGTCGCCACCGGACTGGAAGACCTTCGGCGAGGCCGAACAAGCCGTCCAGCAGGCCCTCGCCCGAGCTCAGGCGATCGAGAACGGCCAGCCGCCGCCGAAGTGACACGCGTGTGACGCGGGGGCCGGATGATGCGGCGCTTGTTCGATTTGCTCTGACCGCCTCCCGCGGGTTACCTTTGATTCACCGACGCGGGGTGGAGCAGCTCGGTAGCTCGCTGGGCTCATAACCCAGAGGTCGCAGGTTCAAATCCTGTCCCCGCTACTAGGGAAGGGCCCGGTTCTCACCGAACCGGGCTCTTTGCTTTTCCCGGGTGTTTGCCGGAGCGCTCGCCACCGCCGCCGCAGCCGGCTTCGTCGCGGTCGCGTTCGGCCGCCCCGCCCACCGAAATCCATCCGACCTGCCGAATCGTTCCCTCGCGACAGACTATTCACTCGGGTTATACCTCCGGTGTATAGTCCTTCCTGTGAGCGTCCCCCTGACTCTGCTGGGCCTGCTGGCCCGAGGCCAGCCGACCCACGGCTATGACCTCAAGCGCGACTACGACAGCCACTTCGCCAACGGCAAGCCGCTGCCCTACGGCCAGGTCTACTCGACCCTCGGCCGGCTGGCGCGGGACGGGAAGGTCGTCGGCGGCGAGGCCGAGCCGGGGGACGGGCCGGATCGCAAGCGCTACGCGATCACCGATCTGGGGCGCGGCGAGGTCATGGACTGGCTGTCGCAGACCGTGGAGCCGGAGCCGCATCTGCAGACGGTGCTGTTCTCCAAGGTCGTGCTGGCGCTCATGCTCGGCGAGGACGCCGAGGGCTACCTCGACGCCCAGCGTGCCGCGCACCTCAAGCGCATGCGCGAGCTCACCGAGCTCAAGCGGACCGGCCCGACGGTCGACGCGCTGCTGGCCGACTACGGACTGTTCCACCTCGAAGCCGATCTGCGCTGGATCGAGCTGACCTCCGCCAGGCTGACCGCCCTGGCCCGCGTCGTGACCGACGACCAGAAGCACGACAAGCAACAGGGGGAAACGCAATGAGCGAGTACATCCTCGAAGCGCGGGACGTGCACCGCGCTTTCGGCCAGACGCAGGCGTTGCGCGGGGCGAGTGTCGCCGTGCAGCGTGGCGAGCTGCTGGCGATCATGGGGCCGTCCGGCTCCGGGAAGTCGACGCTGCTGCACTGCCTGGCCGGCATCTACACGCCGAACGAGGGCGAGGTGTGGTTCGACGGCGCACGGGTCGACACGCTGAACGAGACCAAGCGCACCGAACTGCGGCGCGACGCCTTCGGGTTCGTGTTCCAGTTCGGCCAGCTGGTGCCCGAGCTGACCGCCCTGGACAACATCGCGCTGCCGCTGCTGCTGGCCAAGAAGCCGCGCCGGCAGGCGTATGCGCAGGCCGCGCCGTGGCTGGAACGCCTGGGCCTGCAGGAGCACGGCGACCACCGCAGCGGCGAGCTGTCCGGCGGCCAGGCGCAGCGCGTCGCGCTGGCCCGCGCGCTGGTGCACAAGCCGCGCGTGCTGTTCGCCGACGAGCCCACCGGCGCGCTGGACACCCTGACCGGCGAGACCGTGATGAACCTGTTGGTCAACACGGTCCGCGAAGAGGAGACCACGGTCGTGCTCGTCACCCACGACGCCCGGGTGGCCGCCTATGCCGATCGCGAGATCGTGGTGCGCGACGGCCGCGCGCTCACCACCCCGAGCTCGGCGGTGGCCTGACCATGATCCGCATGGGGATGCGCCTGACGCTGCGCGGCGGCCGCGAGGCCGTGGTCCGCCTGGTCGTGATGTCGCTCGCGGTGGCCGTCGGGGTCGCCGTCATGCTCGGCGTCTTCAGCCTGTTCAACGCCTACCAGAGCACCACCACCCGGCAGTGCTGGGAGTGCTCGCCGACGGGACTGGGGACCTCGAACGCCGCCCGGGGGCCGCATCGTGGTGCTGGGGCGAACGGCGCGGCGAACGCCGACAGAAACGCTGACGGCACGATCGACGTGGCGGCTGCCAAGCAGGCCGGCGCCAAGGAACTGTGGAACTTCTCCCAGGACTTCTACCAGGGCACGGAGCTGCGCCGCCTGGACGTCGCGGCGCTCACCGCCGACGCCCCGACCCTGCCCGGCATGACCGCGGTGCCCGCCGCCGGCGAGTACTACGTCTCCCCGGCCCTGTCGCACCTGCTCGCCACCGTGCCGTCCGCCGAACTCGGCGACCGGTTCCCCGGCCACCAGATCGGCCTCATCCCGCAGACCGCGCTCTACAGCCCGCAGGAGCTGGCCATCGTCATCGGCCACACCCCGGCCGACCTCGCGAACCGCCCGGCCACCGAGTCGATCACCGCCATGTCGACGGCCGAGGAGGTGAAGGGCACCACCACCATCTACCGGTTCGCCTTCGCCTTCGGCACCGTCGCGCTGCTGCTCCCGATCATCATCATGGTCGGCACCGCCACCCGGCTGTCGGCCGCCCGCCGTGAGGAGCGATACGCCGCGATGCGCCTGGTCGGTGCCACGCCTCGGCAGGTCGCGACCGTGGCCTCGGTCGAGTCCTTCGTCGGCGCGGCCCTGGGCGCGGTTCTCGGAACGCTCGTCTATCTCGCGGTGAGCTCGCAGGTCGCGAAGGTCAACGTCACCGGCACGCTGTTCTTCCCCTCCGAGGTGTCCCCGGGGCTGCTGGGGTATCTCGGGACCCTGATCCTGGTCCCGGTGGTCGCCGCCTTCGCCGCCGTGCGCTCGCTGCGCCGCGTGCGGTACGACCCGCTGGCCGTCACGCGCAAGGCCACGCCGAAGCCGCCGACCGTCAAGCGCCTGATCCCGTTGGTGCTCGGCGTGGCGCTGTTCGTGGTCGCCGTCGACATGCCGGCCACGTCCAACACCGACGGCGTGGTCTACCCCTCGCTGATCCTCACGATGTGGGGCGTCGTCTTCGCCGGGCCGTGGGTCACCATGTGGGCCTCCCGCCTGTTGGCCCGCATCGGCGGCGGCGCGGCCACGACGCTCGCCGCCCGACGCCTGGCCGACGACCCGAAGGCGACGTTCCGCACGGTCGCCGGCGTGACCGTGGCGGTCTTCGTCGGAACAGCCGTGGCCGGGGTGCTCCCGACCGCCGTCGCGGCCGAGACCTCCGGCCAGCGGGCCCCGCTGACGGACGTGTTGCGCCTGCGCTACGACATGGGCGGACCGGGCCAGCAGGACGGTCTCACCCCCGCCCAGGCCGCGACCACCCTGAGCGACCTGCGTGCCATGCCGGGCGTGTCGGCCATCCCGATCTACCTCGGCGCCGACACGTCGGGCTGGAAGCCGGACAGCGGCACTCCCGCGCCGCTCGGCTGGCAGCCGCCGATGCAGTACGTGAGCTGCGCGGACGCGAAGGCCGTTCCGACGTTGGGCAGCTGCGCTCCGGGCCAGACCGTCTCGGTCATCGCCGGCGACGAGCTGTTCATCGACAATCCGCTGATGCTGCACCTCCCCGTGATGGGGTACAGCGACGTCGACCGCGTGTCCGGCAACGGCACGGCGGCGTCCGTCCCGTCCGGCCTGGACCTGACCAAGCTGAACGTCACGACCCTGATGGTGGCCGCGGCCAACCCGGCGACGCTGGAACGGGCCCGCACCTATCTGGACGTCCACGCCCCGGTCCTGATCGGCATGGGCAGCCCGGACCAGTGGTCCACCAACGCCGCGGGTCCCATGACCTTCGGCGAGGTCGCCTCGGTCCGCGAGGAACAGTACCGCGCGGCGCAGCAGATGATCATGTTCGTGGTCGGCCTGACCCTGTTTGTCGCCGGCTGCGGCATCGCCGTGGCCACCGCCGGCAGCCTGGTCGAGCGCAAGCGGCCGTTCACCCTGCTCCGGCTGTCCGGCGCCCCGCTCGCGGTGCTGCGCCGGGTGGTGTTCCTGGAGTCGGCGCTGCCCCTGGTCGCGGTCTCGGTCCTGGCCGGCCTGACCGCGTACGCCATGGCGCTGATCACCGTACGCACCATGGCGAAGGGCGTGTCGATGTCCTTCCCGCTGGCGACGTATTCGATCAGTGTGTCCGTCGTGATCGTCGCCGCCCTCGGCGTGATCCTCGGCTCGATGACGCTGCTGAGCCGGATGACGCGCTCGGAGTACGCGCGGTTCGAGTAGCTGGGCGCACCATCGGGGGGAGACGGCCGGGACCGGACACTTCGTGTCTGCCCGGCCGTCTCTGTGTGCTGCTATGTTGACCGCCATGCCGACCGGGACCAAAGGCGTTTCCATAGCCGTGCTCACCGCAGCAGTGCTGGCCACGGCGGCTTGCGGAGGGTCGGCGAAGAAGTCTGCCGCGCCGCCTGCGACCTCCAGCACCGGGTCGGCCACATCGGCTGCGTCGGCACCGGCCACCTCGGCCGCGACCTCCAACGGCGCCCCGGCCGGTGCTCCCGGCGGCAGCCTGACGACGGCCCAGATCAGCAAGCTCCTGCTGACCGACAAGGACGACGCCGGCTACACCTTCAACGCCTCCCAGGACGGCACCGCGGTCACGACCACCCAGGACATCGTGACGACCGGAGGCGCGGCCTGCCAGGCCTTCGTGGACGCCGAGGAAGCCCTGTCCACGAAGTACGGCACCACCGCCGAGGTCGACCGCCAGCTCACCAAGCCGAACGTCGCCATCGGGATCGAGTCCTCGGTGATCGCCTTCCCCTCCGCCGACAAGGCCGCGGCGATGATCAGCGACCTGGCCACCGGCCTCAAGAGCTGCAAGAACCTGGCCATCACCCAGTCCGGCACCGTCTCGGTCGTCATGACCCCCAGCGCGATCCCGGAACTGACCAAAGACGGCCAGGCCGGTTACATCAACTACATGAGCGCCGGCGGCAAGACCGAACTGATGGCGGCCGACCTGGTCCACGTCGGCACGGCGGTCTCCGTGGTCGCCTTCATCGGCCCGATGAGCAACGATCCGGCACTGCTTCAGCAGATGGGCGGCAAGCAGCTCTCGCATCTGTCCGACGTCCAGGTCGGGCGGCTGAAGACCGCGCAGGGCCTGAGCTGACACCGGCGATGACGCGGAGTTTGTCGCCCAACCTCAACAGAAATCAAAGTTGTTAACAGCTTCCAACAAGCTGTGGCTATACCTTCTGCCAAGGGTGTCAAGGAGCCTCGGGGACTCGGAGCGGCCCGGCCGCGAACCCTCACGAGCTGCGGCAGAGGGCCTTCGGCGGGCTGCTCAGCGACCCGGTGGCCGGTGACCAGCCGCGATGCGCGAGAACCCAACACTTCCGGACATGTTCGGCCACGAACCTGGCCCAAAGACCCGCACGGGCCCGGTTGCAACTGGGTAACGGATGGCTTCCGGAGTGTTACGGGATCTTGACAGTACCCGTTCAGCCGAGTGTGATGTGCGACACCTGTTCGTTCATGTTCGATCCTGGTGGCATTCTCACTCGGCAGGGAGACCCTCCACATGACTTCCCCTCGGATTCCCCAAAACTTCGAACGGCCCCTCGCACGTCGAGGCCTGCTCAAGGGGATGGGCGCGGCTGCGGCGTTCGCGACGGTGCCGGGCGCGCTGGCTGCCTGTTCCTCAAGTAAGAGCTCGGGCTCCTCGGGCGGCAACGCCGGCTCGGTCACCTCCCCGGTGACGTTCGGGTCCAACTATTCCGACGCCAGCCCGAAGGCGGCGTTCGCAGCGCTGTGCGCGGCGGCCACGGCGGCCGGCGGCCCGAAGGTGACCGTCAACACGGTCGACCACAACACGTTCCAGACGAACATCACCAGCTACCTGCAGGGCACCCCGGACGACCTGTTCACCTGGTTCGCCGGCTACCGCATGCAGTACTTCGCGGCGCAGGGCCTGGCCCTGCCGCTCGACGACGTCTGGGCGAAGATCGGCGGCAACTTCAGCGCCTCGGTGAAGACGCTGTGCACGGGCCTGGACGGCCACCAGTACTTCGTGCCGATCTACAACTACCCGTGGGTGGTCTTCTACAACAAGAGCCACTTCGCCGCGAAGGGCTACACCGTCCCGACCACCTGGGACGACTTCATCGCGCTGTGCAAGAAGATGAAGTCCGACGGCATCGTCCCGCTCGCCTTCGCCGACAAGGACGGCTGGCCCGCGCTGGGGACCTTCGACATCCTCAACATGCGGATCAACGGGTACGACTACCACCAGAAGCTGATGAAGCACCAGGTGTCGTGGACCGACCCGGGCGTCACCGCGGTCTTCGACAAGTGGGCCGAGCTGATGCCGTACATGCAGACCGGCGCCAACGGCCGCATCTGGCAGGACGCGGCCAAGGCCCTGGAGCAGAAGCAGGCCGGCATGATGTTCCAGGGCACCAACCAGGTCGCCGCGCAGTACGTCACCGACAACGCGAACCTGGACGACCTGGACTTCTTCCCGTACCCGGCGATCAACCCGACGTACGGCCAGGACTACATGGACGCCCCGACCGACGGCTTCATGATCAGCAAGAAGGCGAAGAACCCGGCCGGCGCCAAGGCGATCCTGGAGTACATAGGCACCGCCGCCGCAGAGTCGACGTTCCTGAAGACCGACCAGTGGGACGTGGGTGTCGCGACCGGGCTGCAGGCGCCGTCCTACGACGCCATCCAGAAGAAGTCGGTCACGGCGATCTCCGGCTGCAAGGCTGTGGCGCAGTTCATGGACCGGGACGCCGACCCGGCGATGGCCACCGCGATGATCTCGATCATCCAGAAGTTCATCGACGACCCGAGCACCGGCAACATCACCAGTCTGCAGAACAGCGCCGAGCAGCAGGCGAAGGCGATCTACACGTCATGACCGATCACGAACTCGACCCGGTGGCGGCCGGGGCGCCCCGCGCGCCCCGCCGCCGCCGGGTGGGGAGGCTCAGCGGCCGGGACAAGGCCGTGGTGGCCGTGCTGCTGGGCCTGCCCATCCTCATCGACCTTGCGTTCATCTGGGGCCCGGCACTGGCCACGGTCGGTCTGTCGTTCACCAAATGGAACGGCGTGGGCGGTCTGTCCACGAAGACCTGCCAGCCGAACGTCCCCTCGATCCTGAACAACGGATGCCTGTACGGCATCCAGAACTACCACCAGGCCGCCACGATCTATCCCGAGTTCTGGCCGGCGGTCCGGCACAACCTGATCTGGCTGGCGGTGTTCGTGTTCTTCGCGACCCCGCTCGGCATGCTCTTCGCCGTCCTCATCGACCGCGGCATCAAGGGCAGCCGGATGTACCAGAGCATCCTGTTCCTGCCGGTGATGCTGTCGCTGGCGCTGGTCGGCATCATCTGGGAGTTCATGTACTCCCAGAACTACGGCCTGATCAACACCGTCATCGGGCACAACCACAACGGCAACGCCATCGACTGGCTCGGCAATCCGAAGCTGAACCTGTGGTCGGTGCTCGTCGAGGCCAGCTGGCGTCAGGCCGGGTACGTGATGGTGCTCTACCTGGCCGGTCTCAAAGCCGTGGACCCGCAGCTGCGCGAGGCGGCGGTCATGGACGGCACCAACGCCTGGCAGACCTTCTGGAAAGTGGTCTTCCCGGTGATGCGGCCCATCAACATCGTCGTCATGGTGGTGACCGTCATCGAGTCGCTGCGTGCCTTCGACCTGGTCTACATCACCAACAAGGGCATCAACGGTCTGGAACTGTTGTCGGTCCTGGTCACCTCCAACATCGTCGGGGAGACACAGCGGGTCGGCTTCGGGTCGGCGCTCGGCGTGGTTCTGCTGGTCATCTCCCTCGTGCCGATCTGTACGTTCCTGTACCTCACGTTCCGCCGCGAGAGCCAACCCAAGGGCGCCCGATGACTGCACAGACCATTCACAGGACGACGCCGCGTGCCTCGGCCGGCGGCCGCCGGAAGGCGCCGCGCTGGGGACAGCTCGCGTCTCAGGCGTTCCTGATCAGCGCGTGCGTGCTGTGGCTGCTGCCGATCGCCTTCGCGCTGTACGTGTCGCTCCGCCCGTATTCGGAGACGCAGAAGTACGGCTACGTGTCGATGCCGCACCACCTGACGCTGAAGAACTTCAGCGACGCGTGGAGCCAGTCGGACATGCTGCACTACTTCTGGAACTCGGTGCTGATCACCGTGCCCTCGGTGATCGTCGTCCTGGCGCTCGCCTCCGGTCTCGCGTTCGTCCTCACCCGGGTGAACGTCAAGATCAACGTGGCCCTGCTGATCGTGTTCACGGCCGGGAACCTGCTGCCCCAGCAGGTCATCATCACCCCGCTGTACCGGCTCTTCCTGCAGATCCACCTGCCGACGTTCCTGGCCGGCAGCGGGCTGCTGTACAACTCGATCACCGGCCTGATCGTCATCAACGTCGCGTTCCAGCTCGGCTTCTGCACCTTCGTGCTGAGCAACTACATGAAGTCGATCCCCGACGAGATGTACGAGGCCGCACTGGTCGACGGAGCGGGGCTGTGGACCCGGTTCAGGAAGCTGACGGTCCCGCTGTGCCGCCCGGCGCTGGCGGCCCTCGCGACGCTGCTGACGACCTGGATCTACAACGACTTCTTCTGGGCCATCACCTTGATGTCGTCGGGCGACAAGCGGCCCGTCACCTCCGCGCTTGCCAACCTGCAGGGCCAGTTCGTGAGCAACCAGAACCTGATCGCCGCGGCCGCCATGATCGCGGCGATTCCGACGCTGGTCGTGTACGTGCTGTTGCAGAAGCAGTTCATCGCCGGACTGGCGCTGGGGAGCAGCAAGGGCTGAGTTCGTCCGGGGATCGACATCGCGACACACCCGCATCGGGCGGGCGACACGAGGGGCGGGACGGCGGATGCTGGCAGCGCAGCGGCAGGCGTGGATCCTCCAGGAGATCCGGCAGCGCGGTGCTGTGCGGGTCACGGAGCTGGTCGCGGCGTTGCGCGTGTCCGACATGACGGTGCGCCGCGACCTGGACTCGCTGGCCGAGCAGGGCCTGGTCACCAAGGTGCACGGCGGCGCCACCGCGCGCGGCGGCAGCTCCACCGACGAGCCGGCGTTCAGCGTGAAGGCGGCCCGGCAGCGGCGGGCCAAGGAGGCGATCGCTCGGGCCGCCGCGGATCTGGTGCGCCCGGGCACCGCGATCGGCGTGTCCGCGGGTTCCACCACCTACGCCTTCGCGCAACAACTGGCCCGGGTCCCGGACCTGACCGTGGTCACCAACTCGCCGCCGGTGGCCGACCTGCTCCACGCGCTGCCCGGCCCGCCGCAGACGGTGATCCTCACCGGCGGCGTGCGCACGATCTCCGACGCGCTGGTCGGGCCGGTGGCGATCCAGGCGATCCGCCGCCTGCACCTGGACTGCGTGTTCATCGGTGTGCACGGCATCGACGCCGAAGCCGGGTTCACCAGCCCGAACCTGATGGAGGCCGAGACCAACCGGATGCTGGTCTCCACGGCGCGGCGGCTGGTCGTGCTGGCCGACCACACGAAGTGGGGCGTGGTCGGGCTGTCCGAGATCGCCGCCCTGCACGACGCCTCGGTGCTGGTCAGCGACGACGGCCTGCGCTCGGGCGCGCGGCAGGTGCTGCGCGAGTCCGTGGGGGAGTTGATCGTCGTCCCCGTCGAAGGGGCGGGGGCGAACGAGGAGGAAGACTAAGGAGGCACCATGCGTTATCGGGCCCCGCGCAGTCGACAGTTGCGCGCAGCCTTCGCAGCGTTCGCCCTCATCGCCGGGACGATGTTCGGTGTCGCGGTATCGGCACCCGCGCACGCCCTCGGCAACGGCCTGGCGCTGACCCCGCCGATGGGGTGGAACGACTGGAACTCCTTCGGGTGCAACGTCTCGGAGAGCCTGGTCGAGCAGACCGCCGACCTCATCGTCTCGTCCGGGATGAAGGACGCCGGCTACCAGTATGTGAACATCGACGACTGCTGGATGTCGTCGAGCCGGGACGCGAACGGCAACCTCGTCCCGGACCCCGCCAAGTTCCCCGACGGCATCTCGGGGACCGCCGCGTACGTGCACGGCAAGGGCCTCAAGCTCGGGATCTACGAGAGCGCCGGCACCGCGACCTGCGCCGGCTATCCCGGCAGCCTGAACCACGAGCAGGCCGACGCGAACTCTTTCGCGTCCTGGGGTGTGGACTACCTCAAGTACGACAACTGCAACAACCAGGGGATCCCGGCCCAGACCCGGTACACGGCGATGCACGACGCGCTGGCAAACACCGGCCGGCAGATCGTGTTCAGCCTGTGTAACTGGGGCCAGGAGTCGGTGTGGACGTGGGGTGCCGGCGTCGGCAACCTCTGGCGCACCACCGGCGACATCAACGCCAGCTTCGGCAGCATGCTGTCCAACTTCCACAACACGGTCGGGCTGGCGTCCTACGCCGGGCCGGGTGGCTGGAACGACCCGGACATGCTCGAAGTGGGCAACGGGATGTCGTTCACCGAGGACCGCTCGGAGATGTCGCTGTGGGCGGCGATGGCCGCACCGCTGATCTCCGGGACCGATCTGCGCAATGCGACGTCGGCGACCTTGTCGCTGTACACGAACAAGGACGTCGTCGCCGTCGACCAGGACTCGCTGGGCAGGGCCGGGACCGAGATCGCCTCGTCCGGCGGGAACGACGTGCTGGCCAAGCCGCTGTCCAACGGCGATGTCGCGGTCGTGCTGTTCAACGAGAACTCCTCGGCGCAGACGATCTCGACGTCCACCTCGGCGATCGGGATCGCGTCGGCGTCCTCGTACACGCTGGACAACCTCTGGTCGAAGGAGCTCAGCTCGACGACCGGTGCGATCAGTGCCACGGTGCCCGCTCACGGATCGGTGATGTACCGCGTGTCGCCGGGGAACGGGAGCAGTATCGGGACCACGCATCCGCTGGTCGGCGCCTCGTCCGGCCGGTGCCTGGACGTGCCCAACAACAGCACCACCACCGGCACGCAGCTGGACATCTGGGACTGCAACACCGGCTCGAACCAGCAGTACACGCTGACCGCCGCCGGCGAGCTGCGGATCTACAACGGCAGCCTCTGCCTGGACGCGAGCGGCCAGGGGACGACCGCCGGAACCAAGGTCATCATCTGGACCTGCAACGGCCAGACCAACCAACAGTGGACCCCGAACCCGGACGGGACGATCACCGGCGTGCAGTCCGGCCTGTGTCTGGACGTGACCGGCGGGAACGTGGCCTCCGGGAACGTCAACGGCACCCCGGTCGAGATCTGGGACTGCAACGGGGGAGCCAACCAGCAGTGGAAGCTGGGGTAGTCGGGGTAGCGCGCGGCGCGTGAGCGCCCGGGCGTTCCCAACGCCGGGCCCACCCGGTTGCGAACGGCGTCGGGGCGTCCGATCATCGCCTCATGATCCCGACCTCGGAGCTGGTGGACCCGGCGGTGCGCACGTTCGTCGACGCGCTCAACGCCAACGACCCGGCGGCCGTGCAGGCCGCCATGACCGGGAACGCGACGATGACCGACGACGGCACGCCGCGCCTGCTGGGGGACTGGCTCCAGCGCGAGGTGTACGACACGCACGGCCGGATGGACGTGATCGTGCAATCCCCGGACGGCCGCGACCTGATCGCGGAGTACACCAACGAGCAGTGGGGCGGGATGAACACCCGCTGGCACTTCGAGGTCGTGGACGGCAAGGTCGCGCACTTCGACACTGGTCAGGCGGGAGAGCCGCCGTACGATCCGGCGTCATGGCTGGGGCAGCCATGACGCGTGCGGGGTATGTGGCGGCGGCCGACATGGGAAGCGTGAAGACCGCTCTCTAGCGTGATCGGGTATGACGCCTTCTATGGACGCTGCCGCCACCTCTGCCGCTTCCGTGGCCTTCCCGGCTTCACCGGCCGCCCTGGACCTGTCCGGCCGCACCGCGCTGGTCACCGGCGCGGCCGGCGGCATCGGCCTGGCCTGCGCCGAGCGGCTGGCCGCGGCCGGGGCCAAGGTGGTGGTGGCCGACATCAGCGCCGACGGCGCGCACGCCGCCGCCGAGCGGATCGGCGGGCTGGCGCTGGTCGCCGACCTGAGCGACCTGGACCAGGCCTCGGCGCTGCCGCACCGGGTCGGCGGCGTGGACGTGCTGGTGAACAACGCCGGGCTGCAGCACGTGGCGCCGCTTCACGAGTTCCCGGTCGAGCGGTTCTCGCTGATCCTGCGGCTGATGCTGGAGGCGCCGTTCCGCCTGATCCGCGAGTCGCTGCCGCACATGTACGAGCGCGGCTGGGGCCGGGTCGTGAACATCTCCTCGGCACACGGCCTGCGGGCCTCGGAGTTCAAAGCCGCCTACGTCACGGCCAAGCACGGTCTGGAGGGGCTGTCGAAGGTCGCGGCGCTGGAGGGCGCACCGTACGGCGTCACCTCGAACTGCGTGAACCCGGCCTATGTCCGCACGCCGCTGGTCGAGAACCAGATCGCCGACCAGGCCGCCGCGCACGGCATCCCCGAGGACGAGGTGGTCTCCAAGATCATGTTGGAGCGCTCGGCCGTCAAACGTCTGATCGAGCCCTCCGAGGTGGCCGAGCTCGTGGCCTACCTGTGCTCACCGGCCGCCGCCTCGGTCTCCGGCGCCTCGTTGGCCATGGACGGCGGATGGACAGCTCGGTGAGGCGCGCGTGATGCTGGGCGCCATGTCCGCGCTCGCCACCCCTTCGGTGTTCCTCGACCTGCTGGCCCGCGACGCCGCCGCCATCGAGTACGACGGCCCGGTGGTCGCCGCCCGCGTGGCCGGCGCGGGCGCCGAGGAGCTGGCGGCGCTGGAGGCGGCCAAACGGGTGGCGTTGGAAGTCCGCGCCACGCTGGCGCGCTCACGCCGCCGCGAGGCGGAGCTGGTCGCGCTGTTCGAGACCGCCGGCGACCTGGCCGCGCTGCGCGACCTCGACGCGGTCCTGAAGGCGATCGTCACCCGCGCGCACACGCTGATCGGCGCGGACGTCACCTACCTGACCCTCGACGACCCGGACCGCGGCGACACCTACATGCGCGTGACCCACGGCTCGGTGTCGGCCCGCTTCCAGTCCCTGCGCCTGCCGATGGGCGCCGGCCTCGGCGGCCTGGTGGCCCAGACGGCGAAGCCGTACGTCACCTCCGACTACCCGCGCGACAGCCGCTTCCGCCACACGAACGAGATCGACGAAGGCGTCGGCGAGGAGGGCCTGACCGCCATCCTCGGCGTCCCGCTGGTCCTGGGCAGCCGGGTGATCGGCGTCCTGTTCGCGGCGAACCGCTCGGCGCGGCCCTTCGCCCGCCACGAGATCACCCTGCTGAGCTCCCTGGCCGCGCACGCCGCGGTCGCCATCGACAACGCCCGCCTGCTGCAGGCCACCCGCGACGCCCTCAGCGAGCTGCGCTCGGCGAACGAACTCGTGCGCGCGCACAGCGAATCGGTGGAGCGCGCCGCCGCGGTGCACGACAAGCTGGCGGACCTGGTGCTGCGCGGCGGGGATGTGGAGGGGATCGCGGCGGCCGTGGCGGAGGCTGTCGGCGGGGGGTTGGTGGTGGTCGACGCGGATGGGGTGGTGACGGCGGTCGCCGGGGAGACTTCGGGCTTTGACGACGCTGGGGCCGGCGGGCGAGCAGGATCTGGTGCTGGAGGCCGAGCCGGTGCCGGTGCCGGTGGCGATGCCGAATCCGCCATCGATGTCATCGCCGGCGTGGTGCGGTCCGGGCCGCTGAGCACTGCCGCGTCGGCGACCGGCCTGATCGCCACCTCCGCGGCGACTGGCCACGCGGCCCGCTCCGGGGACCTGGTCGTCGCGGCGGTGGCCGCAGCCGCCGAACCCCTCGGTGCCCTGATCCTCCGCGCCCCCGAATCCTTCAGCGACGTCGACCAGCGCATCCTCGAACGCGCGGCGCTCGTCGTCGCCCTCCATCTCCTGATGCGCCGCTCCGAAGCCGAGGCCGCCGAGCGGTTGGGCGGCGACCTCCTCGACGACCTCCTCGCCGTCCCGGTCCGCCACACCTCGACCCTCGCCGAGCGTGCCCGCCGCGTCGGTGTGGACCTCGACCGCCCGCACATCGTCGTGGCCGCCGACGCGGCACCCGCCGACCGTCCCCGCGCGCACTTCGCCGCCGGGCGCCTGGCCAAGTCCGAAGGCGGCTTGGCCGGTTCCCACGAAGGCCGCATCGTCCTCCTGCTGCCCGGCGACGACCCCGCCCCCGCGGCGCAGCGCGTCCTGGCGGCGCTCCGCAGCGGCCTCGCGCATCCCGTCACCGTCGGCGCCGGCGGCCCGAAGTCCGACGTCGCCGCGTACGCCGACGCGCACGCCGAAGCCGTCCGCTGCCTCGGCGCCCTGCACGCCCTCGGCCGCGCCGGCTGTGCCGCCGCCCCCTCCGACCTCGGGTTCCTGGCGCTCGTCCTGGGCGGCGGCGACCCCGGCGCCGTGGTGCGCAAGGCCCTCGGCCCGCTCGTCGACTACGACGCCAAACGCGGCACCGACCTGCTCGGCACCGTCGAGCAGTACTTCGCCTGCGGCCGCAGCCTCGGCCGGACCGGCGAGGCGCTGCACATCCACGTCAACACCGTGACCCAGCGCTTGGACCGCACCGCGCGCCTGCTCGGCCCCGACTGGCAGGAGCCCGGCCGCAGCCTGGAGATCCAGCTGGCGCTCCAGGTCCGGCGCGTGATGGGGCTCTGAGGCATAGCCGTACGCGATCTTGTAGCGCTCGAAGACATATCAAAAGACGCAGGCCGCTCATACCGTCCATCCCCATGGACAAGACAGCCCCGACCCCGTCCCACGCGGTGGCGGACATCCCCTCGGCCGCCACGCTCGCCGTGGGCGGCTTCGGCCTCTGCGGCATCCCGAGCACCCTGATAGCGGCCCTGCTCGACCAGGGCGCGACCGGGCTCTCCGTCGTCTCCAACAACTGCGGCGTCGACGACTGGGGCCTGGGCCTGCTGCTGAACGCCGGCCGCATCGCCAAGATGACCAGCTCCTACGTCGGCGAGAACAAGGAGTTCGCGCGCCAGTACCTGGCCGGCGAGCTTGAGGTCGAACTCCTCCCGCAGGGCACGCTCGCCGAGAGCCTGCGCGCCGGCGGCCTGGGCATCCCCGCGTACTACACGCCGGCCGGCGTCGGCACGAGCGTCGCGGAGGGCAAGGAGACGCGCGTCATCGACGGCCGCGAATACCTGCTGGAGCACGCCATCACCGCCGACTTCGCGCTGGTCCGCGCCGCGAAGGGGGACCGCCACGGCAACCTCGTCTTCCACGCCTCGGCCCGCAACTTCAACCCGGTCGTGGCGATGGCCGGCCGGGTGACCGTCGCAGAGGTCGAAGAGCTGGTCGAGCCCGGCGAGCTGGACCCGGACGAGATCCACCTGCCGGGCGTGTTCGTGCAGCGCGTGGTCGCGGTTCCGGCGGACCAGCGGGAGAAGCGCATCGAGAAGCGGACCGTGACGGTGTCCACCTCCGAGAACGGAGCAGTCTGACATGCCCCTGACCCGCGACCAGCTGGCGGCCCGCGCCGCGCGCGAACTCCGCGACGGCTCCTACGTCAACCTCGGCATCGGCCTGCCGACCCTGATCCCCGGCCACCTGCCGCCCGGCGTCGAAGTGGTCCTGCAGTCGGAGAACGGCATCCTCGGCCTCGGCCCCTACCCGGCTCCCGACGACGTCGACCCCGACCTCGTCAACGCGGGCAAGGAGACCGTCACCGTCCGCCCCGGCTCAAGCTTCTTCGACTCCGCCACCTCTTTCGGCATGATCCGCGGCGGCCACATCGACACTGCGGTGCTCGGCGCGATGCAGGTCTCGGCCGCCGGCGACCTGGCGAACTGGACCGTGCCCGGCAAGCTGGTCAAGGGCATGGGCGGCGCGATGGACCTGGTGCACGGCGCGCGCCGGGTGCTGGTGGTCATGGAGCACACAGCGAAGGATGGCTCCCCGAAACTGCTCCAGGAGTGCACGCTTCCCTTGACCGGCAACGGCGTCGTCGACCGCGTCATCACCGACCTGGCGGTGCTCGACGTCACGCCGGCCGGCTTCCGGCTGGTCGAGCTGGCGCCGGGGGTCACCGTCGAGGAGGTGGTGACCAACACCGGAGCGCCCCTCGATGTGGCGGCGGCCCACATTTCGGGGCCCGTAACGCGGACTTAACGTTCCGGCCATGCATTCCACCAGCATCCTGCGCAGATACAGCGCCCGGTATGTAGCAGCAGCCATGGCCGCCGCGTCGATCGCGACGCTGGCCGCGTGCGGGAGCCCGAGCAAGGCGGCCAGCGGGTCGCCGGGCGGGGGCGGGGCGTCCTCCGGCGGGTCCGGCGCGCCGATCAAGGTCGGGCTCGTCTACTCCAAGACCGGGCCGCTCGCCGAGTACGGCAAGGACTACTACCAGGGCTTCCTGGCCGGCCTCGACTACGCCACCCACGGCACCGACGCCGTGAACGGCCACAAGATCGAGGTGACGCAGCGCGACGATGCGGGCGACCCGACCAAGGCGGTCGGCGCCGCCAAGGACCTGATCGGCCAGGGCTACCGCATCCTGGCCGGCTCCACCGCCTCCGGTGTGGCGCTTCAGGTGGCGCCGCTGGCCGCGCAGAACAAGGTGCTGTTCATCTCCGGCCCGGCCGCCACCGACGGGGTCACCGGCCTGAACAAGTACACGTTCCGCTCCGGCCGCGAGACGTATCAGGACATCGCCACCGCCGCGTCCTTCCTCGGCGACCTGACGAACAAGCACGTCACCGTCCTGGCCCAGGACAGCGCCTTCGGCCAGGCGAACGTCGCGGCGGTGAAGGCGGTGCTGGGTGCCAAGGGCGCGAAGGTGGACTCGGTCCTGGCCCCGCCGAGCGCCACCGACCTGACCCCGTTCGCCACCCAGGCCAAGAACGCCAAGCCGGACCTGCTGTTCGTGGCCTGGGCCGGTACCACGGCCTCGGCGCTGTGGACCGCGCTGTCGCAGCAGGGCGTCCTGGACGCCACGACCACCGTCACCGGCCTGGACGTGCGCGCCTCCTACCCGGTGTTCGCCTCGACCGGCGGCAAGGTGTCCTTCCTCGCGCACTACGTCCCCGACGGCACAAGCAACGACGCGGCCAAGGCGATGGACGCCTACCTCGCGGCGCACGGCGAGCAGTCCGACCTGTTCAGCCCCGACGGCTTCAGCGCCGCGCAGATGGTCGTGCACGCCGCGGAGAACGGCGACACCGACGTGGACGCGATGGTGAAGAACCTGGAGGGCTGGAGCTTCGACGGGGTCAAGGGCGCCGACACGATCCGTGCCTCGGACCACGCGCTGTTGCAGCCGATGTTCCAGGCCAAGCTGACCGGCACGACGCCGACCGTGGTGAAGACGCTGGACCCGAACGAGGTCGCGCCGCCGGCCAAGAGCTTCCCGGCGAGCTGACGATGAGTGACGAACTCACCTCCGGCACCGCGGCGCCCGGCGGCCCCGCGCCCGACGTGCTCACTCTGGCGGGCCTCTCCTGGACGGTCGGCGGCTCGGCGATCCTGTCCGGCGTGGACCTCGCGGTCGGCGAGGGCGAGTTCGTCGCGGTGATCGGACCCAACGGCGCCGGCAAGACGTCGCTGTTCAACCTGATCAGCGGCCTGAACCGAGCCACTGGTGTGCATCGGGGCCGGATCGCTCTCGACGGCACGGACATCACCACCGAGCCACCGCACAAGCGGGCCCGGCGCGGCATCGGCCGGACCTTCCAGTCCTCCAGCGTGTTCCCGACCATGACCGTCGCCGAGCACGTGGCACTCGCGCAGCAGGTCGCGGCGAAGCGGCGCGGGCTCGCCTCCGACCCCTTGGAACGCGTCCGCCTGACTGAGAAATCAAGCGCCCTCGCCGCCGACCTCTCCCACGGCGACAAGCGCAAGCTCGAACTCGCCATGCTCCTGGCCTCCGGCGCCGAACGCCTGCTCCTGCTCGACGAACCGATGGCCGGCGTCGCGTCCGGCGACGTCCCCGAACTGGTCGACGTCATCAGGGCCCTGCACCGCGACGAGGGGCGCACGGTCCTGATGGTCGAGCACCACATGGAGGTGCTCCTCGGCCTCGCCGACCGCGTCGCGGTGATGCACCACGGCGCACTGCTCGCGATCGACACGCCGGAGCGCATCATGGCCGACGCCCGCGTGCAGGAGGCTTACGTGGGGGACGCGTTGTGATCCTCGAACTCGACGACGTCCGCGTCACCCTCGGCGGCTCGCAGATCCTGCAAGGCGTGTCGTTCACCGTGGCGCCGACCGGCGTGACGGCCCTGCTGGGGCGCAACGGCGTCGGCAAGACGACGACGGTCAAGGCCATCCTCGGCCTGGTCTCCCGCACCGGCCGCATCGCCTTCGCCGGCACCCCGGTCCAGCGACTGCGCACCCACGAGATCGTGCGCCAGGGCATCGGCTACGCACCGGAGGACCGCTGCGTCTTCGCGAAGCTGACGGTCGCGGAGAACCTGACCCTCGCTGAGCGCCGAGGGGCCGACCACGCCTACGACCTGGTCTACGAACTCTTCCCGGAACTGAAGGCGCGCGGCGCACAGGCCGTCGGCACCCTGTCCGGCGGCCAGCAGCAGATGGTCGCGATCGCACGCACCCTCCTCAACGACAACCGCCTGCTCGTGGTCGACGAACCGACGAAGGGCCTGGCCCCGAAGGTGGTGACCGAAGTGGCGGAGGTGCTGGAACGCGCCGCCGAGCGCGTGCCGATGCTGCTCGTCGAGCAGAACCTGGCGCTGGTGCGGCGGCTGGCCGGCGACGCCGTGGTGCTGGCGGCGGGGCAGGTGGTGCACCGGGGGCCGGTGCGCGACTTGTTGGGGGACGCCGCGCTGACGCGGGAACTCCTGGGAGTGGGGAAGGCGGCATGAGCACTCTCGTTCTCCTCACCCTCACCGGCCTGGGTCTCGGCGCCCTCTACTTCCTCATCGCCAGCGGCCTGTCCTTCATCTTCGGCCTGATGGACGTCCTCAACTTCGCCCACGGCGCCCTCGTCACCGCCGGCGCCTACGCGGCCTGGCGTCTGACCGGCCACCTCCCGTTCGCGCTCGCCGTAGCGGTCGCGATCGTGACTGGAGCAGGACTGGCCGCGCTCATCGAGACCGTCCTCATCAGGCCCCTCTACTCGCGTCCCAAGGACCAGATCCTCGTCACCGTCGGCCTCGGCCTCGCGCTGCCCGCTCTCGTGCAGGGCATCTGGGGCGCCGACGCTCGCCAGCTCCAGCCGCCCAGGCAGCTCGCCGGGACCGTCAGCCTCCTCGGCGCGAAGGTCCCGACCGACCGCTTCCTCCTCATCGCTGCCGCGCTGGTGGTCCTCGCCGCGCTCAAGCTGTTCCTCAGCCGGACCCGCTACGGCCTCGTCGTCCGCGCCGGCGTCGAGGACCGCGCCATGGTCACCGCCCTCGGCATCGACGTGCGCAAGGCCTTCACCCTCGTCTTCGCGATCGGCGGCGCGCTCGCGGGGCTGGCCGGTGCGCTCGGCGGCGTGTACTTCGGCAGTGTCTCGCCGGGCCAGGGCACGTCGTTGCTGGTGTTCGGGTTCGTCGTCGTGGTGATCGGCGGGATGGGGCGGACCGACGGGGTCGCGCTCGCCGCGGCCGCTGTCGGGCTGATCCAGCAGTTCACCAACTACTACGCCGCCTCGGGCCTCGGCGACTTCGCCGCGGTCGCGATCCTCGCCGTCGTGCTGCTCACCCGCGGCAACCGGGACGGCATCCAGAGGCTCATCCGGAGGGCCGCGTGAAGCGCCACGTCAAGAACCTGATCCCCATCGCGGTCCTCGCGGTCCTGCTCAGCCTGCCCTACTCGACGCTCAGCATTCCCGGCGTCTTCGACGGCGCCGTCAACACCCCCGGCTCGCTCCAACTCCTCGCGCTCTGCCTGCTCTTCGCCGGCCTGGCCGTGGGCTACGACCTGCTGTTCGGCCGCCTCGGCCTGATGTCCTTCGGGCACGCGCTCTACGTCGCGATCGGCGCGTACAGCGCCGAGCTCGCCATGAAGGACATGCACCTGCCGCTGGCGACCGCCGCGGTGCTCGCGATCGTCATCGGCGCGGCGGTCAGCACCCTGCTCGGGGCAGTTTCCCTGAAAGGTGTCGGAAAGCTGGGGACCGTCGGCTTCGCCATGGTCACCCTGGCGTTCGCGCAGGCCGGGTCCATCCTGGTCGGCCGCGATCCGAAGACCACCGGCGGCGAGGAGGGGCTGCCGCTGAGCACGGAGAAGGTGCCCGCGGCGTTCGTCGGCGTGGTCAACACCGTCAACCTGTACTGGCTCGCCCTCGCCTACCTCGTCGTGGTCTGCGGCGTCGTCTGGTGGCTGACCGGGCGCCGGATCGGCCGGGTCTGGCAGGCGATCCGCGACAACGAGCGGCGCGCCGAAGTCCTCGGCCTGAACCCGTTCCGCTACCAGCTCGGCGCCTTCGTGCTGGCCGGGACTCTCGGCGCGGCCGGCGGCGTGGTGCACCTGCTGGTCACCGCTGGGGCCACGCCCGAGACCACGACCACCGACTTCACCCTCGCGCTGCTGGTGATGGTGGTGCTCGGCGGGTCCGGCACGCGCTGGGGCCCGGTGCTCGGCGGCGTGCTCTACACGCTCCTGGACCACCGGCTCGGCGCGGTCGCCACCTCCGACTCGGTCGCGAGCCTGCCCGCCGTCCTGCGGATCCCGCTGTCCCAGCCGCTGGTGCTGCTCGGCGTGCTGTTCGTGCTCGTGGTCTACGCCGTCCCCGGTGGACTGGCCGCGCTGCCGAACCGGCTACGCCGCGGAGGAGGAGCCGGCCCCCGCCGACGACAGCGAAGCGAACAACACAGGCTCGGCGTGGTCGAGGGCGAGCCGAACCGCCCCCATCCCGACCGCGTCGCCTCCGAGCTCTGACACCTTCACGTCCGGCGGATACAGGCACACCTCACCGAGCAGGGCCCTGATCGGCTCGGTGAGGTGCTCGCCGGTCTGCGCCAGGCTGCCGCCGATCACCACCAGGTCCGGGTCCAGCGGCGTCACCAGGCTGACCAGCCCTTCGGCCAGCGCCCGGGCGAAGGCCTGGAACGCCGCCGCCGCCTTCTCGTCCCCGCCGGCCGCCCGCTCCATCGCGAACAGCGCGGCCTGCGACGGCGCCCGCAGCTCACCGGGATCGGCGGCCATCGCGTAGTCCATGACGTGCTGGAACGCCGCCCACCGGCTGTTCGGGTGCCCGCCGAGCTCGCCGGCGGCGGCGTGCGAACCGCGGTACGGCACCCCGTCGAACAGCAGCCCCAGCCCAATCCGCCGGCCGGTGTGCAGATACAGCACGTTGTCGTGCTCGGACGCCGCCCCGCGCCAGTGCTCGGCCAGCACCGCCAGCCGCATGTCGTTCTCGATCACGACCGGGACCGGCAGCCGCGCGGCCAGCTCCGTCTGCAGGTTCACCCCCGACCAGTCGGCCAGCGCGACGCTTTTGAGTACCCGGCCCTCGTTGTCGATGACGCCGGTGGTGCCGACGCCGACCGAGGCCAGCCGGCTCAGGGGCACATCGGCCGCCCCGGCCGCGCGCTCCAATACCCGCTGTACGGCGTCCAGCCGCTCGGGCGCCGACAGCTCCGGGCTCAGGTGCTCCACCGCCCTCCCCGCGACCGTCCCGTCCAGGTCGGCGACCATCGCGGTGACCCCGGATCCGCCGATCGCCACCCCCGCGACGTGCGCCGCGGCCGCGCGGAAGGCGTAGCGCCGGGCCGGCCGGCCGCGCTGGCCGTCGGCCACCGCCTCGGCCTCCACCACCCAGCCGTTGCGCTGCAGCGAGTCCATGATGACCTCGGTCGTGGCCCGGGACAGCTGTGCGGCTCGGGCGACCTCGGCCAGGGTCGGCGTCCCGGTCTCGCGCAGTGCGCGCAACACCGCCACCTCGTTCAGGCTCCGCAGAAAGCTGCCGTCGCCGCTGGTCCGTCGCATGGCGGCCATCTTAGGCCGGGCGGGCGCGGTACGCCCGGCATTTATGACGATCACTGGCGTAAAGATGTCCGACTCGTCCCGATCCCGGATCACGGCCCGGTCTCGGAACGAGTACTTTTTCGCGTCTCGTGCGTGACCCTGCTCGATTAACACTGGTCTCAAGCAAAAACGGCGGCTAGTGTCCCGGGTCACGGGAGGCCCCGCCTCCCGCCCCTCACCCTCATCAGGCCTCTGACAGGCAGCGATGCCGTCGACGGCTTACGAAAACGTTGGGAGACGCGGATGTTCCGAAAGGCGTTGGTGCTGGCCGGAGCCGGGGCCCTGGCCCTGGCCGCGACCGGCTGTTCCTCCTCGAAGTCCGCGTCTTCCGGGCAGGCCGAATCCGGCCCGGTCACCCTGACCTACGGCATCTGGGACACCAAGCAGAAGCCGGCGATGCAGGAGATCGCCGACGCCTTCCACGCGTCCCATCCGAACATCACCATCAACATCCAGCTGACGCCGAACGCCGACTACTGGACCAAGCTGCAGACCGCGGCCGCCTCCGGTACCGCCCCCGACGTGTTCTGGATGAGCACCACCCGCATCGGCCTGTACGCCGGCCAGAAGCAGCTGCTGTCCCTGTCGGACAAGCCCGGCTTCGACAACAGCCCGTTCCCGAAGTCGCTGAACGACGTCTACACCCTCGACGGCAAGCAGTACGGCATGCCGAAGGACTTCGACACCGTCGGGCTCTGGTACAACAAGAAGCTTTTCGACGCGGCCGGGGTGAAATACCCGACGGCCACGTGGACCTGGCAGGACGTGATCGACGCGGCCCAGAAGCTGAACGACCCCGGCAAGGGCGTCTGGGGCATCGCCTCCCCGGACTGGACGCAGGAGAACCTGTACAACACCATGCTCCAGGCCGGCGGCCAGGCCATCACCCCGGACCACAAGAAGTCCGGGTTCGACGACCCCAAGAGCATCGCCGGCCTGCAGTACGCACTGGACTTCATCACCAAGTACCACGTCTCGCCGACCGCGCAGCAGATGACCGACACCCAGCCGGACCAGCTGTTCGCCTCCGGCAAGGTGGCGATGTTCGCCGACGGCGACTACGACATGCCCGAGTACAAGGCGGCCACCGGCCTGGAAGCGGACGTCGCGCCGCTGCCGGCCGGCCCGGACGGCAAGAAGGCGACGGTCATCAACGGCCTGGCGAACGTCATCTACGCCAAGACCAAGCACGCGCAGGCGGCCTGGGAGTTCGTGCAGTACCTGGGGTCCAAGGAGGCCAACGAGGTCCAGGCCAAGACCGGGACGGTGATCCCGGCGTACAACGGCCTGTCGGCGACCTGGGTGGCCTCGACCCCGCAGTACCACCTGCAGTCCTTCATCGACCAGCTCAACGACGCCGTGCCGTATCCGGTGTCGAAGAACACGGCGGCCTGGACCACGCCCATGCAGACCACGCTGGACCAGATCTGGGGCGGAAAGCTCGACCTGCAGACCGGCGTCAAGCAGATCGCGGACCAGATGAACGCCGAACTGGCCAAGGAGTAGCGGGTGTCAGCCATCGAATCCCCCTCCGTCGCCGCCGGAAAGGCGGCGGCGGGGGCCGGCCCGAAGCGCGGGCCGGCGCCCCGGCCGGTCGCCGACCGCCGACCCCGCTTCTCGAAGGCGCACCTGAAGGAATGGGCCTGGGGCTATGCGATGATCGCGCCCCTGTTCGCCGGCCTGGTGATCTTCTACCTGTGGCCGATCGTCCAGTCCGCCTACTTCAGCTTCACCTCGTGGGGCGTCTTCGGCGGCCAGCAGTGGGTCGGCTTCCAGAACTACAGCTCGTTCATGTCGGATCCGCAGCTGCCGCGCGCGGCCTGGAACACCGTCAAGTACTCGCTGATCATCCTGGCCGGCATCCCGCTGTCGATCGTCTTCGCCGCGCTGATGAACCAGGTCAGCGGCAAGTACGCGAGCCTTTACCGGGTCCTGTACTTCATTCCCGTGGTCACCATGCCGGCCGCGGTCGCGATGATCTGGCGCTGGCTCTACAACGGCGACTACGGCCTGATCAACTATCTGCTGTCGCTGGTCGGGATCCACGGCCCGCACTGGGTGTCCGACGACCGGTACACGGTCTGGGCCATGGGCCTGGTGGGCATCTGGAGCTCGCTGGGCTACAACATGATCATCTTCGCCGCCGGCCTGAAGAACATCCCGCGCCAGTACTACGAGGCCTCCTCGCTGGACGGCGCGGGACGGATCCGGCAGTTCTTCTCGATCACGCTGCCCCTGTTGAGCCCCAGCATCTTCTTCGTCTCGGTGCTGTCGGTGATCGGCGGCCTGCAGATGTTCGACATGGTCCTGATGATGCTCGGCAAGACCAATCCGGCGCTGGCCGGCAGCAAGACGATCGCGTACCTCTTTTACGAGGACGCCTTCGTCACCGGCAACCAGGGGCTGGCCGCGGCGATCGCGGTGGTGCTCACGCTGGTGCTGCTGGTGCTGACCGCGCTCCAGTTCCGGCTGCAGAAGAGGTGGGTCCACTATGGGTAGCGGCAGGCAGCGGTTGTGGCCGGTCCACGTGATCCTGGCGATCGGCGCGGCGGCGATGGTGGCCCCGTTCCTGTGGCAGCTCATCACCTCGCTGCAGACCACCGGCGAGACCACCAGCGTCCCGCCGCACTTCCTGCCCTCGTGGCAGTGGTCGAACTACAGCCAGGTCTTCCACGACACCAAGTTCGCCCAGCAGTTCCTGAACTCGGTGCTGCAGACCGCCGTCAGGGTCCTGGCGCAGGTGCTGTTCTGCTCGATGGCCGCCTACGCCTTCGCGCGGCTGCGGTTCCCGGGGCGCAACGCCCTGTTCCTGCTCATGCTCGCGGTCCTGATGGTGCCCAGCCAGGTGTACCTGCTGCCGCAGTACCAGCTGGTGCAGAACATGGGCCTGCTCAACACCCTGGCCGGCGTGGTCCTGCCCGGACTGTTCAGCGCCTTCGGCACGTTCATGCTGCGGCAGTTCTTCATGTCGCTGCCGAACGAGGTCGAGGAGGCCGCGCGGCTCGACGGCGCCGGCACCTTCCGGATCTTCTGGTCCGTGATGCTGCCGCTGGCCAAGCCCGGACTGATCTCGATGGGCGTGCTCACGGTGCTGTGGTCGTGGAACGACCTGCTGTGGCCGCTGGTCGTGGTGAACGACGACTCCAAGATGCCGCTCACCGTGGGCCTGTCCATGCTGCAGGGCGAGCACCTCACCGAGTACCCGCTGCTGATGGCCGGCTCGCTGTTGGCCAGCCTGCCGATGATCCTGCTGTTCCTGGCCGCGCAGCGCCGCATCACCGAGGGCATCGCCCTCACCGGCACCAAGTAAGACTTTTCAGAAAGGCACCCTCTCCTGTGAGCAACCTGCGCTTCGGTGTGATCGGCCTGGGCCTGCGCACCTCTCTCGCCGTCGCCGCGCATCAGCCGGACCGCGGTTTCGAGGTCGGCGCGCTGTGCGACACCGATTCGGCCGCGCTCGCCAGAGCCGTTGAGCGCGTCGGGGTCACCGACACTCTTGACGACTACCGCAAGCTGCTGACCCGCCCCGACATCGACGCCGTCATCATCATGACGCCGGACGACACCCACGAGGAGATCGCCGTCGACTGCCTGCGCGCGGGCAAGGCCGTCTACCTGGAGAAGCCGATGGCCATCACCATCGAGAGCTCCGACGCGATCCTGCGCGCCGCCCACGAGACCGGGACCCGGCTCTACGTCGGTCACAACATGCGGCACATGGGCGTGGTCCGCACGATGCGCGACATCATCGCGCGCGGCGACATCGGCGAGCCGAAGACGGTCTGGGTCCGGCACTTCGTGTCCTACGGCGGCGACTACTACTTCAAGGACTGGCACGCCGAGCGGGACCGCACCACCGGCCTGCTGCTCCAGAAGGCGGCGCACGACCTGGACGTCGTGCACTGGCTGGCTGGCGGCTTCACCCAGCGGGTCAGCGCCTTCGGCGACCTGATGGTCTACGGCGACCTGCCGCGGCGCGCGGAGGGGACGCCACGGCCGGCCGGCTGGCTCAAGGAGTTCGACTGGCCGCCGACGGCGCGCCGCGACCTCAACCACAAGATCGAGGTCGAGGACGTCTCGGTGATGAACATGACGCTGGACAACGGCGTCATCGCCGCCTACCAGCAGTGCCACTTCGCGCCGGACTACTTCCGCAACTACACGGTGATCGGCACCGAGGGTCGGCTGGAGAACTTCGGCGACTCGCCCGGCGACCTGGTGAAGGTCTGGAACACCGGCCCGACCGGCTACCGCGGCGACGCCGACATCGCCTACCGGGTGCCGGACGCCTCCGGCAGCCACGGCGGCGCGGACGGCGCGATCATGGCCGAGTTCGCGCGCTTCGTCCGCGACGGCGGCGCCACCGACACCTCGCCGGTCGCGGCGCGGATGAGCGTGGCCGCCGGCTACATGGCCACGCTCTCGCTGCGCGACGGCGGCACGCCGTTCCAGGTCCCGCCGCTGGATCCGGAGCTGGCCGAGTACTTCGATCGGGGGCAGGTGCGCTGAGGGCGTCCGCACCGGGTGCGGGTTCGAACCCGCACCCGGCCTTCCGATCGGGAGCGGGGCACTGCGCTACAGCAGAGCCCTGACCGCCTCGGCGACCGCGGCGATCCCGCGGTCGCCGAGCAGGATCGAGTAGTGGTTGGTGCCGGGGACGAAGCGCACGTCCACCCCAGCGTCGGCGAGCTTCGCCGCGGCCACGACCTCGGGGGAGTAGAGCCCGACGGGCTCGTTCAGCAGGCCGCGCTCGGCGTACAGGAACGCTGCGGGTATCGGCAGCCGGTGGATCGAGCCGACGACCTCAGGGTTTTGCAGCTGGTCGGCCGCGTCGCCCCGGACCGCGTCCAGAACGCACGACGAACGCAGCTCAGGCTCGGTGCCGATGATGTCGCGCAGCTGGTAGGCCTCGACCTCGGCCGTGTATCCGCCGCCCTGGAACGACGGATGCGTGCGCCATGGCTTGAGGAACTCCTCCCGGCTGGCGAAGACGGTGCGCAGCTTGGCCATCGCCGGTCCGAGCAGTCCGTCGAGCAGCTGGTCCAGGTCGGTGTCTTCCGGTAGCGGGAACCCCAGACCGCCGTCGACCAGCACCACGCCGCCGAACCGCTCCGGGTACCGCGCCGCCGCCACCGCGGCGACCCAGCCGCCCATCGAATGGCCCATCAGCGTCGCGCGCTCCACCCCGAGGTGATCGAGGGTGCGGATCAGGTCGTCCGCGTGCGCGCCGATCGAGTAGGGACCGCCGACGTCGCGCGAGCGCCCACGGCCGCGCAAGTCCGGGGCGATGAAGTCGACCTCCGGAAGCGCCTCGACCACCGGGGCCCAGGCCAGCCCGTTGGCGGTGATGCCGTGCGCGGCGATCACCGTCGGTGCCGACTCGGCTACTACAGGTCCTGACCAGCGAGTCACAGCGTACGAACCCGCACCCGAGGGAAAATCGATCTCCGCGCTCTGTCGCATCCCGCCAGGCTCTCGGCTGCCGATCGGGTCGGCAATGGGGCGCGGCACCATATTCGTTCCGGCGGGTATGGGGCGCCGCAGCAAATAACGGCGACTGGTGGTAGCGAAGAGGTGTTATAGTTACGGAGAAGGAAAACGGCGCGGGGTGGAGCAGCTCGGTAGCTCGCTGGGCTCATAACCCAGAGGTCGCAGGTTCAAATCCTGTCCCCGCTACCAACGAGGCCCCTCAGATTCTGAGGGGCCTCGCGTTCTTTATGCGGGAGCCTTTATATGGGTCGCGAACCAGAACCCGATATGAGCGTGGTCACTGCTCTCGTCCGGTCAGCGTTCTTGGTTGATGCCACCTATGAGAACGTGGCTCGTAAACACCAGCTCACCTCCCAGCAGGGCCAGTTGCTCTGCGTCCTGATGGGCAAGCCCGAAGAAGGCTTCGGCATGGGCGAACTGGTCCGGACCCTGGGGCTGGCCAAGTCCAGCCTCACCGGTCTGGTGGACCGCTCGCTGCGCCGCGGCCTGGTCCGGCGCGAGGCGGACAGCACCGACGGCCGCGCGGTCCGCGTGTTCCTCACCGAAGAAGGCGACAAGCTCGCCGAAGAGTTCTACAACGAGACCGTGCAACGCGTCGCCGAGCTCCCCGTCATGCTGTCCGAGGAGGAACAGGCGCAGCTCGCGGGGCTGTTGGGCCGGCTGGTGCTGGCGAACCAGGTGCCGGTCGTGTTCGGGGACGACTTCAGCTGCGAGAAGCCCGAACACGAGTAGGCGCGAGTAGGCCCGGCCGGCTGGTGCCGACCGGGCCTGTTCCACTCCCTCTGAGATCCCTCTCAGAGGTTGAACAGCTCTCGGAAGTGTCCGAGCATCATCTCCGCGCCCTTCATCTGCACCACGGTCTCCCTCGGCACCTGGAACGCCGCCCCCTGCTCGTTCGGGAACTGCCCGACGCCGCCGGCCGGGCCCAGCGGGATCAGCCCCACCTTGACCGGCAGCGTCTTGTAGACGGCGGCCGGCTCCGCGTCCTTGGCGTGCGCGACGATGTTCGCCGCGACGACCTCGGCGTGCTGCATGGCCCAGCCGGCCATCTTGGTCTCGGGCAGGTCGGTGATGTCGCCGAGGGCGTAGATCGTGTCGTGGCCCTCGACGGTCAGCCGCTCCGTGACCTTCACCTGGCCCGCCTCGTTGCGGGGCACGGCGCCGGCCAGGAACTCGGTGTGGATGCGGGAGCCGTGGGCGCGGAACCAGATGTCCGCGGTGATGCGCTCGCCGGCGCGATCGGTGACGGTGAACTCCGTGGCGACGCCCGGCGCGACCGCCGGTCCGGCTGCGAGGCCGGAGCCCAGCCGCAGCTCGATCCCCAGTTCGTCGAGCTGCTGCCGCAGGTCGGCGACCAGCTCTGGAAGGAAGCCGGGCAGCAGTTCGGGGGCGGGGTCGACGATCGTCACCCGCTTGTCGGGCCAGGTCGTCGCGATCTCCCCGGCCAGCTCCAGGCCGACCGGCCCGGCGCCGAGGATCAGTACTCGGTCGGCGTTGGCCAGTTCCTTGTGCGCGCGGCGCAACGCGGCCAGGGCGTCGTCGGCGACATCGGTGTGCATCTTCGCCGGGAACGCGTAGGTCGAGCCTGAGGCCAGCACCACATAGTCGGCGTCCACGCGGCCGCCGGAAGCCAGGGTCACACCTCGCGAGTCCACTCCCACCGCGCGATCGCGGACCACGGTGCCGTTCTCCATCAGCGTGTCGTACGGGAAGAAGATGTTCTCGGCCCAGTCCGGGCGGACCAGTGCGCGCAGAGCCGCCGCGCTGTGCACGAAGGTGTCCTTCGGGTCGATGAGCACCACGTCGAGGTCGGCGTCCAGGGCTTTGGCGGCCTTCACTCCGCCGTAGCCGCCGCCGACTATCGCAACCTTCTTACGCATGGGAGCCGTCCCCTCGCGGCGGCAGGCCGGGCCGCCGCACACAGTTGTTCGTGATGCGAACAGAATCGTTCGCGTCACGAACCATAGCTCGTCCACCATGTTGTTCGCAATGCGAACCAAGTGCCTGGCCAGCGTGGGCTTCCGTACCCTAAGAGCAGGCCGGTAGCGCAGCGGTGGGGTTAGCCCTACCGCCGGACACCTGTTGGCTCCGTGGCGAGGCCACGGGGGCGGCTGGCAGCCTTAGTGACGTCGATCGACACCGACCCAGCTCCGCTGAAAGCCACCTGAGGGGAAGATCATGACAACGGCAGCACAGGCCGCGGTCACCCACCGCACCGTCGGCACCGCCGCCCGAGCCCAGGCCGTGTCCAAGCGCTACGGCCAAGGGGAGACCGCGGTCACCGCCCTGGACCAGGTCGACGTCGACATCGAGCGGGGCCGGTTCACCGCGATCATGGGGCCCTCCGGCTCCGGCAAGTCCACGCTCATGCACTGCCTGGCCGGCCTGGACGCGGTCAGCTCGGGCAAGATCTGGATCTACGGCCGGGACGGCGTGGCCAGCGAGCTCACCGCGATGAAGGACAAGGAGCTGACGAACCTGCGCCGGGACCGGATCGGGTTCATCTTCCAGTCGTTCAACCTGCTGCCCACGCTGAACGCGGCGGAGAACATCACGCTGCCGATGGACATCGCCGGCCGCAAGCCGAACAAGGCCTGGCTGGACCGGGTGATCGGCACCGTCGGGCTCGCCGACCGGCTCAAGCACCGCCCCAGCGAGCTGTCCGGCGGCCAGCAGCAGCGCGTGGCCGTGGCCCGCGCCCTGGCCGGCCAGCCGGAGATCATCTTCGGCGACGAGCCGACCGGCAACCTGGACTCCCGCAGCGGCGCCGAGGTCCTCGGCTTCCTGCGCCGCTCGGTCGACGAGCTGGGCCAGACCTTCGTGATGGTCACCCACGACCCGTCCGCCGCCGCCTACGCCGACCGGGTGCTGTTCCTGGCCGACGGCCGGATCGTCGACGACATGGCCGCGCCGACCGCCGACAAGGTCCTGGACCGGATGCGGCAGTTCGACAGCCACGGCCACGCTGTGCACGACCAGAACCAACGCGGCGACGCCGCCGGTCAGCGCTGAGCCGGGCCGGGGGGTATCGATCATGTGGAAGGCATCCCGCCGCAACTTCTTCGCGCACAAGGGCCGGCTCTCGCTGTCCTTGATCGCCGTCGTGCTGAGCGTGGCGTTCGTCACCGGCACCCTGATGTTCACCTCGACCATCACCACCACCTTCGACCGGCTGTTCGCGACCACCGCCTCCGACGTCGCGGTCTCGGCCAAGGCGGACAAGGACGCGCTGCCCGGCGCTCCGGAGCAGACCGTGTCCACTTCGGTGCTCGACACCGTGAAGGCGCTGCCCGGAGTGCAGGCCGTCTACGGTGACATCACCACCGAACGGCTGGCCGTGGTCGGCGCGGACAACAAGGCCATCTCCAACTCCTCCGGCGGTCCGACCATCGGGGCCAACTGGTACGTCACGCCGCACCCGGCGGTGAACCTGACCTCCGGCCGTCCGCCGGCCGGTCCCACCGACGTGGTCGTCGACGCCGACACCGCGGCCAAGAAGCACCTGGCGCTCGGCTCGCCGCTGCGCATCGTGACCGGCACCGGCGCCGGCACCTTCCAGGTCACGGTCAGCGGCATCGCGACCTTCCGTACCACCAACCCCGGCGAGACGCTGTTCTACTTCGACACGAACACCGCGCAGACCAAGCTCCTGGGCAAGACCGGCGCGTTCACCGGAGTGGACCTGGACGCCAAGCCCGGCACCTCCGACGACGTGCTCAAGGCCGAGGTGTCCGCCAAGCTCGGCGCCGGCTACGACGTGAAGACCCGGGCCGAACAGGAGGCCGACGGCCGCAACAGCGTGGGCTTCATCGGCTTCATGAAGTACGTGATGCTCGGCTTCGCCGGGATCTCGCTGATGGTCGGCGCCTTCCTGATCATCAACACCTTCCAGATGCTCGTCGCACAGCGCACCCGGGAGTTGGGCCTGCTGCGGGCCCTCGGCGCCAGCCGCCGGCAGATCAACCGCTCGGTCCGCTTCGAGGCGCTGATGCTCGGCGTCATCGGCGCCACCGTCGGCATCGCCGCCGGCGCCGGCCTGGCCTACGGCCTGATCGCCATCATGAACGGCGTCGGCATGAACCTGCAGGCCTCGGACATGTCGGTGACGGCCTCCTCGGTGATCGCCGGCTACGCGGTCGGCGTGCTGGTCACCCTGCTCGCGGCCTGGGTCCCGGCCCGCCGCGCGGCCCGCGTCACGCCGATGGCGGCGCTGCGCGAGGCCGGAACCCCGGGCGATCGCCGGGCCTCGTGGCTGCGCAACGGCATCGGCCTGGCGATCGCCGGCGGCGGCGCGGCGGCCCTGATCGGCGGCGCGGTCAACGGCGCCACCGCGACCGGCGGACTGCTGCTGGGCCTGGGTGTGCTGGTCACCCTGATCGGCGCGATCCTGCTCGGCCCGCTGCTGGCCGGCGTGGTGATCCGGGTGCTCGGGGTCTGGATGCCGGCGGCCTACGGCTCGGTCGGCACCATGGCGCAGCGCAACGCCCTGCGGAACCCGCGCCGGACCGGCGCCACCGCCGCGGCCCTGATGATCGGGCTGTCGCTGGTGTCCGGGATGGCCGTGGTCGGCTCCTCGCTGGTCACCTCGGCGACCTCGGAGATGGACAAGAGCGTCGGCGCGGACTACATCATCACCACCAACGGCGGCCTGGAGATCACCCCCGAGGTGCTGGCCAAGGCCCAGGCGACACCGGGCCTGGCGCACGTCACCGAGAACAAGTTCGTGAACGCCGCGGTGTCGGACGCCTCCGGCGGCGGCAAGGCCGGCGGCACGATCGTGATCTCGGCCTCCTCGCCGACCCTGACCCAGGACTTCGACGCGGCCACCACCGCCGGCTCGCTGTCCGACGTGTTCACCAAGGAGGGAATCGCGATCCCGGCGGCCGAGGCCAAGACCCGGAACGCGACCGTCGGCTCGGTCCTGAACGTCACCTTCCACGGCGGAACACCGCTCAAGCTGCCCGTCCTGGCCATCATGAGCGACAAGACGGTGTTCAACCACGGCGACGGCTACGTCTCCCTGGACACGCTGGGCAAGTCGCTGCCTGCGTCCGCGCAGCCGGCCTCCGAGCTGCTGTTCGCCAAGGCCGACAAGGGCCGGCAGGACCAGGCCTACGCGGCGCTCAAGGCCGACCTGGCGCCCTTCCCGCAGGTGACGGTGAAGAGCCAGACCGACTACAAGCAGCTGATCCACGACCAGGTCGGCGGCGTGCTGAACATGGTCTACGGGCTGCTCGGCCTGGCGATCGTGGTCGCGATCCTCGGTGTGGTCAACACCCTGGCGCTGTCGGTGGTGGAGCGCACCCGCGAGATCGGCCTGATCCGGGCGATCGGCATGGGCCGGCGCAAGACCCGCCGCATGATCCGGCTGGAGTCGGTGGTGATAGCGCTGTTCGGCGCGGCCCTGGGCGTCGGCCTGGGACTGGCCTGGGGTGTGGCCGCCCAGCAGGTGCTGTCCGGGATCGGAATCAGCACCCTGGCGATCCCGGTCGGCACCATTGTCGCGGTGTTCCTGGGAGCCGCGGTGGTCGGTCTGCTGGCGGCCCTGGCTCCGGCCTTCCGCGCCTCGCGGATGAACGTGTTGCGGGCGATCGCGGCCGACGGCTGACGGCTGACGGTCACGGCGCTCGCAGCCGGGGGGCACGGGGACCGGGGGATCGGGAGGGGATCGGGGGAGCACGGGGATCGGGGGGTGGCGCGGCTTCGCTTCGGCGGGGCCGCGCCGCGGTGTGTCGTCGCGTGCGTCGCCGTGCGCCGCCGTCCGGACCTCCGCGCCGTCCGGATTCTCCCGGCCGTCCGGACTTCCCCGGACTTGACACCATCGGGCCGAACCACCGCCGCGTGGCAAGTCCCGCCGCTTTGGTGTGGAGACCCGGCAGGTCTGGCCAAGGTGTACAGCAGATTGCCGAACAGCTGCCTTTCTGTCATCTCAAACCGGCCGTGAGCCCCGCCCGAGCGGCGGTAGCCTGGCAGGCGTGACGAAAGAACCGTCAGCCGACAGCGTCGTCGGCTGTCCTGTGGGCGCATCCTCCGATTTCGGTGACGAGACGGTCACCAGCCATCACTTCGGCGAGGAGGGGGCGAAGCTGACCTACGGCTCGTACCTCCGGCTGGAGCAGCTGCTGTCCGCCCAAGTCCTGGAGTCCGATCCGCCGGCACACGACGAACTCTTGTTCATCACCATCCACCAGGTGTACGAGCTGTGGTTCAAACAGCTCCTGCACGAAGTCGACGCCGCCACCGAGGCGATGATGGCGGGGCGGCTGTGGTGGGCCAAACATCTCCTGAAGCGCGTCGCGACCATCGAGGGTGTGCTGATCCAGCAGATCGCGGTCCTGGAGACCATGACTCCGCAGGACTTCCTGGTCTTCCGCGAGCTGCTGTCCCCGGCCTCCGGCTTCCAGTCCGCGCAGTTCCGCGAGCTGGAGTTCGCCTCCGGGGCCAAGGACCCGACCTATCTCAAGCGCTTCCGCGGCCTGACCGAGGCCGAGCAGAAGCGGCTGGCCGCCCGGCTGGAGGCGCCGAGCCTGTGGGACGGCTTCGTGCACGCCGTCGCCGCCACGGGCCTGCCTGCCTCCTCGGAGGACGAACTGCGCGACTCGCTGGTCAAGGTGGCCCGCGACCGCGACGGTTACGGCGAGCTGTGGGAGCTGTCCGAGGCGCTGCTGGACCACGACGAGGCCGCCGCGCTGTGGCGGGCTCGGCACGTGACCATGGTCGAGCGCCAGATCGGCACCAAGTCCGGCACCGGCGGCTCGACCGGCGCCCCCTACCTCCGCTCCCGTCTGGGCCTGCACTACTTCCCGCTCCTGTGGGAGCTCAGAAGTTTCCTTTAGACGGCGACGGTGACTTTTCGGCGTGGCTGTCGTCACTCAGTGTGTGACCACTCGCACGCCGGTTCAGCCCGACAACTTCACACGTAGTACCGCGAGTCCCCTCGGAAGCCACTTAGTCACGCAAAGGCGCGCGACAGAATAGAGTTCACACGGCCATGCAGAGCACGTATACGGGTGCGAAACTGGGCAAGCTCGATCAGGCGAAAGCCGACCTGCTGAGCCAGGCGGCCAAACCCGCCACCGACGCCGGGGGCGGCGCGTCCGCGGCGGTCCTGATGCCGGCTCGCGGCGACGGCGCCATGGAGGCGTACCTCGACGAGTACTACCGCCACGCGGCCCCCGAGGATCTGATCGGCACCGCGGCCAAGGACATCCGCTCGGCGGCGCTGTCGCACGCCGCGCTGGCCGCGTCCCGGCCGCAGGGCACGGCGAAGGTGCGGGCGCACACCCCGACCGTGGAGACCACCGGCTGGTCCAGCGGGCACACCGTGGTCGAGATCATCACCGACGACATGCCGTTCCTGGTGGACTCGGTGACCTCCGAGCTCTCCCGGCAGGACCGCGGGATCCACGTGATCATCCACCCGGTCATGTACGTCCGCCGCGACCTGAGTGGCGACCTGCTGGAGATCATGGCCCCGGACCAGGACAAGTCCGGTCCGGACGTGACCGTGGAGTCCTGGATCCACATCGAGATCGACCGGCTGTCCCCGCGCGAGGACGCCGACGGCACGCGGTACACCGAGATCGAGGCCGATCTGCAGCGGGTGCTGCGCGACGTGCGCGAGGCGGTCGAGGACTGGCCGAAGATGCGGGCCACCGCGCTGTCCCTGGCCGAGGACCTGCACCCCGCCTCGGACCAGCAGAAGCCGCCGGTGCGCACCGAGGAGCTCTCCGACGCTTCGGACCTGCTGCGCTGGCTGGCCGAGGACCACTTCGCCTTCCTGGGCTACCGCGAGTACGACCTCACGACCGACGACAGCGGCGAGGAGACTCTGCGCGCCGTGCCCGGCACGGGCCTGGGCATCCTGCGCGCCGACCAGCCGATGTCGCAGAGCTTCTCCAAGCTCGGCCCGGACGCCCGCGCCAAGGCCCGCGAGCCCCGGCTGCTGGTGCTGACCAAGGCCAACACCCGCTCCACCGTGCACCGCCCGGCCTACCTGGACTACGTCGGCGTGAAGAAGTTCGACGCCGACGGCAACGTGGTCGGCGAGCGCCGCTTCCTCGGCCTGTTCGCGGCCCCCGCCTACACCGAGTCGGTTCTGCGCATCCCGGTCGTGCAGCGCAAGGTGCGCGCCGTGATCGCCGAGTCCGGGTTCGACCAGAACTCCTTCTCCGGCAAGGAACTGCTCCAGATCCTGGAGACCTACCCGCGCGACGAGCTGTTCCAGATCCCGACCCCGGAGCTGGCCGAGATCTCGATCGCGGTCTCGCAGCTGCAGGAGCGCCGCCGGCTGCGGCTGTTCCTGCGCAAGGAGGCCTACGGCCGGTTCTACTCGGCGCTGGTCTACCTGCCGCGCGACCGCTACGACACCTCGACCCGCCTGCACATGCAGGAAATCCTGATGCGCGAGCTGAACGGCGCGGTCATCGACTACACGGTGCGCAACACCGAGTCGGTGCTGACCCGTCTGCACTTCGTGGTGCGCGTCGCCCCCGGCACCACGCTGGTCGACGCGGACGCCGACGCCATCGAGGCCAAGCTGTCCGCCGCCACCCGCACCTGGGACGACGACTTCGCCGACGCCCTGCTCGGCGACTTCGGCGAGGCGCAGGCGCGGGAGCTGCGCGAGGCCTACGGCGCGGCGCTGCCGGAGTCGTACAAGGCCGAGGAGCGGCCCGAGATGGCCGTCGCCGACGTCAAGGTCCTGGAAGGGCTCAAGGCTTCCGGCGAGAGCAGCGCGGTGCGGCTGTACGAGGAGGTCGACTCGGCTCCGGGTGACCGCCGCTTCCGCATCTACCGCGTCGGGTCCTCGGTGTCGCTGGCCGAGGTGCTGCCGGTGTTCCAGCGCATGGGCGTCGAGGTCGTCGACGAGTTCCCGTACGACCTGGAGATCGACACCGCGAACCAGCCGGACTCGCGCATCTACGACTTCGGGCTGCGCTGCGACCCGGGCTCGATCGCCGAGTACGGCATGGACGAGGCCGCGCGCACGCGCTTCCAGGAGGCGTTCACCGCGATCTGGACCGGCCGGGCCGAGAACGACCGCTTCAACACCCTGGTCCCGCTGGCCGGTCTGACCTGGCGGCAGGTGGTGATCCTGCGCGCCTACGTGAAGTACCTGCGCCAGGGCGGCATGACCTCCAGCCAGGAGCTGGTGGAGACCGTGGTCGCGAACAACCGCCGGGTGGCCCGCCTGCTGGTGAAGCTGTTCGAGGCGAAGTTCTCCCCGGCGTACTCGCACGAGACGCCGGAGCTGTGGGAGAGCATCGTCGAGGAGATCGAGGGCGCGCTGGACAACGTGCAGTCCCTGGACGAGGACCGCATCCTGCGCTCGCTGCTCAAGGTCATCCAGGCCACGCTGCGCACGAACTACTTCCAGACCGGCGCCGACGGCGAGCCCAAGCCGTACGTGTCCTTCAAGCTGGACCCGCACGCGGTCCCGGACCTGCCGGCCCCGCTGCCCAAGTTCGAGATCTGGGTCTACTCCCCGCAGGTCGAGGGCGTGCACCTGCGCTTCGGCAAGGTGGCGCGCGGCGGCCTGCGCTGGTCCGACCGCCGCGAGGACTTCCGCACCGAGATCCTGGGCCTGGTCAAGGCGCAGATGGTGAAGAACTCGGTGATCGTGCCGGTCGGCTCCAAGGGCGGGTTCTACGCCAAGAACCTGCCGGACCCGTCGGTGGACCGCGACGCGTGGCTGGCCGAGGGCGTGTCCAGCTACAAGACCTTCATCAGCGGTCTGCTGGACATCACCGACAACCTGGTCTCCGGCGAGGTCGTGCCGCCGGCCGGCGTGGTGCGCCACGACGGCGACGACACCTACCTGGTGGTGGCCGCGGACAAGGGCACGGCGACGTTCTCCGACATCGCCAACGGCCTGGCCATCGACTACGGGTTCTGGCTCGGCGACGCCTTCGCCTCCGGCGGCTCGGTCGGCTACGACCACAAGGGCATGGGCATCACCGCGCGCGGCGCGTGGGAGTCGGTGAAGCGGCACTTCCGCGAACTCGGCGTGGACTCCCAGAGCGAGGAGTTCACCGCGGTCGGCGTCGGCGACATGTCCGGCGACGTGTTCGGCAACGGCATGCTGCTGTCCGAGCACATCCGGCTGGTCGCGGCCTTCGACCACCGGCACATCTTCCTGGACCCGGAGCCCGACGCGGCGGCCTCGTTCGCCGAGCGGCAGCGGATGTTCAACCTGCCGCGCTCGTCCTGGGCCGACTACGACACCGGCAAGATCAGCGCCGGCGGCGGCGTGTACCCGCGCAGCGCGAAGTCGATCCCGGTCTCCCCGCAGGTGCGCCAGGCGCTGGGGCTGGAGTCCTCGGTGCTGCGGATGGCGCCGAACGACCTGCTGAACGCGATCCTGAAGGCGCCGGTCGACCTGTTCTGGAACGGCGGCATCGGGACCTACGTCAAGGCCTCCTCGCAGAGCCACGCCGAGGTCGGCGACAAGGCCAACGACGCGATCCGGATCAACGGCTCCGAGCTGCGCGCCCGGGTCGTCGGCGAGGGCGGCAACCTGGGCTTCACCCAGCTGGGCCGCATCGAGTACGCGGTGTCCGGCGGGCCCGGCAACTCCGGCGGCAAGATCAACACCGACGCCATCGACAACTCCGCGGGCGTGGACACCTCCGACCACGAGGTGAACATCAAGATCCTGCTGGACCAGGCGGTCCACGCCGGCGACCTGACGGTCAAGCAGCGCAACAAGGTCCTGGCCGAGCAGACCGACGAGGTCGCGCGCCTGGTCCTGCGGGACAACATCGACCAGAACATCGCCCTGGCCAACGCCCAGTGGCAGGCCCCGGAGCTGATCGAGGCGCACGGTCGGCTGATGCGCCGGCTGGTCAAGGACGGCCTGCTGGACCGCGAGCTGGAGTTCCTGCCGAACGACAAGCAGCTGGCCGAGCGCCGTGCCGCCGGCCGGGGCCTGACCCAGCCGGAGCTGTCGGTGCTGCTGGCGTACGTGAAGATCGTCCTGGCCGACGAGCTGTTCGCCTCCTCGCTCCCGGACGACCCGTACTACGTCACGCGCCTGGCGAACTACTTCCCGACCCCGCTACGCGAGACCTATCGGGGCCTGATGGACTCGCACCCGCTGCGCCGCGAGATCATCACCACCCAGGTGGTGAACGACCTGGTGAACGCCGCCGGCATCAGCTTCGCCTTCCGCATGCGGGAGGAGTCGGGGGCCGCGGCCGACCAGATCGCCCGCGCCTACAGCGCCGCGAACGAGGTCTTCGACATGGGCGGCTACCTGACCGCCATCGAAGACCTGGACAACAAGGTCTCGGCCGCGGTGCAGACGGCGATGCGGATGGAGGTGCGCCGGCTCACGCAGCGCGCGTCCCGCTGGTTCCTGCAGAACCGCCGGCACCCGCTGGACATCCCGGCGCAGATCGAGCAGCTGCGCGAAGGCGTCCGCGACATCGCCGCGCACCTGCCGAAGCTGCTCAAGGGCCCGCACCTGAGCCGCTACTCCGAGCACCGCGAGGACCTCATCATCGCCGGCGTCCCGGGCGAGCTGGCCTCGGCGGTGGCCGGCATGTCGTCCATCTTCGGCGCCCTGGACATCGTGGAGACGGCGCGCGCCACCGACAAGCCGGTCCTGGACGTCGCCGACGTCTACTTCGACCTGGCCGACCGCATGGGCATCGCGACCATCCAGCAGAAGATCGTCGACCTCCCCCGCCGCGACCGCTGGCAGACCATGGCCCGAGCCGCCCTGCGCGACGAGCTCTACGCCTCCCACGCCGGCCTCACCGCGGCCCTCCTGGCCTCCGGCGCCGAGGACGACACCCCGGAGCAGCGCTACGAGGCCTGGCTCGACAAGGACCGCGCCGCCGTCGAGCGCTCGCGCACGGTACTGGAGGAGATCATGGCGACGGAGACGTACGACCTCGCGACGCTGTCGGTCGCGATGCGGACGATCAGCGCCATACTGCGCGCGACGTCGATGTAGCGGCGGCTTTCCGCAGCCGGCGGCCGGGATGCGCGGTGGCGTGTCCCGGCTGTTGTGCTGCGGTGCCGGCGGCGGAGCGCTGGCGGCGGGCCGGTGGCCGAGTCCGGCCGGCGCTGCGGTGCTGGCGGCGGGCGGGTGTCGAGCGGGTGGCCGAGCTGCCCGGCTGGAACTGCCGGGCCGGTCCTGGCCGCTGGCGGCGGGCGAGCTGCGAAGGCGAGCGTGTCTGGCTGGTGCTGTGGCGCTGGCGGCGGAGCCCAGCGGCCAAGCTGGGACTGGCAGGCTGCTGCTGTGCCGCGGGCGGGCGAGTGGGCTGGGATTGCCAGGCTGGTGCTGGTGCTGGTGCTGGTGCTGGTGCTGTGGCGCTGGCGGTGGCTGAGCGGCCAAGCTAAGTCTGCCAGGCCAGCGCGGCGGTGCTCGTGCTGTAGTGGCTGGTGCTCGTCGTGCTGTCAGGCTGCTGTTGTCGGGGGCATGAGCAGTCGCGTCTCACCGCCTCATTTCGTGCTCCCCGCCGCCGTCTCCTTCTGCCGCAAGATCATCTCGAACCCGGCAGCCCGGATACGCCCCCGCAGGTCCTCGGCCGTCGTCCCGATCGCCTTCGCCGCTGCCGACAGGCGCCAGCCGTTCGTCGCCAACGTCTCCAGCAGGTACCCGCGTCGGACCTGCGCCTCGGAGAGCCGGTAGGTCTTCAGGTACGCGATCGCGCCTTCCCGGTCGGTGATCGCCTCCCCGATGTGGTTCTCCTCGCCCGGCTTGAACGCCGGCCGGAACCGCACCAGCTCGAAGTCGCCCATCACGTAGCCGAGCTCTGCGGTGTAGTCGCGGTCCAGCAGCGCGTTCGCCATCACGCGGTCGTGGAACTCGGCCCACTGCGCGCCCTGCTCCTCGGCGGCGGCCCGCAGCTCCGCGAGGGTGTCCACGTCCTCTGTGATGCCCGCCCGGAACTCCTTTACCGGCGGCATCATGAGCGCGTACTGGTAGATCAGCTCGCCGTAGTGGTCCAACATCAGCGTCGGATGCAGCTCGCGGTAGTCGTCCGGATGCGGCACGACGAACGCCGCCGCCAGCGCGTCGGCCGCGTACAGCAGCACGCCGCACTGTCCCTCGTGGATCTCGAACACCTTCAACGCGTCCTGCAGGTCCGCCACCGCCGTGCCGCGGTACGACGCCTCCATGCGCGGCGACAGCCCGTGCCGCAGCACCCGGTCCGACCACTCGCGCCAGGCGATGTCCGGCCCGCCGAAGTGCAGCGCGAGGTAGCCCTCGATCGCGAAGTGCAGCGGCAGGAACCGCGCCCGCCGCTTGCCCAGCTTCTGCGTCATCCGCCGATGGACCTGCATCGGCATGCCGAGCACGCTGCCGCGCTTGTCCTTGGTCTCGTCCAGGATCTGCGTCCCGAACGCCGCGGACTCACCGCGGTCGCCGCCGTCCCGGTCCCAGTCGGCGACGAACCCGTGCGGGACGTACGAGTAGTACGAGAGCTTCGAGCTCAGCCGCACCGCGCTCCAGCGCGGCTCCTCGGAGTACGCGATCCGGTGCAGCCGCAGGCCCTCGACCGGCCGGTCCCGCAGCAGCGGCACCAGCCGGATCGCACCCCAGGTCTGCGCGGGCCCGGTCCGCAGCCCGTCGAGATCAATCCGCACCGAGGAACCTCCGCACCCGGTCGTCGAGATACGCCAGCAGCTCCGGCAGCCCGACCCGGCCCTGCGCGAACTGCGCCAGCTCGACCAGCAGCACCAGGTCCTCGGCGTCGCGGATGCCGACCGAGGGCACCAGCGGGCTCAGCGCCCGCACATCCAGTCCCTCCGCGTTGAACACCGGGTTGACGTGCACGATGTCCACCCGCCGCGCCGGATCCAGCCGCGTCCGCCACACCCGCAGCACCTCCCCGGCCAGTCCCGGCGGGCTGTTGTCCCAGCCGTCGGAGACCACGACGATCCGGGTCGGGGCGGTCTCCAACGCGTCCAGCAGGCGGGTTCCCAGGGGCGTCGCGCCGCTCGGGTACGACAGCAGCGGATCGTCGCGCCCGGACATCCACAGCGGCGTGTACTGCCCCGGCGCGGCCAGCGCCTCCAGCAGGAAGTGCGTCGCCAGCGCCACCGCCAGCGGCCGCCGACGCTTCACCGGCGACCCGAAGGACGAGAAGCTGTCGTCGAGCACGGCCGTGACGCGGCCCCAGGTCCCGGCCAGGTCCCCGGCCTCGCTTCGGGCGAAGCGGCGCATTCCGTCGGTGAGCTCGGCACGCCGCGCGGCCCGCTCGTCCAACGGCAGAGCGAGGATGCGGACGGCGAGCCGGGTCAGCCACGGTATCTGCTGCGGTCCGCAGTACTTGGCGCTGCCTTCCAGTACCGCGAGCGGATCGACTGGCTCCCTGTCGGTCCGCAGCTTCTCCAGCGGCGTCATCTGCGTGCCGATGCGCTCTATGAAGACCTCACGCTTGACGCCGTGCTTAGCCGCGAAGCCCTCGGCGACCGTATAGGGAAGTTTGTAGAGGACGTTCCGGTCGTAGTGCGCCTGCCGCCACGTCTCCAGGATCGGCGTCGTATACGGCTTGCGCTGAAGTGGCCCGAACAGGAAGTCGCGGAGTTCTCCGTCGCCGAAGTCGACGTGCGCGTGCTTCAGCCCGGCCTTGAACCCGCTGCGGTACTTGACCGCGTGGTACGCAGGATTGTCGAGAGCTGTCATCCAGTCGCGGATGATGGCGCGCGTCCGCCGGTTGTTGACGCCGTCACGCTGGAGCGCCTTAAAGAGCCGGAACACACGCGGCGGAGACAGCCGCATAAGAGTCGCCGCTATAAGGCGCCCCTCTATAGCCTTCTGCTCCGCAGAGACATCGCGTGCGTTCCCCAGGAGACCCCGGACGGCGAGCATCGCATTGTGGTCGTTGATACCAAGCGCGAGTGTCGCCGCGTACAGCTCGCGGTAGTTGACGCGCATGTACTCGTGCAGGAACGACAGGGATATCGACTGCTGCTCTGCGTTCTCGGAGAACTCCCGCTGCCCGGTCGACGCGGTCGCCGCGTTGACGAAGAGCAGCACGTCCTCCGCCGCCACCACATCGCGCCCATACGCCTTGATGCCGGTCGGGGAAGGAAGGCGCGAGCTGCGAATCGTTGCTCCAAAGGCAGGTTCCGGAAGTCGCGTCACAAGTCCCGCGACCGGCGCGGTTCACGATACGTGAACGGGAGTGCGGAGCGCGTCGGTATTTTCTCCGCGCCCGTTACTGCGCCCTGCCGCGATCAGCTCGCGATCGCGGCTGCCTCAGCCCTCGATGGCGACTGGCGACTGGCGACTGGCGACCAGCTACCGCTCTCAGCTCTCGGCCGACTCGGACAACCCGGTCGACGCACCCCACGCCTCCCCGCCGAGCCGCGCGTCCAGCAGCCGCCGCAGCGAGTTCAGCCGCGCCGGGTCGGCGTGCCCCTCGGCGACCCACGCGTCCAGCGCGCACTCCGGCGCCAGCGAGTCGTGCTGGCAGCCGCGCGGGCAGTTCTCCGTACCCTCGGCCAGGTCCGGGAAGTGGTCGATCAGGCGGTTGACGTCCACGTGCGCCAGCCCGAAGGAGCGCACGCCGGGCGTGTCGATCACCCAGCCGCCGGCCTTGCCGGGCAGCTCCAGCGCCAGCGCCGAGGACGAGGTGTGCCGGCCGCGCCCGGTCACCGCGTTCACCCGGCCGGTGGCCCGGAACGCGGTCGGTACCAGCTTGTTGAAGATCGTCGACTTCCCCACGCCCGAGGAGCCGACCAGCACCGAGGTCCGGCCGGCCAGCCGCGCCGCGAGATCCTTGGCCCCCGAGGCGTTCGCCGACACCACTATCGGGATGTCCAGCGGCCGGTACATGTCCAGGACCGCGTCCTCTTCCCACGCTATGACCAGGTCCGCCTTCGTCAGGCAGAGCAGCGGCTGCATTCCGGCGTCGTAGGCGGCGACCAGGCAGCGGTCGATCATCCGGGGCTGCGGCTCCGGGTCGGCGAAGGAGGTGACGATCACCAGCTGGTCGGCGTTGGCCACCAGCACGCGCTCCACCGGGTCGGTGTCGTCGGCCGTCCGGCGCAGCACGGTCCGGCGCTCCTCGACCCGCACGATGCGGGCCAGCGCGTCAGGCGAGCCGGACAGGTCCCCGACCAGGCCCACCCGGTCCCCGACCACTATCCGCTGCCGGCCCAGCTCGCGCGCCGTCATCGCGGTCACGGCGCGGTTCTTCTTCTTGTCCGGCACCAGACAGGTGTAGCGGCCGCGGTCGACGGTGACCACCATGCCGGTCGCCGCGTCCTCGTGTGCCGGGCGGCTCTTGGTCCTCGGCCGGCTGCCCTTCGGGTTCGCCCGAACCCGAACGTCGCTCTCGTCGTAGCTGTCGAGCTTCCGGCCGCCGCCGGCCATCAGCTGTGGGCTCCCGTCGGGGCCGGCGTTTCCCGGGCGCTGTCGCCGTCGGCGTCCAGCATGGCGGCCCACATCGCGGGGAAGTCCGGCAGCGTCTTGCCGGTGGTGGCGATGTCCTCGACCTCCACACCGGGCACCGCCAGGCCCAGCACCGCGCCGGAGGTGGCCATCCGGTGGTCGTCGTAGGTGGCGAACACACCGGCGTGCAGCTTCGCGGGGCGGACCAGCAGCCCGTCCGGCTCCTCCACGACGTCGCCGCCGAGGCCGTTGATCTCCCGGGCCAGCGCGGCCAGCCGGTCGGTCTCGTGGCCGCGCAGGTGGCCGATGCCGGTGAACCGGGACGGCGAGTCGGCCAGCGCCGCGATCGCGGCCAGGGTCGGCGTCAGTTCGCCGACGTCGCGCAGGTCGGCCTCCAGGCCGTGCACGCCGGCCCCGCCGGAGACGGTCAGCCCCGCCGTCGTGAGTTCCACACGGGCACCCATCTCCCGCAACAGGTGCCGCAAAGCGTCCCCGGCCTGGGTGGTCGCGGCCGGCCAGTCGGCGACGGTCACCGTTCCGCCGGTCACCAGGGCCGCGGCCAGGAACGGAGCGGAGTTGGACAGGTCCGGCTCGATGCTCCACTCGCGGCCCCGCAGGACCGAAGGGGTGACGACCCAGCGCCCCGGCTCGGAGGCGTCCACGGTGCCGCCGGCCGCGCGGACGAACTCCACCGACATGTCGATGTGCGGCTGCGACGGGATCGGGCCGCCGACGTGGCGCACCTCGACCCCGTGTTCGTACCGGGAGCCGGCCAGCAGCAGCGCTGAGATGAACTGCGAGGAGGCGGTCGCGTCCAGCTCCACGAGCCCGCCGGGCACCGTGCCGGTGCCCTCGACCAGGAACGGGAAGGTGCCGCGGTCGCCGTCGTCGATCCGCACGCCGAGGTCGCGCAGCGACTGCAGTAGCGTGCCCATCGGACGGGAGCGCGCGTAGAGGTCGCCGTCGAAGTAGATCGGGCCGTCAGCCAGGGCCGCGACCGGGGGCAGGAAGCGCATGACGGTGCCGGCCAGGCCGACGTCCACCCGGGCCACGTCGCCGACGTCCCCGCCGCGCAGCTGCTTCGGCGGGGTGATCCGCCACACCGGGGCGTCGAGGTTCTCGCCGGCGTCGACCTCGACGCCGAGCGCGCGCAACCCGCCGACCATCAGCACCGAGTCCCGGGCCCGCAGCCCGCCGGTGATCGTCGAGGGCGAGTCGGCCAGGGCGGCCAGCACCAGCGCCCGGTTGGTCGCCGACTTCGACCCCGGGACCCGGACGTTCGCCGTCACGGGACGGCTGGCGGACGGCGCGGACCACAGGGGCTTCTCGGCGGAGGTCATGGGTCAAGGCTAGTCGGTGCGCCGGATCACCGCTGGCGGTGTCGGATGCCGGTTGCCCCGCGCGGGGCGGGCATTTTCGCCGCCGGTTCCGAGCCGGAGGAGGAGGTTCCTGTGGGCATCCCGTGATTAGCTCGGTACATGTGTGGACGCTACGTGCTGAAGACCGATCCCTCGCAGCTGGCCGACCAGCTCGGCATCGGGCAGCCGGAGATGTTCGAGCAGGTCGAGGAGAGCTTCGAGCCGAACTACAACGTGGCCCCGACCGATCCGGTCGTGGCCGCGATCGAGCGGCGCCCGCGGGACGCCGAGCCCGGTGCCGAAGCCGTGCGCAAGCTCAAGGAGGTCCGCTGGGGCCTGGTGCCGTCCTGGGCCAAGGACCGCAAGATCGGCCAGAAGATGTTCAACGCGCGCATCGAGACCATCACCGAGAAGGCGTCGTTCAAGCGCGCCTTCATGAAGCGCCGCTGCATCATCCCGGCCGACGGCTACTACGAGTGGTACAAACCGGCCGGTGAGAAGCCGGTCAAACAGCCGTTCTTCATCCACGACGCGTCCGGCGACGCCCTGGCCTTCGCCGGTCTGTACGAGCTCTGGCGCGATCCGGAGATCGAGGACAAGGAGGACCCGGCGGCCTGGCTCTGGTCGGCGACGATCCTCACCACCGCCTCGGTCGGCGGACTGCACCGCATTCACGACCGGATGCCGGTGATCGTTCCGCGAGCGCACTTCGACGCGTGGTTGGACCCCGACTACGGCTCCGGCGAGGGCGACACCGACGCCCTGCTCGGCCTGTTGGACGCCGGCCGCGATCCGCACCTGGACACCTATCCGGTCTCCTCGGCGGTGAACTCCGTGCGGAACAACGGCCCTGAACTGGTGGTACCGCTGGAGGCCGAGTAACAGAGGCCGAGCGGTGTGCGTCCTGGAACGTTGAGGCAGGGGTCTGCGTCGGTGTGACAGGGGGTTGGCGTGCTCTAGGATCGGCGAGTCTTCATTCAGCACCCGTCTCAACAGCCTCACTCTCCGGGGGGACCGTGAGTACGCCCACCATGTCCCGTGGCGCGCGTGCCATGGCGGCCAAGCGCGACGAACGCCGCGCGCTGGCCGACGCGCACCTGCACCTCGACGACGTCGAGAAATGGTTCATCAAACGCGGCCTGCCGCACTTCATCGAGAACTACAAGGCCACCGACGACGTCTTCACCCGCGCGCTGCCGCTGTTCGTCGTCCTGGTCGTCCTCCAGATGGGGCTGGAGCTCACCAGCAAGACGGTGACCTGGAAGGACCGGCTGATCGGCGGGGCCATCGGCCTCGGGGTGGTGATGGTCATCCTGCTGGTCGCCAACCTGATCCGGCAGCCCCGGCGCTGGTACCGCTGGCCGCGCAAGATCGGGGCGGTGGAGATCGCGCTGCTGGTGCTGCTCGGACCGGTGGACGGGAAGCTGTCCGGGGCGAGCTGGGGCGCGGTGGTCGCCGACTTCGTCGGCGGCATCGCGGTGCTGGGCCTGGCGTACCTGCTGGTCGCGTACGCGATCCTGCCGGTGCTCAAGTGGGCGCTGCGGCACTCGTTCGAGGAACTCGGGAACCTGGGCAACCTGGCGAGCAAGGCGCTGCCGATGCTCGCGCTGTTCGGGACGTTCCTGTTCCTGAACGTGGACATGTGGCACATCGCCTCCTCCTTCGAGCAGCGCAGCCAGCTCTGGTTCACGACGCTGTTCTTCGCCGCGATCACGTTCCTGTTCCTGATGGTGCGGCTGCCCGGCGAGGTCAAGAACCTGCAGGGCGACTACTACCTGGAGGCCGTGGTCGCGGCGTCGGCCGACACGCCGCTGCACGAGCACGTCGGCGAGCTCGACGACGAGCTGCCGCAGCTGCGGACCGACCGGCGGCAGCGGGTCAACATGCTGTTCGTGCTGGCCTTCACGCAGGTGATCCAGATCCTGCTGCTGTCGGTGGTCGTGTTCATCTACTTCGTGACCCTGGGCAAGCTCGCGGTGACCAACGGGCAGGTCGCGGACTGGCTGAAGACGCCGGAGTGCAAGGCCGACCTTCACGGCGATCACACCCTGAAAAACATCCAAGCGATGTGCCACTTCACCGAGGAGCAGGCGACGGCCTGGCATAACATCATCGGTCCCGGCAAGCTCTTCGGCTTCTATGCGCGGATCCCGGGCACCAACCTCTACTTCTCCGAGCCGCTGCTGCGGACCGCGATCCTGCTGACCACCTTCTCCGCGTTCTTCTTCGCGGTCTCGGCGGTCACCGACGAGGCCTACCGCAAGGACTTCTTCGAGAGCATCACCGGCCGGCTCGCCAAGTGCCTGACGGTCCGCTGCGGCTATGTGAACCTCTACGAGAAGGCCAGCCGCCGTGCGCTGGGCGAGTCGGGCATCGACCCGAAGGCGCTGGACGAGGAGCACCGGCGCACGGTCCAGGTGCCGTCCCTGGTCGCTGATCCGAACATGCGGACCCAGTTGCTCAGCTCGTTCCAGCCGGGCAGCGGTTATCTGGCGCTGACCGATCCCGAACCCGACGAGCCGGTGCGTCGCCGGTCGCAGAAGACCGACGGATTGTTCTCCCCCGAGCACGATCACGACTGAGACCGCGCTTCAGACCACAGCGAAGGCCCGGCCCCGAATCGCGTTACGGGGCCGGGCCTTCGGTCGGTCATCGGTCAATGTTTCACGGGAATCAGGCTACTGTCAGGAACCGGTCGAGCACTTTGCTGCCGAACTCCAGGGCGTCCAGCGGCACCCGCTCGTCCACGCCGTGAAACATGGCCGCGAAGTCCAGGCTCGGGTCCAGCTTCAGCGGCACGAACCCGTAGCCGCGGATCACGCCCCGGCCCATGTCCATCACGCCGAACGTCTTGTTGTCGGTGCCGGCCGACAGGCAGTAGGGGACGATCCGTGCCGCCGGGTCCTCGGCCTGCAGCGAGGCCATCATCTTTTCCACCAGCGGCACTTCGAACGGTGCCTCCAGCGCGATGTCGTAGTGCGAGAACTCGCGGGTGACGTCCGGGCCGAGCAGCTTGTCGATCTCGGCGAAGTACTCCTGCTCCAGCCCCGGCAGGAACCGGCCGTCGATCTCGGCGAAGGCCCGCTCCGGGATCACGTTCACCTTGTACCCGGCCTCCAGCTTGGTCGGGTTCGCGGTGTGCTGGAGGGTGGCGCCGATGAACCGGGCCAGCGGGCCGATCTTCGCCACCGCGGCCCGTGCCGAGGCCGGGTCCTTCGGGTCGAAGTCGACGCCGAGCGCCTCGGTGACCTCGGTGAGGAAGGTGGTGACGGTCGGGGTCAGGGTCACCGGCCAGTCGTGGCGGCCGATCCGGGCCACGGCCTCGGCCAGCGCGGTGACCGCGTTGTCGTCGTTGATCATCGAGCCGTGGCCGGCCTGCCCGCGGGCCTGCAGGCGCATCCACGCCAGGCCCTTCTGCGCGGTCTCGATGAGGTAGAAGCGCAGCTCCGGGGAGACCTCGTAGGAGTAGCCGCCGACCTCGCTGACCGCCTCGGAGACGCCGTCGAACAGGTCGGGGTGTTCCTTGGCCAGGAACTTGGCGCCGTAGTTGCCGCCGGCCTCCTCGTCGGCCAGGAAGGCCAGCACGACGTCGCGGCGCGGCTTGCGGCCCTCGCGGAGCATGCGGCGCGTGACGGCGAGCATCATCGCGTCCATGTCCTTCATGTCGACCGCGCCACGGCCCCACACCATGCCGTCGCGCACCTCGGCGGCGAACGGGTCGAAGGTCCAGTCGGCGGGGTCGGCGGGCACCACGTCCAGGTGCCCGTGCAGCAGCAGCGCGTCGGCGCTCGGGTCGGAGCCCTCGATCCGGGCCACCACACTGGCCCGGCCCGGCTCGGACTCGAAGATCTGGGGTTCCAGGCCGGCCTCGGCGAGCTTCTCGGCCACGTATTCGGCCGCCGGGCGCTCGGGCTTGACCGGGTTCGACGTGTCGATCCGGATGAGGTCGCGCAGGAAGCCGACGACCTCGCCGTAGGGGACTTCTTCGGGGTCCGCGGTGCTCGTCATGCTCCAACCCTACGCTGCCGGATCTTCGCTGGGGCCGGGCCGGAGAGGGCTGCTTTCAGCGCACCGGCTCGCCGAGGAAAGCTTCCTCCCACGCCGTCGAGGCCAGCTCGCAGAAGCGCACGGTCCGCTTCCGGGAACGCCACAGGACCATCGGATCGGGCAGGTCCGGCAGCGCGGCGGTGTCCTTGTCGGGCAGGGCCAACAGGTGCCGCGCTATCGCCGCCTCCTCGCGGGGCATCCGTTGCAGGCCCACCAGATCGGCGTCACGCAGATAGCCGGCGGTGCGCGGATCGAAGTAGGGGAGCAGGGTGACGATCGCGGTCCACGGCCCGCGCGGCACCGTCGCGTAGGGCGGCCGGGCGCCGCAGTCGCGCAGGACGAGCAGCGGGTTGGCCATGCTCGGCGCGGGCCATCCGGGATTGCCGACCGGGCGACCCACCGGTCGCACGGTCAGGCGCGCCGCGTCGAGCCCGGAATGGAGGAGGACCGGGTCCCACTCGTCCTGGCGGGCGGTTTCGACGATCACCCGGGCACCGACCGCGGCACAGCGGAGAGCCAGTATCTGGGCCAGGTGCAGGCTGCCGACGACTGCGGCGCTCAGGGTCGTGCGGCGGAAGAGGCCTAGGGTCACCGGGCGGTGCGCCGGGTCGACGCCGATCAGAACGCCGCCGGGGGTCGCTGTGGCCTTCTTGGTGTTCTTAGCGTTCTTGGCGTCTCGGTCGGTGTCCTCGTTCACCTTTTCGGGTGTCTCGTGTTCGTGTGTCTCGGCCAGGTCGCTGCGGAAGCCGGGCTGGTAGTCGTCGTCCGCGAGCGTGATGGTGCGGTAGCCGGCGAGGGCCAGCTTCGCCGACGCGGCGCGGGCCGCCTTGTCGAGCGTCCGCTGCGCTCCGATGATGCCGCCGCCGCGCGCCAGGATGGGACCCGCGGCGCGTGCGGCGAGCGTGTGGCGGCGGCTGCCGGGCAGCTCCAGGCGGAAGGCCAGCCAGGTCAGGCACGCGGCCGGGATCGGGTCGATGCCCAGGCGGCGGGCGATGTCCTGGTTGAGGTTCTGGTACGACGCGCCGGCCTGCGAGCGCTCCGGGAGTCCGGCGCCGGTCGGCTGGACGTGCTGGACCAGGCGGACGTCGGCCAGTCCGAGCAGCGGGTCGGCGCGCAGGCCGGTCAGGATGTGCGACGGGATCGGGCTCGGCGGGTCGGCCGAGGGCAGGACGGCGTCCAGCGGCTCGATCTCCAGGACCGCGCTGACGTGATCGGGGATGGGCGTCTTGGAGCCCGTGTCCCGCCCTTTATCCGGGTCTTGATCTTCTTGCTCTGCGACGCTCGCGCGGCCGAGTCTCAACGCCACCGCGGTGGTGTCGGCGGCCGCGGCAACCGGCTGCTTACGGCGGGTCCGCAGGCGCCGGGCGGCGGCCAGGCCGCCCGCCGCCGCGACTTCGGCCGCCAGCACCAGACCCATGCCTGCGAAGGTCCGCATGAGGACGTATCGTACGGGGAATGGCGACGCGAAAGGAGCAGCTGACCGCCGCCGAGTTCTCGCGGCGCCGGGTTGTCGGGGCGCTGTTGCGGCCGAGCGCGGGCGGGGTCGGCGAGGGGGTGCCGCGGCCGTTCCGGACGCTGTTCGTCGCGGCGATCGTGGTCGTGGTCGCGCTGGGGACGGCCGGCGTCGTCGGGTATCTGCATCCCCGGGCGAAGGTCGCGTGGCAGAAGGACCTGATCGCCGACGGGACCGGCACGCAGTACGTGATGCTCAACGGCCGGCTGCATCCGGTGCTGAACTCCACCTCGGCGCAGCTGGTGCTGGGCCCGCAGCCGAAGGTCTCGCAGCCGAAGCCGTCGCAGTTGGCGCCCTACCTGCAGCACGTCGGACCGGCGGTCGGGCTGCCGAAGGCGCCGAGCTCCGTGCCGGCCGTCGGCGACCTGGACCTGAAGGACTGGACGGCCTGCGTGACGCCGGCCGGCAAGACGGCGGTCGAGATCGGCTTCCCGGTCGGCGGCCCGACCGCGCCGGGCGTGATGGCGGACCCTGAGGCACTACTGGTCCAGGACGAGTCCGGCGAGCAGTGGGTGATCGAGGACGGTCTGAAGTACCGGGTCGGCGACCGGGCGTCGGTCGCGGCGGCCTTCGGCACCTCCTCGGTGAAGCCGCGGCGGGTCCCGTCGGCCTGGCTGGGTGGCCTGTCGGCGGGCGACGTCCTGGGCATCCCGACCATCTCCGGCCGCTACGGCGGCCCCGACCCGCGCCCCGCACCCCCGAACTTCAACCGGATCGGCATGTTCGGCCGGATTCTCGGCCCCGGCGGCGCGGTGTCGGCGTACTACCTGGTGACCGGCGACGGCATCGCGGCGGTGACGCCGACGATGTACGACCTCTACCGGCGCGACCCGCGGCTGGCGGAGTACAAGTTCACCGAGACGACGCTGACGTCGGACAAGGTGACGCCGGACATGATGGTGACGACGGCGGCCTCGCAGACACTGTCGTGGCCGGCCGTGCCGCCGCACTTCTCGGTGGTTTCGCAGAGTGCCGTCGGCGCGGCCGCGGTCGTGTGCGCGACCTTCTCCGGGGTCTTCGACCAGCAGGGACGTGCGCACATGGCGGTGGCGGTGCGGTCTTCGCTGCCGCAGTCCCTGGGCGCGGGCGGGGAGATGGTGGTGGTGCGGTCCGGGCACGGGACGATCGTGCGCGAGTCCGGCAGCGATCCCGCGACGGCGCCCGACTACCTGGTGACGGACAGCGGCCTGCGGTACGAGCTGGTCGGTGCGGCGGCGCAGCGGCTGGGGTACGACGGGATCGCCTCGTCGGAGGTGCCGCCGGAGTGGCTGCGGCTGGTGCCTCTGGGGCCGCCGCTGGACCCGGTCAAGGCCGGTCAGCCCGCCGAACCCGCACCCTGACCTCCCCTGTCGCCTCCCTCTGCTCTTCACTCGTCCCCGAACGGGTTGTCGACCCCTGCGACACCGAGTACCTTGTGACGCATGGAACCTGGCAGTGCAGCGAAGGCGGTGAGCCAGATGCGGCGGGGCGTCCTCGAATTCTGCGTCATGGCCCTCCTCCGCGACGGCGAACGCTACGGCGTGGAACTCCTGCGCGAACTCGGCGAAGTCGACGCCCTGGTCACCAGCGAAGGCACGATCTACCCCCTGCTGTCCCGCCTCCGCAAAGACCACCTGGTCGAAACCGCCTGGCAGGAATCACCCACCGGCCCACCCCGCCGCTACTACCGCCTGACCCCGGACGGCGTGAAGGCCCTGAACGAGTTCACCGCCGAGTGGAGCCGCTTCCGCGACGGCGTCGAGTACTTCCTTTCCCAAGACGGGAGCGTGGGGGAATGAGCACGGCCACAGACGAACTGATCACCGCCTACCTGACCGACCTCGAACGCGAGGCGGCCCGCCTCCCCTGGCACGCCCGCACCGAACTCCTGGAGGACGTGCGCAGCCACATCGAGGTCGCACTCGCCGAGCTACGGGAGGAGGCGCGCGGCGGCGAAGCTCGGGGGAGCGAGGGGGTTGGTGCGGGTTACGGGGCGGACAGCGTTGGTCCCGACGGCGGCGCGGCTGGTTTGAGCGCTGGCGATGCTGGTCTGGACGTCAGCGGTTCCGCTGGCGAAGCAGGTTCTGCCAGCGATGTTGTGGCTCCCAGCGGCGCTGCTGCGCCCGCCGACGAGCTCACCCAAGTCCGCGCGATCCTCGCCGCGCTCGGCGACCCCAGCGAAATCGTCGCCGCAGCCCTCGCGGACTACCCATCGCAGGCGCCCGCGCTCCCCGCTCTCGCGGCGCAACCAGCGCTCCAAGGCCCGCCCTATCCCCTCGGCACCCTCGACGTCTGCGCAGTCGCCCTCCTCCTACTTGGCGGCTTCCTCGCAGGCATCGGCTGGTTCATCGGCGCCGTCCTTCTCTGGACCTCCCCGCGCTGGTCCCGCCTTGAGAAGCTGATCGGCACCCTCATCCTCCCCGGCGGCATCGCCGGCGGCCTCCTCACCTTCGCCGCCGCGCACTCCAGTGCCTACACCAACTGCGACGGCCTGGGCCACTGCGTCACCAGCCACACCGGCTGGGACCCGCCCGGCTGGCTGACCGCGACCACCGTCGCCCTCATCCTCGCCGCTCCGGCCGCGACCAGCGTGTACCTAGTCAACCGCGCACGCCTGCGCCCCGGACCCTCGGCATCCCGCGCATCCCTGGCCATCATCGCCGGCGTCGGTGCCGCCGGCCTGCTGGCAGTCACGGGCCTGCTGGTCGCGACCAACGCCAGCAGCGCCGGCGGCGGCCACGCGTCTCCCACACCCGCCGACACCGGCGGCCCGGTACCCGAATCCGGATACGTCAGCCCCGTCTCCTCGCCGGCCCAGCCGTCGTCGAGCGCCTCAGCCCCCTGACCCCGAGCCTCAGCACCGAAACAGTTCAGCCCGACACAGCCTCGGCCGTGTCGGGCTGAACTTCGTCCTAGTCCGCCGCAGGGCCAGTCCGACTGCCTTCCAACACGTCCGCGCCCGGCCCGCTGTCGTCCTCATCCCACCGCGGCTCCGGCACCAAAGCGGTCTGCACCAGCACCGCCCCACCCCGTCGCCGCACCAACTGCCCCCGCCCGACCGGTTGCCGACTCGGCCGCGCGGCTCCCACCAGCGGCCCCTCATCCCGGTCGCCCGACAACAACAGCCCCGCCGTGTTCAAGTCCCGCAGCTTCTGCAACACCGGATCGAACATCGCCCGCCCGGCGCCGCCACTCTGCCGCGCGATCACCACGTGCAGCCCCACATCCCGCGCATACGGCAGCAACTCCACCAGCGGCGCCAACGGATTCGCCGTCGGAGACGCCACCAGGTCGTAGTCGTCGACGAACACGTACACGTCCTTCCCGGTCCGCCAACTCCGCGTCCGCAGCTGCTCCGCCGTCACCTCCGGCCCCGGCAACCGGTCCCGCAAAGCCTCCGCCAGCTGCGACATCATCGACAGCGCGGCAGGCCCGGCGACGGCGTACCCGGCGCTGAACTCCTCCGGTACCACCCCCATCAGGCTCCTGCGGTAGTCGATGACCATGAACCGCGCTTCCAGCCGCCCTGCCGCGACCTCCTCGACCAACCCCGTGGCCAGCAGCCGAAGGAAGTTCGACTTCCCAGCCTCGCCTTCACCGAACACCACGAAATGCGGCTCGGCCTCGAAATCCAGCGCCACCGGCAGCAGCCGAACCTCCTCGATCCCGATGACGACGCTTGCACCAGGCCGTGCGTCTACCCGCCGATGCGAGACCAGCTCGCCATAAGCAACCTGCGACGGCAACATCCGCACCCGCGGCGCCGGCGGTCCTTGCCACGCTCTCGCGATCGCCGAGGCCAACTCCTCCGCCGGCTCGTCCGTGACCGCCCCGAGCGTGTGCAGCTTCTGACGCGTCACGCCCCGCCCAGGCACGCCCTGCGGCACCTCGGCCGCGGCCCGCCGGTCCATCTCGGACTCCATCGGATCGCCGAGCCGCAGCTCCAACCGCGTCCCGACGGCGTCCTTCAGTTGCGCCCGCACATCCGCCCACCGCCCGGTGGACGCCAGCAGGTGTACGCCGAACCCGAGCCCTCGCCGTGCGATGTCCACGACGTCCTGCTCCAACGCCTCGAACTCGTCCCGGAACGCCGACCAGCCGTCGATGACCAGGAACACCTGCCCCTGGTCCGGCCCGGCCGCCGTCCCGCCTGCGGCCTCGCGCCGGTCGAGCACCCCGATCGCCTCGGCGACCATCCGCCGCACCAGATCGGGATTGGCCCGGCCCGCGATCGCCGAGACGTGCGGCATCCGGCCCAGCGGCGCGAGTGTCCCGCCTCCGAGGTCCACGACCAGGAAGCGCGCCTCGGCCGGCGTGTGGGTCACCGCGAGTGCGAACATCAACGTCCGCAGCGTCGTCGACTTCCCCGACCTCGGCCCGCCGGCCACCAGCACGTGCCCGCCGGCTCCGGACAGGTCCAGCACCTGTGGGTCCTGACGCTGCTCGGCAGGCCGGTCGACGATGCCGACCGGTACCCGCAGCTGGCCGTTCCCGCGCCAGCGCGTCGCCGAGAGCCCCCGGTCCGCGGTGACCATGATGCCGGGCAGCAGCTCGTCCACCGTCGGCGACTCGGCCAGCGGCGGCAGCCACACCTGGTGCGCCGCCGGACCGAAGCCCGTCAGCCGGTCGACGATCACGTCGAGCACCGTCGCGGACGACTTCTGGTACTCGGCGACCGCCTCCTGCGCGACCGCCGATGTATCGCTCGGGTCCGGTTCGGCCACGTCGGCGCGCAACGCCACGACCGGCGCCTGATGCAGCGCGGTGAACCAGACCGGCCGCCGGTGGAGCGGGCTGCGCGCCGCCGGGACCGCGATGGCCTTGTCCTTGCCATAAGGCCCCGATACATAGGCGGCCTTAAAGCGGGTCATCGTCTCGTTGTCGAACTTCAGATATCCAGAGCCGGGCACGCTCGGCAGGCTGTGCGCGTCGGATACGCCGAGCACGGCTCGCGACTCAGCGGCTGAGAACGTCTTCAACCCCAGCCGGTAGGACAGGAACGTGTCCAGTCCCCGCAGCCGTCCCTCCTCCAATCGTTGTGAGGCCAGTAGGAGATGGACGCCGAGCGATCGCCCGATGCGGCCGATCTGGAGGAACATCTCGATGAACTCCGGCCGCGCGGTGAGCAGCTCGGAGAACTCGTCAACGACCACCAGCAGCGACGGCAGTGCCATCAGCTCCGCGTTGCCCGCGCGTGCTTTCTCGTAGTCGTGGACGTTCTTCATGTTCCCGGCGCGCTTCAGCAACTCCTGGCGGCGGTTCAGTTCGCCGGTCAGCGCGTCGCGCATCCGGTCGACGAGCGTCAGGTCGTCCGCGAGGTTGGTGATCACCGCTGCCACGTGCGGCAGCGCTGCCAACCCGGCGAACGTCGCCCCGCCCTTGAAGTCGGCCAGGATGAAGTTCACCTGCTCGCTTGAGTGCGTCAGGGCCAAGGCGGCGACCAGGCTTCTCAAGAGCTCGGACTTTCCCGAGCCGGTCGCTCCCACGCACAAGCCATGCGGGCCCATTCCGCCGAGCGCGGCCTCCTTCAGGTCCAGCACGACAGGCTGGCCGTCCTCGCCGACTCCGATCGGCACGCGCAGCCGGTCGTGTGGTGAGGCTGAGCCACGCTGCCACAAGCTCGGCGCATAGATCTCGGCCGCATCCTCGATCCCGAGCAGGTCGGTGAAGTCCAGCGCCGACAACAGCGGCTCGTCTCCGCCTCCCGCCGACAGGCGCAACGGAGCCAGCTGGCGGGCCAGCGCTTCGGCCTGCGCCAGAGACAGGGTGTCGATCCGGATCGGGAAGGCACGGTCGTCGGAACCGGACCGGCCGTCTGGAAGTTCGACCCTCGCGGTCCGGTCGTTCGCGATGTGCAGGCCCATCTGGTGTCGCTTCGGGCGCGGGGTCTGCGGCTCGGCGTCGATCTCCACGATCGTCACGCCGAGCAAGCCGGCGTCGGAGATCAACGGCGCGGACGGCGCGGACGATGCCGCCGATGCCGTCGGCGAACTTGCTCCCATCGAAGAAGAGGACGCGGAAGCAGATGTATACGAGTCCGATGATGTCGCCGAGGTGGTGTCGAAGATGACGATCACGTGCGGCCGGTCGATCAGCGAGACGATCGGCGTGAACCGTGGCCGCTCGGCCAGCAGTTCCGCGAGTCCCGTCTCGGCGTCCGTGTCGTCGTCGTAGATCATCCGCTGCGGCCCGGCGGCATCGAGCGCGCTCGGGTGCTCGACGTGCGGGAGCCACTTCAACCAGTCCCAGCGCTGGATCCGGTCGCTGTCCGCGACCACGCAGATCTTGAGGTCGTCGGGGGAGTGGAACGTCACGAGCTGCGCCAGCAGCGCGCACACCGCCGACGGGCCCGGCGCGCCGCTCACCACGAGGCGTGCGATCGAGCGGAGCGGGATCGCCACCGGCTGATCGGGCAGCGTCCCGTGGACGGCGAGCAGGCGCCGCAAGGCGTCCGCGCACATCGGCTCCAGCTCCTGCATCGGGGCGGTCTCCGGCGGCACCAGGTGCGTCGCGAGCTGTGCGGCGCCCCGGCCGATCCGCACCGTCAGGAAGTCGGGGTCGGACTGCCGTCGTTCCCAGAGCCGTTCGCGCAGCGCGACCAGGCTCCACAACGTGTCCGGGTCCGGATTCGCATAGCGCGTCGCCACCTTCTGGGCCCGCGCCGCGGCCGTCACCTCGGAGCGGACGTTCGCGAGATGCCTCAGGTAGTCGCGACGCGCGTCGACGAGCCTGCCCTTGCCCCCGCTTCGCTGCCGGACCGCCGTCACCGCTCCGAACACCAGGCTGGAGGCGAACGTCAGACCCCCGACGATCATCATCAGGGCATTGGCACCCGGCACGAAGAAGAACACGACCGAACCCAGGCCGGCCACCATCGGCAGCAGGTTCAGAGCCCAGTGTCCATCCCCGCCACCGCGCGGCACCTCCGGCGGCGGGTGCAGGACCACGGTGCCGCTCGGCATTTCCGGCGACGGACGACGCGGTCCGCGTTTGACAGAGGTCGTGCTCACTCGTGAAGGGTATTCGCAGTGACCGGCTGGCTACCATTACGGCATGACTGCAGGTTCCGGGGTCGCCGGCCGGCCCAGCGTGACCGGCGGCCACTGCCGTGTCACCGTCGTCGCGCCCACCCGCCGCGTCGACGTGGCCCTTCCGGAGGACGTCCCGGTCGCCGAGCTGCTTCCGGAACTCCTCCGGCTGGTGGGCGACCCGCTTCCGACCCCGGGCGCCATCGCGGCGGCCCTGACCGGCTACGTCCTCACCGGCGCCGACGGCGAAGCGCTGGACACCGCGGCCTCGCTGACCGAACAAGGCGTGCTCCACGGCGCCGTCCTCCGTCTGCACCCGATCGGCGACGTCCCCGAGGCCGCAGTCCACGACGACATCGCGGACGTCGTCGCCGAAGCGGTCATCGCCGGCGGCTCGCAGTGGAGCACGACGGCCTTGCGCGCGACGTCGCTGGCGGTGGTCGCCGTCGCCTCCACGCTCGGCGCGGTAGTGCTCTGGTTCTCCAACACCGGGACGTTCCACGACTGGAAGGGCTTGATCGCGGGCGCGATCAGCTTCTTGCTGCTCGGGGCGGCGATCTGGCGGGCGCGGTACGACCCGTCCGCTGTCGGTCGCGGGAGCTACTACGGGTACGGAGACGCTGCGGGATCGACCGCTGATCCCAGGCCTCCGCACGGTTTCCGAGGCGGGCCCCGCGGATTCGGTGGCCGCGGTCGACTGCGCGACAGACACGATCGAGTGAATCATCGCGACGCCGATCCGGGCCACGCGCCGACGTCGAGCTTCGGTCCACCACGCGGCGACACCGAGCTTCGGCACACTCCGAAGCCACGGTCGGGCGCCTATGACGACCAGTCCCAAGGCGCCGGCTACGGCTACCCGGACGACGAACCGGACTCTGACACCACCGACACGACCACCAGCTTCGACCTCGCGTCCTTCGCCTCCGAGGGACCGGACACCCGCCGCATCGCGACCCGCACCGTCAGCGCGGCCACCGCCACCCGGGCCGCGAACAGCGTCCGCGACGGCGGTCTCGGCAGCCTCGCGGCGTGGCCCACCGTCGCTGAGGCGATGGCCTGGGCGACCGGCGCGCAGCAGCAGCGTGACTACACCGCGGCGGCCGTGCTGTCGGCGACGTCGCTCCCTTACGCCTTCATCGCAGGTACCGGGCTGCTCCCCACTCACCTCGCCGCCGGACACGGCCTCGGCCGCGTCCACTTCACGGCCGGCGCTGCTGCCGTCCTCGTCGTGGCGCTCGTCGCGATCATCGGCCTCGGCCGCCGGATCGCGGTGCCGGTGGCAGGCGCGGCCGTGGGATTGGCCGCCACCTGCGCCGGCGTCGGGCTGCTGCTGACCAAGGCCAGCCCGGCGGCTGGCGTCGCGATCGTCGTCGCGGTCTGCGCGCTGGCTGTCGAGCTCCTGCCGTTCGCCGCCATGGCCGCCGCTCGCTTCGTCATCGAGCCGCCGACCAGCGGCGTCGAACCCGGCGACTTCGAGGGCTCGCCGGTCAACAACTATGTGGTCGGCCTGCGCGTCGCCCGTACCCTGGATGTACTGACCGGCCTCACGGCGGGAGTCGGCACGTTGCTCGTGCTCTGCGTCGCCCTCCTCGTCATCCCGATCGACGCCATGCAGACCGCGCCTGACGGCCCGCACACGGTGTGGGAGCAGGCGCTCGCGATCCTTGTCTCCGGCGTCATGCTCTGCCGCGCTCGCCTGTTCCGCGAACGCGCCCAGGTCCTCGCCGTGGCCATCAGCGGCCTGACCGGTCTGGTGATCGCCTTCGGCGCGATGGCCCGGAACGCCGAACCGAACCTCCGGGCGGTCTGGCTCGCGCCGCTCCTGGTGGTGGTCGCGCTCCTGGCCCTCGGTCTGGCCTCGATCCGTCCCCGTCGCGGCACGTCCGAGCCGATCATGCCGCCGCGCTGGGCTCGCGCCGTTGACATGGTCGAGAGCGTCATCTTCCTCGCGGTGCTGCCGGTGCTGATGGCCGTACTCGGTGTGTACGGCCAGGTGCGCAACCTGAAGGGCTGACTGCCACATCCGCTGGATGACCCCGGTCATCGCACCTCACCCCTGACGGCCTCCAGCGCGGCACCTTCTGGCGCTGCGTCTTCCGACCCCTCGGGCCGCCATGGACTCGGCCCCGGATACCAGGCGGGCGTATCGGTGTACCAGGGAGCGCGAGGCTGCTGGAAGCGGCGCTTCTCGTTGCGTGCCCTGATCTCCGCCTCCTGCCAGCCGTGCTGGCGCTGCCAGAGCTCGTCGTGCAGCTCGCGATGATGCCGGCGGCACAGCAGGCGCATCTGGTCGACGTCAGTGTGACCGCCCGCGGTCCACGGAATGTCGTGGTGCGCGTCGCACTCCCGTGGCGGCTTCCCGCACCCCGGCGCTGTACAACCTCCGTCGCGTACCGCCATGGCCTCGTACTGAGCACGTGTCGCCAGCCGACGCTTGCGCCCTTGCCACAGGATCTCGCCGTCGCCGTCCACCAGGACGGCCCGCAGTGCGGCCTCACACCGCAACATGTGGGCCTCCGCCGCAGGCACGGCCCTCCCGCGCCCCGTCCGCGCAGCTGGCGCCCCCGGTAGCGCCTGAGCGGTGTCAGCCCGCATGACGATGGTCATCGTCGTCGGGCCGTTGTGCCGCTGCGGTAGGTCTCCGGTGCGAAGCCGATCCTCGGCCAGCTGCACGAGCGCATCAGCCCGCGCCCTGCCAAGCTCATCGCCCCCGTCGTCGGTCCGTTCCCCATCCTCGGAGCGCTGGTCAGCGAGCGAATCCAGCGCCGTCAGCAGCGCATCGCCACCAGTAGTGGAGAGCCACCCGCCAGGCACATAGCCGTCGAGTACAGGAGTCATATGGAATCCGCGCTTGGCCTCCGCGGCCCGTGCCCGGTTGAGCACCGTCGTCGGCGCCACGCGATGAGCAGCGTCCTCCGCATGCTCCCGCAGGCTCTCAGCCCCCTCCGCCATCGCTCTGGCGATCAGCGCCTTGCGAACCTGGTCGACGACCTCATCCGGCTGATGCGCCAGCGCGGCAAGCGCCTCAGCAATGATCCGGGCCTGCGGCGCGGAGATGTCCCCGGTCCGCAACGCCTCCTCAGTCGGCGGATCCTTCCGCAGAGCCTTGACCGTGGCGATCAGCCGCCCCGCATCCCCCCGCGTCCGCCCCAGATCAACGATCAGGGCCTTGCGCGCGGCATCCGTGGCGCGCCACGACAACTCCTCCCGCGTGGTCTCCGGCGTCTGCACCGGATCACCCCGGTCGTGCCACGTCCGCACACATCGCACGAGCACCCCGTCCGCGGCGCGCGAGACTTGCTCCGCAGCCCGCGCGACCGCAAGGCTGCCATCGGTGTCATAAGCGAGCGGATCAAGCGCGGCGAGGCAGGTCGTCGCATCAGTGAGCTGGCTCAGCGGGTCGACCATCGTCGTGTCCCTTCGACGTGTTCCCCGCACGCCTGTTCTGACACGATCTACGTTAGCTGATGGAAGTGGTCTATGGCGGGCAAAGTGACCATTTCGCATAACTCATATAAGCGGCGCATAACGCACCAGCGGTCCGAGACAACGCACCACACCCCACCACCCACCAGCGACCCATTCAGGCCCGCCGCACCCACCTCCACGCCCCCAAGAAGATCAGACAAACACCCGCCGCACCCCCACCAACAACCCACCACACCCACCCCAACCCACCACCACCCCCGCGCGCAGGCGCACCAGCCAACCCCCCAACCGCCGGCGGCTCCGCAAGCCGAACAGCCGCCAACACATCCAAAATCCCCGCCCCATACCGGTCATCCCGAGCAGCCCCCCGCATAGCAGCAGGCTTGTCAGCCGTACTCTCCAAAGCCGCAACCACCTGCCCAGCGCTCCACCGAGGATGCGCACTCCGCACCAAAGCAGCCGCAGCAGAAACATAAGCAGTAGCCTCCGACGTCCCATCGGAATACCCCACCCGCCCCTGATTATCATCCCGCAAAATATGAACCCCAGGCGCCACCAAAGCCACATCAGCCCCACTATTCGACTGACCCCACACCGCCCCCGAACTATCAATCGCCCCCACCCCAACCACCCCAGGCCACGCCGCCGGGTAGTACTGCTGCGAAGTGCCATCGTTCCCAACGGCCGCGACAACCACGACATCATGGTCGAGCGCATCCTCAACAGCGCGATGAATATCGGGGTCATCTAAGTCGAGGGTGAGCGCAAGGTTGATTACGCGCGATCCGTGAGAGACGGCATATTTGAGTGCCGGGATAATCCCAAACACCAGTACGGCGCTAGTCCCGTCGGAGGCTCTTACTGGAAGAATACTTGAGGCCGGAGCTAGCCCGAGCGTTCTTAGGCCGGATCCGCCGATTAACGTAGCTTCACCGGTGCCGTGGCCATATGCATCTACATCGGTTTGGCCATCGCCAATGTTGGCGCCGGTTGTGTTCGAGAAGTCTGCTCCGTGCAAAAGATTTGTTGAGAGGTCCGCATCCGGCTGTACCCCAGTATCAATGATTGCTACTTCTGTGCCAGCGCCACGCGTGGTTTGCCAAATCTCATCGGCGTGAAGGTAGCGAAGGGCCCATTGGCGGTCGATTGACGCGTGCGCCAAGCTAGTTGTTACCACAGCGAGGCCGAAGGCTACTGATGCTCGAACCAGTCTGGTGTGAGGATGCCATCTGCGGGTGCTGCGACTGTATCGGGTTGCCATACACTCTTTCGTTCTTTGAGGTAGGCGGGACGGGGATTGCGCTCCTTGTCGGAGCGGTGTCCGGCGCCCACGCCGCTATATTGAGGAATTATTGCGGAGTTTTCACTGCCTAAAGCGTCGGACTGCATTTCATGTGTCGCCTGGAGAGAAGGCGAAAGTGACATTTTCCCATCTGGCGGGATGTCATATTCGATCTTCTCGGTGTTTTCAGGCTGGCGTTGGGAAAATGCAGAGGGGCTACTCTTTCTCGAAATTGCATAGGCGCGTGGGTTGTGAGCTGCAGAGTCCGAGTGGTTCGCGGCTGGTCTGCTTAGAGCTCCACTAGGCCGAAGGTAGCTTGGAGGTGTATATTCGTCGGGAATATCTTCCGGGGTAGCGGCTTTGCTTGTAGGTTGAGTGTTATTAGTGTCGCCGAGTGCTACGTGGCTGGCGCTTATGCTCGGGCCATACTCCGTTTGCCGGCCCGAAGCATCAGTTTGAGCCGGATCGGCGGCTTCATTGTCTATTGCGCGGTCGGCGGCCCTATGGGAAGACAGGATTACACTTGCCGGATCTTCTACGTTCGATCCGGGTTCGCCTACTGCGTGGTGGGGTGATCTCGTTGAATTCCTGCTTCCTGTAGAGATGGTCGTTTCGGTGTTTCGGGCCTTTCCTGGTGGTGCATACTGCGTCTTGCCGAAATCGAATCTTCTGGTCGCTGTGGGCTCTGACGAGCGCGAGATGCTTCCTAAAGGGTCTTCAATGTTTGATTTAGGATCCGACAGGGCTCCCGTCGATGAGTCAAAATTCTCGGCCCGGAAGGCGCCGATATTTGAAAGCTGTCGGCGGGTTTCTACGTACTGAGCGGCGATGCCGTTGACTACTTGTACGGCCTGCTCGTGCGCAGCCTGGTAGCTGGCGTCCTGCCGCGCAGCTTCAAGGGCTTCGAACGGCGTTGCGGGTCGTCGCACCACATCGGTGACGCCGGGTTCTGGCGCTTCAGGCACGTTCATCATCTGATGTTGCTGTTCGGCGACGACCTGGGCGCATCGACTGACAGCGGCGGCCGCGGCTAGGGCGCTTCCGTGGAACTCCCGTGCCTCCGCCGCGGCGCGTCCCAGCGTGGCCGCCGCCTGATCGGCGGCCGGCCCCTTCCACCAGTTCGGCAGGTCGGCTTGGGCGTGGGTCAGGAGGTCCGCGACCTCGCCGACGTGGTCGGCCAGTGCGCGGAAGGACTGCGGCATTGCCTGCATTGTGCCGACCTGTGGTGATGAGGCCAGGCTGCGTAGCTCGTCGAGTGTGAAGCCGCTGTAGGCGAACTGGCCTTCGCTCACGGCGTGCCTCCGCCCGTGTCGGCTGCGTCCTCGCCCCTACCGACGCCATGTTCGAGCGCCGCGCCCGCGCCCCCGCCCTCGGCTACCCGCAAGATGGCAGCCGCGACCGCCTCATCAGCTGCGCTGTACCTCTCGCGCGTCTGGTCGGCGTAGGTCGTCATGGCGGTGACCATTTCGTGGATGCGGTGGTACCAGGCCTCCAGGCGGCGCACCATGTCTGCGTGCGTGTCGCCCAATGGGCTGGCTTCGTTCAGCAGTCCATATACATATGTGGCGCTGTCCCCTTTCTCCAGGCGCCACGCCGCGGGGCCTGTGTGGAGGGTGGGGTCGATGGTGGGCCAGTGGTGGGCGTGGGCTGTGCCGAGGGTGGTTTCGAGGTCCGCTAGGGCTCTGCGGAGGGCTGATAGGTGGTCCAGGCTGATGCGGAAGGTGTGGGTGGTGCTGCTCATGGGGTGTGGGGCCTCCCCGGGGTGTGGCGGTGGGGCGGGTGCGGGGGTGGTACCGTTGGCAGTCGGCCGCGAGTTGGTGTGGTTCCCCGTGGAGACGACCGGGGGCGCTCAGCGACCACAATCTTACGAGGAGTCACAGGTGTCCCTGGACGCAGCTACGAAGAAGAAGATCGTTGAGGACTACGGGACCGGGCCGAGCGACACGGGCTCCCCGGAGGTGCAGATCGCGCTGCTCACGTACCGGATCAACGAGCTCACTGAGCACCTGAAGTTCCACAAGCACGACCACCACAGCCGGCGGGGTCTGCTGTTGCTGGTCGGGCAGCGGCGGCGGCTGCAGGGGTACCTGCAGAAGACCGACATCGTGCGGTACCGTGCGCTGATCGAGAAGCTGGGGCTGCGCCGCTAGTCGGTTCCCAGCCACATGCTGTGAGCAGGAGCGGTCCGTTCGTCACGGACCGCTCCTGTCGTGTACCCGCTGTGTGCCGGGCCGGACCAAGCTGGCGACTTTTCCGGTTAGAGTGGGTAGCGGAAAAGTTCAATACGTTTTAGGGAACTGAAGAGGCACTGCGCGACGTGGCTCGCGTCGAAGTGGCCGGTTGGGCGCCGATCTTCGGTAGTGGCCCTCGGGAGGTAACGCACCCGGGGGCTTCGATCGAAGACCGGGCCGCCACACGGCGGCGTGGGCCCACGACAAACGCGTCCTCTTCAGTCCGCCGCATACGAACTGAGGAGTACCTCTTGTCCGAGGGTGTTTTCACCACCGAGGCTTTGATCGACAACGGCCCGTTCGGCCAGCGCACCGTGCGCTTTGAGACGGGCCGGCTGGCCCGTCAGGCTGCCGGGTCCGTCGTCGCGTATCTGGACGAGGAGACGATGGTCCTTTCGGCGACCACCGCCTCGAAGTCCCCCAAGGACTCTCTCGACTTCTTCCCGCTGACGGTGGATGTCGAGGAGCGCATGTACGCCGTGGGTCGCATCCCCGGCTCGTTCTTCCGGCGCGAGGGCCGGCCCAGTGAGGACGCGATCCTCACCTGCCGGCTCATCGACCGGCCGCTGCGTCCTTCCTTCGCGAAGGGCCTGCGCAACGAGGTGCAGGTCGTGGCGACCATCATGGCGCTGAACCCGGATCACCTCTACGACGTCGTCGCGATCAACGCCGCTTCCGCCTCCACGCAGCTGGCGGGCCTGCCGTTCTCCGGTCCGATCGGCGGCGTGCGCGTCGCCCTGATCCAGGACCGCTGGGTCGCCTTCCCGACCCACACCGAGCTCGCCGACGCCGTGTTCGACATGGTCGTGGCCGGCCGGGTGCTCGACGACGGCGACGTCGCGATCATGATGGTCGAGGCCGAGGCCACCAGCGAGACCGTGGCCCTGGTCGCCGGCGGCTCCACCGCCCCGACCGAGGAGGTCGTCGCCGACGGCCTGGAGGCCGCCAAGCCGTTCATCAAGGCGCTGTGCGTGGCCCAGCAGGAGCTGGCCTCGCAGGCCGCCAAGGAGACCGCGGAGTTCCCGCGCTTCCTGGACTACCAGGACGACGTCCTGGAGGCCGTGACCGCGACCGCCAAGACCGAGCTGGCCAACGCGCTGAGCATCGCCGGCAAGCAGGAGCGCGAGGAGGAGCTGGACCGCGTCAAGGCGCTGGTCGTGGAGAAGCTCGCGCAGCAGTTCGAGGGTCGCGAGAAGGAGATCGGCGGCGCGTTCCGCGCGCTGACCAAGAAGCTGGTCCGCGAGCGCATCATCCGCGACCAGGTCCGCATCGACGGCCGCGGCGTGCGGGACATCCGTCCGCTGTCCGCCGAGGTCGAGGTCGTGCCCCGGGTGCACGGCTCGGCGCTGTTCGAGCGCGGCGAGACCCAGATCCTGGGCATCACCACGCTGAACATGCTCCGGATGGAGCAGCAGCTGGACACGCTGAACCCCGAGACGCGCAAGCGCTACATGCACAACTACAACTTCCCGCCGTACTCCACCGGTGAGACCGGCCGCGTGGGCTCGCCCAAGCGCCGTGAGATCGGCCACGGCGCCCTCGCCGAGCGCGCGCTCGTCCCGGTCCTGCCGGCCCGCGAGGACTTCCCCTACGCGATCCGCCAGGTGTCCGAGGCGCTGAGCTCCAACGGCTCGACCTCGATGGGCTCGGTCTGCGCCTCGACCATGTCCCTGCTGAACGCCGGCGTGCCGCTGAAGGCCCCGGTCGCCGGCATCGCGATGGGCCTGGTCTCGGCTGAGATCGACGGCAAGACGGAGTACGTGGCGCTGACCGACATCCTCGGTGCCGAGGACGCCTTCGGCGACATGGACTTCAAGGTCGCCGGCACCAAGGACTTCGTCACCGCGCTGCAGCTGGACACCAAGCTGGACGGCATCCCGGCCTCGGTGCTGGCCGCCGCCCTGAAGCAGGCCAAGGACGCCCGCCTGCACATCCTGGACGTCATGATGGAAGCCATCGACGTCCCGGACGAGATGAGCGAGTTCGCTCCGCGCATCATCTCGGTGAAGATCCCGGTGGACAAGATCGGCGAGGTCATCGGCCCGAAGGGCAAGATGATCAACCAGATCCAGGAGGACACCGGCGCGGAGATCACGATCGAGGACGACGGCACGATCTACATCGGCGCCGCCAACGGCTCGGCCGCCGAGGCCGCGCGGACCACGATCAACCAGATCGCCAACCCGACGATGCCGGAGGTCGGCGAGCGCTACCTGGGGACCGTGGTGAAGACCACGACCTTCGGCGCGTTCGTCTCCCTGATGCCCGGCCGCGACGGCCTGCTGCACGTCTCCCAGCTGAAGAAGCTGGCCGGCGGCAAGCGGGTGGAGAACGTCGAGGACGTGATCAAGGTCGGCGACAAGGTGCAGGTGGAGATCGCCGAGATCGACTCCCGCGGCAAGCTCTCGCTGATCCCGGTGCTGCCGGAGGGCGAGGGCGCCGAGGCCAAGGCTGAGGCGAAGGCCGAGTAACAGCCTTGTACCCGGTCGAGACCCTGATCGCCGGGCAGAACGGCAACGGCACTGTGCGCCGTACCGTCCTGCCCGGCGGTTTGCGCGTGGTCACAGAGACCATGCCATCTGTTCGGTCCGTGACGTTCGGCATCTGGACCGGCATCGGCTCGCGCGACGAGCACGCCGAGGAGTCCGGCGCCACGCACTACCTGGAGCACCTGCTCTTCAAGGGCACGGCGAAGCGGTCGGCGCTGGAGATCTCGGCGGCCCTGGACGCGGTCGGCGGCGAGATGAACGCCTTCACCGCCAAGGAGTACACGTGCTACTACGCGCGCGTGCTCGACACCGACCTGCCGCTGGCCATCGACGTGATCTGCGATCTGGTCACCTCCGCGCTCATCCGCCCCGACGACGTGGCCTCCGAGCGCAACGTCATCCTCGAAGAAATGGCGATGACGGAGGACGAGCCCGCCGACCAGATCCACGACGAGTTCGCCTTCGCCCTGCTCGGCGACTCGCCGCTGGGCCGGCCGATCCTCGGCTCGGTGGCCTCGGTCAATGCCCTGACCAGGGACGCGATCGCCGAGTACTACCACTCCCACTACACCGACGACCACCTGGTGGTCTCGGCGGCCGGCAACCTCGACCACGACGTCGTGGTGGCGCTGGTGGACGCCGCGTTCGCGCAGGCCCGCGGGGTCCGGGACGCCGACCGCCAGCCGGTCGTCCCGCGCATCGGCGGCGACTGCGGCGTCGCGCACTCCGGCCTGCGCCTGGTGTCCAAGGCGACCGAGCAGACCCACGTCGTGCTCGGCGTGCCGGGCGTGGCCCGCAACGACCGCCGTCGTTACCCGCTGGGCATCCTGTCCACCGTCCTCGGCGGCGGCATGTCCTCGCGGCTGTTCCAGGAGGTCCGCGAGAAGCGCGGCCTGGCCTACTCGGTCTACAGCTTCTCCACGCACCACGCCGACTGCGGCATGTTCGGCGTCTACGCCGGCTGCCAGCCGGAGAACTTCACCGAGGTGCTGAAGATCTGCCGCGACGAGGTCGCCAAGGTCGCCGACGGCGGCGTCACCGAGGAGGAGCTGCGCCGCGGCATCGGCCAGGTGCGCGGCTCCACGGTGCTCTCGCTGGAGGACACCGGGTCGCAGATGACCCGGATCGGCAAGAACGAACTCGTCTACGGCGAGCACCTCACCATCGAGGAACTGCTGGAGCGGGTGGAGTCGGTGACGTTGGAGGACGTCAAAACGGTTGCCGAGGAGTTCCTGCGGCAGCCGCAGGCGGTCGCGGTCATCGGCGACTACGAAGACGCTTCATCGTTCGAAGGGGCCCTGGGATGACAGCCGCTCTGGCGCAGGGAGTCGTGAAGGTCGCGGTGTTCGGCGCGGCCGGCCGGATGGGGCAGGCCGTCTGCCGCGCCGTGCTGGACGCGCCGGGTCTGGACCTGGTCGCGCAGATCGACGCCGACGACGACCCGCAGCGCGCGGTCGAGGCCGGCGCCGAGGTCGCGGTCGACTTCACGCACCCCGGCGTGACCGTGCAGAACATCGAGTTCTGCGTCCGCAACGGGATCAACGTGGTGGTCGGCACCTCCGGCTTCGACGAGGCCCGGCAGGACCAGGTCCGCGCGCTGCTGCACGGCACCGACGTACGGGTCCTGGTCGCCCCGAACTTCTCCATCGGCGCGGTGCTGATGATGCGGTTCGCGGCGACGGCGGCGCCGTACTTCGAGAGCGTGGAGATCGTCGAGCTGCACCACCCGGACAAGGTCGACGCTCCCTCGGGCACGGCCACCCGCACCGCGGAGCTGGTCGCCGAGGCCCGTGCCGCGGCCGGGAGCGCGCCGATGCCCGACGCCACGAAGACCGGTCTGGACGGTGCTCGCGGTGCCGTGGTCGAGAGCATCCCGGTGCACTCGGTGCGGCTTCGCGGTCTGGTCGCGCACCAGGAAGTGCTGCTCGGCAGCGTCGGAGAGACCCTGACGATCCGCCACGACTCGCTGGACCGCGCCTCGTTCATGCCCGGCGTGGTGCTGGCCTGCAAGAAGACCGGGACGCTCCCGGCCGGCCTGACTGTCGGCCTGGACGCGTTGCTGGATCTGTAGAACCCCGATAGGCACCCTTCTTATGCGCAACCGCACCACGGCCCTGATCCTGGTCGTCATCCTGTGCTTCTACCTGCTGCTGGCCGTCCAGCGCGGGGTGTGGCTGATGGCGACCGGGAAGCCGGTGCTCGTGGTGTTCGGGCTCGGCGTGCTGATGCTGCCGGTGGTGGGGGCCTGGTTCGTGGTCACCGAGGTGCGGATGGGCAATGCCTCTTCGCGCCTCGGGACCCGGCTGGAGGCCGAGGGGCTGTGGCCGACGGAGGAGATCCCGCGCCGGCCCTCGGGGCGGCCGGATTTGAGTGCCGCCGACGAGATCTTCGAGAAGCGCAAGGCCGAGGTCGAGGCCGATCCGGAGGATTGGCGCGGGTGGTATCGGCTGTCGTTGGCTTACAACGATGCCCGGGATCGGTCGCGGGCGCGTAAGGCGCTGCGCAAGGCCATTGAGCTGGACCGTCTGCAGGCCTGATCCGGCTACCCGTTCGGGGATACAGCCTGCTTCTGCTGATCGGTGCGGCGTGAGCCCATCGTTCCGTGGAGTTCGCGGGCTTGCGTTGGGCTGAGGACCGCGGGGGTCTGCGGCGGCGCGGATCTGTAGTGCTGGCGCAGAACCTTGCCGGTTACCGGGGCGACCGGTGAGATGACGGTGATACCGATGCGCGGCACCTTTGCGATGCGCGTCCCCATGCGGATGAATGGCTGCGCTATACGTATGCCGAGGTCTATAAGCCGCCACTGGTGGAACCCGCCTGTACGGCGCATCCATGTCGGTAGGGAGTGAATGCTCAGGATCGCCGTGAAGCGGGACGCGGCCCAGATCCGGAAGCCGACCTTTCGGAGCGGCGGGTAGAGCAGGTAGTGCATTCCGCGGTGCGCGCGCTCTGAGGAGCTCAACTGCGGACGCACTTTCTCGAAGTACGCCTTGACCTCTTCGCGGTTGCGTGGAACGTCGGCGGGGTCGCAGGTCTGGAGCTCGGCGGCGATGCGGCACTCGGCCCAGTAGCGGTCCTCATCGGCCTTGGACAAGCGGCCGGGGCCATAGAGCTCGTAACACTTCAGGACGCTGTGCCATCCCGTTATATGGATCCACAGTTGGGACTCTGGGTTGTTGGCGCTATAGCGTTTCCCGGTAATGGGTTCGACGCCCGTGGCTTTGGCGTGGACGCGCATGAGGAATTCGGAAGCCTGAACCACGGTGCGGCTGTCGCCGACGGCCACTGTGAGGAAGTAGGCGAGGGTCTGGTCGAGGCGGCCGTGCGGGTCCTCGTAGATGCCGCCGCTGTCGGCGACCGCCGCCGCCAGCGGAGGGTCGAAGTGCTCCAGCACGACGGCGCGCTGGAAGCCGATCAGCGAGGTCGGCGACGTCCAGACCCGCCAGCTCACCGAGTCCGGGCCGAAGAAGCCGTTGTCGAGGCTGCGCAGTGGTCCGCGGTCGGGGGAGACGGGGACTTCCGCGGCGCTGGGGTGGGGCATCTTGTGTGCCTCCTCTACAGTGGGAGCCGGAATTACTACCGGCGCGTAGCAATATGCTACGCGGGAGTAGCTTTGTAAAGGGGGCCGGTGTGGCGGCGGAGAGCGGACGGCGACGGCGCGAGTACGCGCCGCGGGTACCGATCGAGCAGCGTCGCAGGGAGTTGCTGGACGCGGCGCTGCGCATCGTCGTCCGGGACGGGCACGCGGCCGTGACGATGGAGGCGGTGGCGGCGGCTGCCGGGGTCACCAAGCCGGTGGTCTACGGCGTGTTCCCGAACCGGGAGGCGCTGCTGGGGGAGTTGCTGCGGCGGGAGCAGGGGGCGGCACTGGAGCAACTGGTGGAGTTGCTGCCGGGGCTGCGCAAGGGGCTCAAGGACGGAGCGCATCCCGCGGATGTCCTGGCCGACGCGCTCGACGGGTTCCTGGCCGCGGTCCGGGCCGCGCCGGAGCGGTGGTCCTGCATCGTGCTGCCGATGGCCGACATGCCCCCGCAGTTCAACGCGGCGCGTGAGGAGACGCGGGGGCTGGTGCTGGCCTCGGCGGAGCAACTGGGGCGGTGGATCACGCGGACGTTCGACGCGCCGGCCGATCTGGATCCGGAGCTGATCGCGCACACGGTGGTGACGCTCGCGGAGATGGCGGCCCGGCTGGTGCTGACCGATCCGGGGCGGTACGAGCCGGCGCGGTTTGTGAAGGGGCTGCGGGCGGCTGTGGGGCTGGTTCGCTAGATCTCCGCCAGCGTCGACGGCCAGCGTCGATCCCGCCAGTCCTGCAAGAAGTCCTCAACGCGCGCTGCGACGGCGTCGCGCTGGGTGAGCATGAAGAACATGTGGCCGCCGCGGAAGAACTCGATCTCTGAGTCACGGATGCCGATGCGGGTGGCCAGGGCGGTGGCGGGCTTCATGCTGCGGTCACGGCGGGCGTGCAGGATCAGGGTGGGGGCGGTGATCGCGGGGAGGCGGTCGGTGCCGTCGTAGGTGGTGCTGGCTGTGAGTTGGTGGTGGTGCGCGTAGTGCGGTTGGCGCTGTAGCTCGCCTGCTCCGCGGATGAGGTGCAGGCGTTTGGCGAGGCCCAGGATTCTTGCCGGGAGTGACAGGCGTAATCGGCCGGTTCCGGTGGCGGCGGTGGAGATCAGGACCAGGCGGTCGATGCGGGACGGGTATTCGGCGGCGAGGTCCATGGCGATGCGGCCGCCCATGGAGACGCCGACTACGTGGGCGCGGGATATGCCGAGGGTGTCCATGAGGCCGAGGGTGTCGTCGGCCATCATCGGGATCGAATACGGCGAGTCCGGTTTGTCGGTGCGGCCTGCGCCGCGGTTGTCGAAGGTGATCACGCGGAAGCTGCGGGCCAGCAGGTCGGTGAAGGGTGCGAACACGGTCAGATCCACGCCGAGGCCGCCGATGAATATCAGGGGCGGACCCTCGCCGTGGATCTCGTAGTAGACGTCGATGTCGCCGACCCGAACCGTTGGCACTCAGCCAGGATAGGCCCGTTGTGGGCCGCTGACCTGAGAAAACGGCCTCGATATGGTTTCAGATGACGGCGGTCGCCTCGACTTCGATCAGCGCCTCCGGCAGGAACAGCGACGCGACCTCGACCGTGGTGCTGGTCGGTGCGGGCAGTCCCTGGAAGTACTCGCCGCGCACGTCGCCGTACTCGCGGATGCGCGAGATGTCGGTCAGGAATGTGCGGAGGCTGACGACGTCCGCCAGGGTCGCGCCGTGCGCCGCCAGCAGCTGGACGATCAGGTCCATGACTCGGCGCGTCTGGGCGCGCAGGTCGCCGCCGCCGACGATCTTGTGGTCGTCGTCCCACGCCACCTGGCCGGCCAGCATCAGCAGTGTGCGGTCGCCGAGCGGGATCACAGCGGCGTTGGAGAAGGCTTTGTGCTGTGAACTGGGGATGCCGGCGGGATTGTCGAGAGTGAAAGCGGTCATGGAGCGAAGCTATGTCGCGCGCCGTGATACCAGAAGCGAATAGTCGGCATGTATCCCATGCCCGACTAGCATGGCTCGCCATGGACACCGCGTTGCTCGAAGTCTTCCTGGAGGTCGCGAGACGCGAGTCGTTCACCGCGGCGGCCGGATCGCTCGGCTACACGCAGTCGGCGATATCGCGTCAGATAGCCGCGCTGGAGTCGGCGGTCGGCGCCCCGTTGTTCGACCGCCTCCCACGGGGCGTACGGCTGACGGAGGAAGGCCGGGCCTTGGTCCCGCACGCGACGGCCGTCGTAGGCCGTCTGCGAGCCGCTGTGGCCGATGTACGGGCCGTCCGGACGCTGGGCGGCGGAGGCCTCCGGCTCGGCGCGATCCCGACGGCCGACATGGCCCTGATCCCGCGGGCCATCGCGGCCTTCCGGCGGGCGCATCCGGCGGTCGTCGTGACGCACACCGAAGGGCTCACCCGCGGCCTGGTCGTGGACGTCCGCGAGGGCGACCTGGACCTGGCGGTGGTCGGGACGGCGCACCCCGAGCCGGCCTTCGAGGGCGTGCGTCTGCGCAAGCTGATGGACGACGCCTTGTCGGTGGCGCTGCCGCTCGGTCACCGCCTGGCGGACCGGGACCTGCTGTCGCTGGCCGATCTCGAAGGCGAGAACTGGATCGCGGGCCAGCCGCGCACGCAGGACACGCTGATCGCCGGGGTGCAGGACTCGGACTTCCAGCCGCGGATCCCTTACGTGGTCCTGGAATGGTCCGCGAAGCAGGGGTTCGTCGCGTCCGGGTTGGGGGTCACGCTCGTCCCGACGTTGGCGGCCGCCTCAGTGCGGCCGGACGTGGTCGTGGTGGCGCTGGATCCCCAGGAGGTGACCCCGCGGTCGGTGTTCGTCGCGACCCCCGAAGGTGTGGAAGACAATGCGGCGGTCACGGCCTTTCTGGAGATCCTGGGGCTGTCCGCCCTTGATCGGTGACAGGTCCGGAATCCGCCGGTGAGGGCGGGCGGGGCGGCGGACGATTGATGCATGCACACCGTTCCCGGTATCAAAGTCCTGTATTTCGGAACCCCCGTCGTCCTGATCACGACCCGCAACGAGGACGGCACCCCCAACATCGCCCCGATGTCCTCGGCCTGGTGGCTCGACGGAAACGCGGTGCTCGGGCTGGGCAACTCCTCGCAGACCTCCGCCAACATCGCCCGCGAGGGCGAGTGCGTCCTGAACCTGCCCTCATCCGACATGGTCGAGTACGTCGACCGCATCGCCATGACCACCGCGCGGAAGGAGGTCTCGCCGTACCGCGTGGAGCAGGGCTACCGGACCGAACGCGACAAGTTCGGCCTGGCCGGCCTGACCGAACAGCTCTCGGAACTGGTTTCCCCGCCTCGGATCCTGGAGTGCCCGATCCAGATGGAGTGCCGGCTGACCACGGCGCATCCGGTCGGCGGTAAGGGACATCTGACGACGTTCGAGGTAGAGGTGCTGCGGACGCACGTCGAGGAGAAGCTGGTCATCCCGGGGACTCACTACATCGACCCGGAGGCGTGGGACCCGCTGATCATGAAGTTCTGCGAGTTCTTCGGCGGCGGACGGCCGGTGCACGCCTCGCGGCTGGCCGCCGGCTGGAAGATGCCGCACACGCTGCGGAACCTTCCGGTGACGAACAGTGCCGGCGCCGAACCCGCGCTCAGTGGGTCAGCGTCAGCCTGATCGCCAGGCCCGGGAGCAGGAGACCGAACGCGCTGAACGCCAGCGGGCCGTGCGCGCCGCAGTGCAGCCGCCGGGTGGAGTTCTCGCGGACCTCCACCGAGACCTTCTTGGAGTACATGCCGTCCAGGGAGAGCTCGACCACGTGCACGCCGGAGTCCACGGCGAACTCGGCGGCGCCGTTCTGCGCGAGCCGGCCGACGGCGACGCCGTCGATCCACACCCGGTAGGGCCGCGGACGCAGCTGGAACCCGCTGCGGCGGGTGAGGGCTATCGTTCCGGACATGCTCGACCTGCCTGATTCGGACACTGGTGGACATCAGTGGATGCAAGGAGCGTAAACGCCGAGGGCGGCACCGGAACCCGGTGCCGCCCTCGGCGTTACACGATCGTCGCCTACCTAGGATGCCGCCGCCGCTGCGAAGCGTGACATGGCGTGCTCCACCAGGCGGATCAGGGTCAGCTTGGTGGACTCCCGGCTGCGGGCGTCGCAGGTGACCACCGGCACGTCCGGCGGGATCGACAGCGCCTCGCGCACGTCGGCGACCTCGTGGGTGAGCATGCCGTCGAAGCAGTTCACACCGACGATGTACGGCAGCCCGGCGTCCTCGAAGTAGTCGATGGCCGAGAAGCAGTCCGCCAGCCGGCGGGTGTCCACCAGCACCACCGCGCCGATGGCGCCGCGGCACAGGTCGTCCCACATGAACCAGAAGCGGTTCTGACCCGGCGTGCCGAACAGGTACAGGATCAGCTCGCGGTCCAGGGACACGCGGCCGAAGTCCATGGCCACCGTGGTGGTGACCTTGCCGGGCACCACGGTGAGGTCGTCCACGCCCTCGGAGGCGGCGGTCATGACGGCCTCGGTGGTCAGCGGGGCGATCTCCGAGACCGCGCCGACGAAGGTGGTCTTGCCGACGCCGAAGCCGCCGGCGACGACGATCTTCACCGACGTGGTCGGGCCCACCGCGGGCTGCGGCTCGGGCTCCTGTCCGTAAGGGGAGTAGTTCACTGCACGGCCTCCTTTCTACAGATTGCGGAGCCCGATGAGGACTCGTTCGAGGAGCGCGAGGTTGGGCTGGCCGGAATCGGTCTCACCGGGTTGCTGGATGGTGACCAGGCCGGCGTCCGACATGTCGCCCAACAGCACCCTGACCACCCCCAGTGGCATGCGCATCAGCGCCGCGACCTCCGCGACCGACTTCAGCTCGACGCACAGCTCGCAGATGCGCTGGTGCTCCGGCTCCCGGCCGGGAAGGCGCGATCGTCCGTTGTCCGTCGTGGATACCAACGCCTCGATGGGCAATTGGTAACGGGCCCGTGTGCGGCCCCGGGTCAGCGCGTAGGGGCGGACGAGGGGCGAGGAATCGTGCGCGCTGCTCACGGCCGCGTGCTCCTGTCGCTCGTCTCGGCTTGGGGAAGGGGGGTCACCGGGCGTCCTCTCAGCGCGGCAGCGACGACTGGAGCTCGGCACGCAGTGCCGGCGTCAGGACGTCGCCGGCCCGCTCGACGAGCAGGGCCATTTCATAGCCGATCAGGCCCATGTCGCAATCCGAGGAAGCGAGCACGGCCAGGGCCGAACCATCCGAGATGGCCATCACGAACAGGAAACCACGGACCATCTCCACGACGGTCTGCGTCACCGCGCCGCCCTCGAAGATGCGGGCGGCGCCCTGGGTCAGCGACGACAGGCCGCTGGCCACGGCCGCCAGCTGGTCGGCGCGGTCGCGGGGGAATCCGTCGGACACCGCCAGAAGCAGGCCGTCGGAGGAGACCACCACCGTGTGCGCGACCCCCGGTACGCGGTCCACGAAGTTGGTGATCAGCCAGTTGAGATTCCTGGCGGCTTGGGTCAGGTTCGGGTCGTTCACGGTAGCTCAGTCCTGCTTTCCTGGCTCAGGAGCACCGAAGGCGGCCGGGCCGTCGGACGCGGTGGGGTTGGCGGGATCGGAGGGCTGCGACTCGCCGGGCGTGCCGGCGGCGTCGCGGCCCTGGCGCAGCCCATTGTGGAAGCTGGCCAGCCGGGAGCGCACGGCCTCGGCCGAGCGCGCCGGGATCGGCGAGGGCGCGGTCTTGGCGGCGCCGCTGCCGTCCGCCGAGCCGGGCACCAGGTTGGACCGCGGGACGCGCTTGGGCAGGCCCTTGGGGGTCAGCCCGGCCGCGACCGGCTTCCTGACCACTTCGGCGGCCTTCCAGCCCTCGTCACCCGGCGACTGCCAGGCCTGTCCCGCGGAGCTCTGGTCGTCGTTCATGGGCTCCTTGGGTTCCTCGTGCGGTGCGGCGGGCCGGGCCGCCCCGCCGACCGCGGAGTCGGCGGCCGACGGCGCCGGCGTGGTCGGGGCTCCGGGACCGGCCTCGGGGGCGGTCGGCGGGGCCGGGGTGGGCGCGGCAGGAGCCGCCTGGACGGGCTCGGCGAGGGCCTGCGGGCCCTGGACCGGGTACCCGGTGCCGGAGCCCGCCAGCGGGTCTCCTGCGGGCTCTGAACGCGGTCCCGGCACGGCCGGCCGGACCGGTTCGGCCGGACGCACTGTGCCGACCTCCAGAGCGTTCTGCGGAACGGCGGTCCCCTCGCCGGCCCGCACCCGGAACCACTCGGACTCGATCGCGTTGAAGATCGAGGTGTTGTGCGCCGCCGGGTCCATCGGGATCGACTCGATCGGCGCGGTGAGCGGGTCCGGGTAGTCGGCGTAGTTGGTGCCGGAGGACGACAGCGGGTCCGGCGCGCCGGACCCGGCGAGCGGTTCGCCGACCGGGGGAGCGTAGCCGGTGTCGCCCATCGGGTTGCCCGGCGTGGCGCCGAGCGGGGTGTGGAAGCCCGAGCCGGACAGGTCGGCGGCGGGCTGGTCGCCGTACTGCGGGGCCTCGTACTGCGGAGCCTCGTACTGCGGCGGCTGGTACTGCGGGTTCTCGTAACCGGGGCCGGTCAGCGGTTCGCCGACCGGGCGGCGGCCGAAGGAGGGCGCGTCGTTGCCGTAGCCGGTGCCGGTGTTCGGCGGGGCCTCGGGCGCCGCCGCGAACGGGTTCCTGAGCCCTGCCATCGGGTCGTTCGGGTCGTTGTCCGCCGGGGCGTTCGGGTTGAACGCCGCGGGGGCTTCGTAGCCGGGGCCGGTGAGCGGTTCGCCCATCGGGCGGCGGCCGAACGAGGGAGCGTCGTTGCCGTACCCGGTTCCGGTCGGCGTTCCCGGGGCGGGCGGGGCTTCGAACGAAGGCATTTCGAAGCCGGTCCCCGCCGGAGCGCCGAGCCCACTTGGCGCTGAGGTGTCGCCGAACTGCGGCGCCTCGTACTGCGGCGCTTCGAACCGCGGAGCCTCCTGTGGAGCCTCGTAGCCGGGGCCGGTCAGCGGTTCGCCCATCGGGCGGCGGCCGAAGGAGGGCCCGTCGTTGCCGTACCCGGTGCCGGCCGGAGCGGCCGGCTGACCGTACTGCGGCGCCTCGAAGGCGGGACCGCTGTAGAGCTCGCCGGACTGCTGTCCGCCGGTCGGTGCCGCCGGGCCCTGATTCTGCTGGCCCTGGCCCTGTCCCGGCTGTCCCTGCTGACCCTGCTGACCCTGTCCCTGGTTGCCGAACCCGCTGTCCAGGTGCCCGCCGAACGGCGTCATGCGCACCTCGCCGGGAGCGGCGTAGGGGTCGCCCGCCGCGAGCTCGGCGCCGAGGTCGTTGTTCAGGCCGCTGGCCGACAGCGAGTCGGTGTTGGTGCTGAAGCCGCCCGAGGCCGGCGAGGGCTGGCCGGGGGTCCCGAAGGGGCCAGCCGGCGGCGGGAGGAGCAGGTCGTCGCGGTCCTCCTGCTGGGCTTCGCGGTAGGCCGCGAACTCGCCGGTGTGCTCCATGTCCGGGATGTTCGGGAGCAGGTCGTCGAAGCTGGAGGAGAAGTTCAGCGGTGCGGGCTGGGCCGGCGGGGCCTGAGGCGGCGGCATCGCCGGGCCCCCGTCGCCGACCCGGAAGTCCAGCCGCATGTCGTCGCTGCCCGCGCTGATCCGGAACTGGCCGGTGTTCTCCGTGTTCGCCGGCGGAGCCGGCGGGCCGCTGGGCGCCTGGTTCGGACGGAAGTCGTACGTCGCGGTCCCGTCCAGCGCCTCGGCCAGCCGACCGTCCAGCTCCGGTTCCGGCAGCACGAACTCCGGACGCTCGAAGGCGCCGCTGCTGCCCGGGTCGCCGGGGTCGCCCTCGCGGATGACCGGGGTCACGCCGTGCGTCATGGCCTCGGTCTCGGCGAGCAGTTCGGCGAGTCCGGGCGGGGTGGCGTCGGTGTTGCGGTACGGCGGGGCCGCCGGGCTCACGTCCTCCCAGCCGTCCCCGTCGCCGCCGCCGACCGGGACCCGCTCGCCGCCGAACGGCGGCATCGGGGCCGGGGCCTGGGCCGGCGGGCCCTGCTGCGGGTCCGCACCGGGGGCCAGTTCGCGCTGCTCGGCGCGCACCGCACCGGCCGGCCGCCGGGGCAGGCCGGTCGAGGTGAGCTGCGGGAGCTGGCCGGTGTCGGCGATGTCGCCGAAGGTGCCGCGGTTGCCGCCGACCGCCGGGGCGTCGGACAGGTTGCCGGCCAGCAGCGCGGCCGGGACCAGCACCAGGGCGGTGATGCCGCCGGTGGCCGAGCGGCGCAGCCGCACCTGGATGCCGTGCCGGGTGGCCAGCCGGCCGACCACGAACAGGCCCATGCGGCGGGAGATCGCGACGTCCACGACCGGCGGGTTGGCCAGCCGCTCGTTGGAGTCGTCGAGTTCCTCCGGCGTCATGCCGATGCCGGAGTCCTCGATCTCCAGCATCACGCCGCCGGTGTTCAGCAGGTTGCCGGTGACCGAGACCTTCGTCTCCGGCGCGGAGAACGACGTCGCGTTCTCCAGCAGCTCGGCGACCAGGTGGACGACGTCGTTCACGGCGCGGCCGGCGACCTCGACGGTCGGCAGGTCCCGCAGCGTGACCCGCTCGTACTGCTCCACCTCGGAGGCCGCGGCGCGCAGCACGTCGATCAGCGGCACCGGCTGGGACCAGCGGCGCCCGGGCTCTTCACCGGCGAGGACCAGCAGGTTCTCACCGTTGCGGCGCATACGGGTCGCGAGGTGGTCCAGCTTGAACAGCGAGGCGAGCTGGTCCGGGTCCTGCTCGGCGTTCTCCAGCTCGTCGATCAGCCGCAGCTGGCGCTGCACCAGCGACTGCGAGCGCCGGGACAGGTTGGTGAACATCGCGTTGACGTTGTTCCGCAGCATGGCCTGCTCGGTGGCCAGCCGGACCGCCTCGCGGTGGACCTCGTCGAACGCGCGGGCCACCTGGCCCACTTCGTCGGTACTGGACAAGGCGATCGGTGAGATCGGTTCGATCGGTTCGCTGCCGTCCGCGTCGCGCAGGCGGCGGACCATCTCCGGCAGTCGGTTGCCGGCGATCTCCAGCGCGGTGTTCTGCAGCACCCGCAGCGGGCGCACCAGCGAGCGCGCGATAAGCGCGGTGGCGACCGACACCACGAGCAGGACGCCGACGATGATGCCGATGTTCAGGTACATGGTGTCGCGGGCGCTGTTGGCCAGTGAGTCCGCGCGCTGCACCAGGGCCGCGGCCTGCTGGGTGCGGACCTGCTTGTAGCGGTCCAGCAACGCGTTGTACTGCGTGTAGACGCTGCCGGGGACCAGCTGGTCGCCGTTGTCGCTGGCGCCGTTGTTGGCCAGCTTGTCGTCGATGGTCGTCAGGTACTGGTTCGCCCCGGTGTAGGACTCGCCGACGTCCACCGTGTCGCTCAGCGACTGCTGCATCGACGCGATGGCGACGGTCTTGAACTCCGAGCGAGTGGAGGCCAGGTCCGAGATCAGACCCTGCAGCCGGGCCAGGTTGTCCTGGTTCTGGTTGGGGTCGATGGAGACGGCCAGGGTGGTGAGGAAGCCGCGCTCGCGCGAGGTCGTCTCGGTCATCTTGCCCAGGTCCGCCAGCGACCGGGCGTCGTTGATCAGCTGCTGGTCGCCGGCGTCGGCGGCGACGAACTCGTAGAGCCCGTCAAGGCTGTCCAGCACCTTGTTGTACTGGTCGAACACGCTCAGCGGGTTGGAGTACGCGCCGTCCACGGCCTGGTGCAGCGCCGGGACGCCGGTCATGTTGGCCTTGGCGTCGGCGATCGCGGCCAGCGTGTCCGCCGGGTAGGAGCCGTCGATCTTGTTGAGCACCGGCTGCATCACGGCGGTCGCGCGGTCGGTGGCCTTGCGCTGCGTGGCCATGCTGGTGGTCAGGTTGGTCAGGGTGGCCGAGTCCGCGTTGCCGGACGGGCCCCGGAAAGCCATCATCTCGATGCTGATGTCGCGCTCGTCCTGCAGCGCGTCGATCAGGTCGGACAGCGGGCTGGCCGCGGCGGCCATGGTCTTGGCGTGGTCGTAGGTCTGCACGTTGCCGACCTGCTGCACGATCCGGGCCGCGGCGCCGAAGATGGTGGCCACCAGCGGCACGATGACCAGGACGACCAGTCGGGTGCGGACGCGCCAGTTGCGGGGGGCGAAACGGTTCGCGGACGCGGTGGGCGGCGGGGGTGGGGGCACGTGCCCGCCGCTGCCCTCGGTCTCCTGCGACGTGGGGACCGGCCGTTGTCCTGGCAGCACTCCATCCCGAGCCCCGCGCGGAAGCTCTCCGGGAGCAGTGCGGCCGGCGGCCGCGTCGGATATGGATCCGCCGGGCGGCGGCGCGCCGGCACCGCGCTCCGGGAAAGGAGCCGGCGGACGGCGCGGGGACACGGGTCGAGTCTGCACTGGCCCTCACAGCTTTCTTTGCGACCGGGCCGCTACTGCGGCGGGTGGGGCGCCACACATGGCTCGCGGTCTCTAGGTTTCAAGCAACGCATTCCAGCACAGGAGAGCGAGCGAGGCCAAGGGCGGGGGTTGACAGAGGGGCGATTAGTTGCGTTATAGGGGGATAAGCCGGGCGGTGACTCCGCGTATGTGCGTATCCTTACTCGTGCATTAGTGCTAGTCGATCTCAACGGTGACGTAGGGGGCCCGGCGGCCCATGTATTACGATGCGCCGACCGGCTTCATCGAAACCTTTGCAGGGGGCAGCGCAGTGCGATCAGCCAAACCCCGAGCCCGTTCGCGCAGGACCTCGGCGATCGTCCTTTGCGTGGTGCTCACCGCGTCCGCCGGTGCCGCCGCGGCGTGCAGCAGCAGCACGTCCTCGGCGACGGTGTCGGCCGCGATGCCGGCCCACGGCGCCTTGGAGCAGCATCAGCTCCGAATAGGCATCCCCAAGGGCGAGATAGGCGCGCTGCCGATCTACACCGGCGTCGACAAGGGCTATTTCAAGGACCAGGGGATCGACGTCACGATCGACGATTCCTACAAGACCTACCAGGACGCCCTCCAAGGGCTGAACGACGGCAAGGTCGACTTGGTCTACGACGACTACGTGCACGCGATCCTGGCCCAGTCCACCGGCGCCTACCGGCTGCAGCTGGTCGCGGAGGGCTACACCGCCGGCGACGGCAGCGTGCAACTGCTCAGCAAGGTCACCGGACTGAAGAACGCGCAGGAGATCAAGAACGTCTTCGACGCCGCCGGCGGCTTCCTGGTCCCCACCGCGGGCACCAACGACGCCAACGATGCCTACACGGTCCCGACGATCATGCTCATGACCTCGCTCCCGGACCTGGCCAACAGCTTCCGGATCAAGCTGGCCAACTCCACGGCGCACCTGAAGTCGATAGCGCCCGGCGACCTCGCCGTGAAGGTGACCGGCAGCGCGGACGCCAACCTGGCGGCCGTCATCCCCGAGCCGTACTACAGCTACGCGACGAACAACAACAAGCTGGTCGAGCTGATGGACCTGACCCGCGGTTCGACGCAGGCGATGCCGATGGGCGGCTACTTCACCAAGCAGGACTTCGCCGTCGAGAAGACCAACCTGTTCAAGGCCTTCACCGGGGCCCTGAACCAGGCCAAGAACTCCACCTCGCAGCGCGCCACGGCGATGACCGAGATGCAGGCGCACTACGGCACGATGGCCAACTCCACGGTCGCCGCCAGCATCAGCTTCGGCACGTTCCCGACCACGGTGAACGTCGCCCGCGTGGACCGCGTCCTGACCCTGATGCAGGGCCTGGACCTGGCTCCGTATTACAACATCGACACGATGATGCCGCCGGACGCGCTGCGCGGCAGCGGGAGCTGACCGGCCGACCGCTGTTCTCCCCCGGGCGCTGCCCATTCGCACCGTCCGCACTGTCCGCACCGGCGTCGTCACAGGTCAGGCGCCGGTAGGCTCGGACGGTGAGCGATGAGATGGAGAGCGTACGGTTCCGCTCGGACATGACCGTGGAACTGGTGAAGGCCTCGGCCTCCGACAACGACGTCCTGTGGGCGGCCCGGGTCTCGACCAAGGGCGAGCAGTCCCTGGACGAGGTCGGTGCCGACCCCGCGCGCTCCGGCGGCCTCATCAACTACCTGATGCGCGACCGGCACGGCTCGCCCTTCGAGCACTCCACGATGACCTTCCTGGTCGCCGCGCCGATTTTTGTTTTCCGAGAATTCATGCGGCACCGCGTCTGGTCCTACAACGAGGAGAGTGGGCGCTACCGCAAGCTGGATCCGGTGTTCTACGTACCCGGACCGGACCGGAAGCTGGTCCAGGAGGGCAAGCCGGGCAAGTACGTGTTCGTCCCGGGCACCGACGAGCAGCACGAGACGGTCCAGGACACGGTCCGCCGGTCCTGCGAGGCGAGCTACGCGGCGTACCTGGAGATGCTGGACGCCGGCATCGCGCGCGAAGTGGCCCGCACCGTTCTTCCGGTCGGCATCTACTCCTCGATGTACGCCACGTGTAACGCGCGTGCGTTGATGCACTTCCTGTCGTTGCGGACGAAGCACGAGGAAGCCACGTTCCCGTCCTTCCCGCAGCGCGAGATCGAGATGGTCGCCGAGAAGATGGAAGAACATTTCGCCGAGCTGATGCCGCTGACTTACGCGGCGTGGCAGGCGAATGGCCGGGTCGCTCCTTAATAACGTTGGGGAGATAGGGACTCCCGGCCCCGGAAGGCGACAGCGGGCACTGCTTCTATTGACCGCGCGAATCCTCCTCAGTCGCGAAGTGCTCACTCCTGGTAGTCCTAAAGAGTGAAAAACGACCGGGGCCGAGACCAGACCCGTAACGCGCCCCGTGCGCGTCTGTTAACCACGGTGGACCCCGTCCCCACCGGACCCCCGAGCGGTGGAGACGGGGTCTGTCCATTCAGCGCGGCTACCCGATTCACGTAAGCAAAGCCAGCTATTCGATCACCTGCACGGCCCGGTACCGTTGTGCCATGCCCGAGAACGCGCACCCCGCCGAATCCGCCCCCGACCTGTGGTCCACCGGGGCGCCCTTCGGCCGGCTGATCACCGCGATGATCACGCCCTTCCACCCGGACGGATCCCTGGACCTGGACGGTGCGCAGAAACTGGCCGCCCACCTGGTCGAGGCGGGCAACGACGGCCTGGTGGTCTCCGGCACCACCGGCGAGGCGCCGACCACCTCGGACGCCGAGCAGGCGGACCTGCTCCGGGCGGTCCGCGAGGCGGTGGGCGACCGGATCTCGGTGATCGCCGGCGTCGGCACCAACGACACCGCGCACACGCTCGCGCTGGCCCGGCAGGCCGCGGGCCTCGCCGACGCGCTCCTGGTCGTGACCCCGTACTACAACAAGCCGACCCAGGAAGGCCTCTACCGGCACTTCACCGCGGTCGCCGACCACACCACGCGCCCCGTCGTCCTCTACGACATCCCGCACCGCTCCGGCGTGGCCATCGAGACCGACACCCTCAAGCGGCTGGCCGAGCACGACATGATCGTCGCGGTCAAGGACGCCAAGGGCGACCTGGTGTCCGGGTCCGAGGTCATCGCCGCCACCGGATTGGCCTACTATTCAGGGGACGACCCGCTGACCCTGCCCTGGCTCTCGGTCGGGGCGGTCGGCGTGGTGAGCATGTCGGCGCACCTCGCGGCGCCGCGCATCCGCGCGATGATCGCCGCGTATCTGGGCGGCGACGTGCTCGAAGCCGCGCGCCTGCACGCCGAACTGCTGCCGGTCCACGCCGGTGTGACAAGTCTGCCAGGTGTGATCTCCCTCAAGGCGGCAATGAACATGCTGGGACTGCCCGGCGGCCCGGTGCGGCTGCCCCTGGTCGAGGCGACCGAGGAGCAGCAGGCCCGGCTCAAGACATATCTCGCCCAAGGCGGCGTGAAGATCTAGCAAGGAGCGGACCAGCGGTCCGCGGAACACAAAGGAAAACTGCATGAGCCATCCGCATCCGGAACTCTCCGGACCCCCGCCGCTGCCGCGAGGCGCGCTGCGAGTGACCCCGCTCGGCGGACTCGGAGAGATCGGTCGCAACATGACCGTCTTCGAGTACGGCGGCAAACTGCTCATCGTCGACTGCGGCGTCCTCTTCCCGGAGGAGGCCCAGCCCGGCGTCGACCTGATCCTGCCGGATTTCAGCTCCATCCGGGACCGGCTGGACGACGTGGTCGGCGTGGTGCTGACGCATGCCCACGAGGACCACATCGGCGGTGTGCCGTACCTCCTCAAGGAGGCGCCGGACATCCCGCTGATCGGCAGCAAGCTGACCCTGGCGCTGGTCGAGGCCAAGCTCGCCGAGCACCGGATCCGGCCCTACTCGCTGCAGGTCGTCGAGGGCGACGTGGAGCAGATCGGGCCGTTCGAGTGCCGCTTCGTGGCGGTCAACCACTCCATCCCGGACGCCATGGCCGTGGCGATCAAGACCCCGGCCGGCACGGTGTTCCACACCGGCGACTTCAAGATGGACCAGCTGCCGCTGGACGACCGGCTGACCGACCTGGCGACCATCGCCGAGCTCGGCAAGACCGGCATCGACCTGCTGCTGGCGGACTCCACCAACGCCGAGGTGCCGGGCTTCGTCACCTCCGAGCGCGAGATCACGCCGGTGCTGGACCGGGTGTTCGGCCGGGCCAAGGGGCGCATCATCGTGGCCTCCTTCGCCTCGCACGTGCACCGCGTCCAGCAGGTCTGCGACGTGGCCGCCGCGCACGGCCGCAAGGTGGCGCTGGTCGGCCGGTCCATGGTCCGCAACATGGCCGTGGCCCGCGACCTGGGCTACCTGAAGGTGCCCGCGGACCTGATCATCGATCTGAAGGAGATCGACGATCTGCCCGACGACAAGGTGGTGCTGATGTGCACCGGGTCGCAGGGCGAGCCGATGGCCGCGCTGTCCCGCATGGCCAACCGCGACCACCAGGTACGCATCACCGGCGAGGACACCGTGATCCTGGCGTCCTCGCTGATCCCCGGCAACGAGAACGCGGTGAACCGGGTGATCAACGGGCTGACCCGCTGGGGCGCCACGGTCGTGCACAAGGGCAACGCCATGGTGCACGTCTCCGGGCACGCCGCGGCCGGCGAGCTGCTGTACTTCTTCAACCTGGCCAAGCCGCGCAACTTCATGCCGGTGCACGGCGAGTGGCGGCACCTGCGCGCCGCGGCCGACCTGGCGATGAAGACCGGCGTGCCGGAGGACCGCGTGGTGATCGCCGAGGACGGCGTGACCGTGGACCTCGTCGACGGCGTCGCGCGCATCACCGGCAAGGTCGACGCCGGCTACGTCTACGTCGACGGCAGCTCGGTGGGCTCGGTGACCGAGGCCTCGCTGAAGGACCGCCGGATCCTCGGCGACGAGGGCTTCGTGTCGGTGTTCGTCGCGGTGTCGGCCGACACCGGCGCCATCGTCACCGGCCCGGTCATCACCGCCCGCGGCTTCGGTCTGGACGACCAGACGCTGGAGCAGGCCAAGCCGCTGATCGTGGCGGCGCTGGCGGACGCGGCGGCCGAGGGCATCGGCGACACCCACCAGCTGCAGCAGCTGGTGCGGCGCTCGGTCGGGCGCTGGGTGTCGAACACCACGCGCCGCCGGCCGATGATCCTGCCGGTGGTCGTCGAGGTCTGATCCGCTGTTCGGCCGGCCTTCGAAGGCTGTCACGGGCCATCCTTTCGCCGCAGAAGCGAAAGGATGGCCCGCCGCTTTCCCGCGAGCTGTAATGGATACCCGGGGACGAGACGGGGCCTTCGTGGGGCGGAGCCCGCCGTCTCGACCGGGGAACCCAAGCAACACGGCACCTCACCGGGGGGTCAGGGGCGGGGGTTCACACGGGGGAACGGGGATACGGGGGTAACGGGGGTGGCCGGGATCGCCGGTCCGCATCCGGCGGACACAGGTGGTCCCGGCCATACGATGTCCGAGCGCGGCCTGCCGCGCTCGCGTCGCCGCCGTGACATCCCCTGACGACCGGATCGCCGGGGCCGGCGGGGGCTACCGGCGATTCGCCGCTATCAGCTCGGCCCCGAGGCCGGTCAGCCGGTGCCGGACGCTGCGTCCGGTCCGCTCGGTGACCACCAGGCCGGCCGAGCGCAGCGCCGCGGCGTGCGCGGACGCGGTGGGCGCCTTGACGCCGAGCCGCACCGCCAGCTCGCCGGTCGTGGGGTCGTCGCCGATGACGCGCAGCGCGGCGGCGCGGGCCCGGCCGATGAGCGCGGCCAGGCCGTCGTGGGGCGGACCCTCGGTGCTGAGCGCGGCGGCGGCGTCCAGGTCGGAGACCGGATAGGCCATGATCGAGCGTCGTCCGGGGGCGATCAGCGAGCCGACGTAGTGCCCGAACACCGACGGGGTGAACGTCACCCCGTCGCCGCGCAGGTCGTAGCGCCAGTCCGGCACCTTGGCGACGGCCAGCGAGAGCTGTTCCGGCTCCCAGCGCAGCTTGGGGTGCAGGTCGTTCAGGACCGCGCCGGGGCCGTCGGTGGCCATCTGCCGGGCCCGGCGGCCGATGTCGGCGTCCAGGGTGCGGCGGATGTCCGGCCAGTCCTCGGCCAGGCAGGCCGTGTAGAGCGCGTGCATCGCGTCGGTGAACATCGGTATCAGCCGCTCGCCGCGGTCGCGCAGCGCGTCGTAGGCGCGGGAGGGGCGGCGGTCCCAGGTGTCGAAGATCGAGAAGTCCAGCGCCAGCTGGCTGTCGCGGACCGCGCGCAGCGCGTCCAGTTCCTCGTCCAGGCCGCGGTGCAGGTTCCCGCTGGGCGGCAGATTCGGGATCAGGAAGGCCGGGGCGTAGTTGGGGACCGCGTTCAGCAGCTCCATCACCGGCCGGCAGCGTTCGGGGATGTTCCGCAGCGCGCCGGCCAGCCAGCGCCGGTGCGCCGGGCGCAGCGGCCGGGTCGAGCCCAGCTGGTCCAGCCCGCGGACCAGGTTCACCAGCGGTGAGGTCTCGAAGCCCACACGAGCCAGGTCGGCGCTGGTCATGGGGATTCCGACCACGCAGCCTCGCTCCTTCCTCCCCATACCCGCCGCTCCGGCGGCCGGCTCGAAACGCTCCGGCGCGGGTGGCAGCACCCTGACGGCCCCACGGGCCGCCTTCGCAGGAATGATACGCCGCGAGCCCCCGACCCGGTCGGGTCAGGGGCTCGCTGTGCGTACCACGTGCGATACGCGGTGTCGCCTCAGGCAGCGGCCTCGGCCAGGTTGCCGGCGGACAGCTTCTCCGCCAGCGCCTTCCACGCCGGGACCTTGTCGCCGAACTTGGCGGCCAGCTCGGCCACCTCGGCGTCGATCTTCGTGCGGTCCGCACCCTCGATGGCGGACAGGAGGCCGAACAGCTCCTCGGAGTCCACCTTCAGGTGCAGGTTCTTGCCGTCGCCGGCGGCGAAGTAGCAGAAGCCACCGCCCAGCGGCGTGAACCGCTTCATGTCACCGAAGACACGCCCGCCGCCGGCACCACCGGCACCGGCCCGCACGGATGCGCGTGCTGTCTTGCTTTCCTTCTTGGCACCGGCCACGACGGCCCTCCTCGATAGTCCCGGCGCGTCGAGCCGACGCGGACGAACCAGCTGATGAATTAGGGATCGGCCCACGTGGGAAAGGGCGCGTACGCGTGCACGTGCGCGGCACCCACAAGGGGCCGACCGAACTACTTTAGCCTGAACGGCCGCCGAGACGGGAATCGGCGGTCCGGCCGCTCGCGGGTCTCCACGCTCAGACGACTTGCGTGTGGCGGGCGGTACCGGTGGGACATCACCGGTAGCCTGGTCATCATGGCCACCCGTACGCCCTCCAAGAACAGCAAGGCAACGGCAGCCACATCCGCGTCCAAGTCCGGCTCGAAGACCTCCTCCTCGAAGACCTCGGGGGCGGCCGGCTCGGCGGGAGCGGCCAGGGGCGCCGCTGCCAGGAAGGGGCGCGGCAAGGCTGCCGCCTCCGACACGGCGAACTCCGCCGCACCTCCGCCGAAGAATTCCCGCGCGCGCTCCGCACGCAACGCCGGGCCGCTGGAGAAGGGCATCGGCAAGCTGGCCTCCGGCTCGCGCCGGAGCGCCGGGCGCGCCTCGCAGGGGGCCAAGGCGCTGCACCCGGACCACCGGCGCGACGCCTTCGGCTTCGCGCTGATCGGCCTGGGCATAGTGATGGCCGCGTCGCTGTGGCACGGGTTCCCCGGCGCGGTGCCGCAGGCCGTCGTCGCGATCGTGGCCGGCGGCTTCGGCCGGGTCGGCGCGTTCACCCCGCTGCTGGTCTTCGGGCTGGCGGTGCGCGTGATCCGGCGGCCGGAGGAGGCCGCCGACACCAACCGGATGTCCATCGGCTGGGGCGCCTTCACCGTCGCCGCGGTCGGCCTGATCCACATCGCCGGCCACATGCCGCACCCCGCGGACGGGGCGACGGCGATGCGCAACGCCGGCGGCTGGGTCGGCTACGCGATCTCGGCGCCGCTGGTCTCGACGGTGTCCTCGTTCGTCGCGGTGCCGCTGCTGATCCTGCTGCTGCTGTTCGGCGTCCTGGTGATCACCGCCACGCCGGTGTACCGGATCCCGGAGCGGATCCGGGCCGGGCGCGGACACGCCGGCGGGTTCCTGCACTGGATGATCTTCGGCGAGCGCGAGGATCCGGACGCCCTGGCCGACGAGGAGGACGACCCGTACGGGATCCTCCCCGAGGACGACCCCTCGGACAACGAGGTGCGCAACCAGCGACTTCAGCAAACGGTCGAGAACGAGCCGACGATCTTCATCCCGATGTTGGACGAGGCCGGGGACGTCACCCCGGACGCGGTGGTGGACGCGCTGCCGCCGGTCGAGGACGGCACGCAGGTGCCGATCCCGGTCGCGGTGCCGCGCAGCCGGAAGGCCGGCGGCAAGAAGGTCGGGGCCTCCGCGGCGGCCACGGGGTCCTCGCCCAAGGACGCGGTCCAGGCCGCGATGGAGCTGTACGCGGCCAGCGTCGACCCGGACGCCGAGTACAAGCTGCCGCCGCCGGACATGCTGCGCGTCGGGGCGCCGCCGAAGATGCGTTCCAAGGCCAACGACGCCGTGGTGGCCGCGCTGGTCGAGGTGTTCAAGCAGTTCAACGTCGACGCCAAGGTCGTCGGCTTCACCCGCGGCCCGACAGTCACCCGCTACGAGGTCGAGCTGGGCCCGGCGGTCAAGGTCGAGCGCATCACCGCGCTGTCGAAGAACATCGCCTACGCGGTCGCCTCGGCGGACGTGCGGATCCTGTCGCCGATCCCCGGCAAGTCCGCGATCGGCATCGAGATCCCCAACACCGACCGCGAGAACGTGGCGCTGGGCGACGTCCTGCGCTCGGTGGAGGCCACCGGCGAGACCCACCCGATGATGGTGGCGCTGGGCAAGGACGTCGAGGGCCGGCACATCGTGGCCAACCTGACGCGCATGCCGCACATGCTGGTGGCCGGCGCGACCGGCGCGGGCAAGTCCACCTGCATCAACACCCTGATCGTCTCGGTGCTGCTGCGCGCCACCCCGGACCAGGTCCGGCTGATCCTGGTGGACCCCAAGCGGGTCGAACTGACCAGCTACGAGGGCATTCCGCACCTGATCACGCCGATCATCACCAATCCGAAGAAGGCCGCCGAGGCGCTGCAGTGGGTGGTCCGCGAGATGGACCTGCGCTACGACGACCTGGCCGACTCCGGCTTCCGCCACGTCGACGACTTCAACGCCGCGGTCCGCGCCGGCAAGCTCAAGCCCCTGCCGGGCTCGGAGCGCGTGTACCAGCCGTACCCGTACCTGCTGGTGATCGTCGACGAGCTCGCGGACCTGATGATGGTCGCCCCCCGCGACGTCGAGGACTCGATCGTCCGCATCACCCAGCTCGCCCGCGCCGCCGGCATCCACCTGGTGCTGGCCACCCAGCGGCCGTCGGTGGACGTGGTGACCGGCCTGATCAAGGCGAACGTGCCGTCCCGGCTGGCCTTCGCGACCTCCTCGCTCGCCGACTCCCGCGTCATCCTGGACCAGCCGGGCGCGGAGAAACTGGTCGGCCAGGGCGACGCGCTGTTCCTGCCGATGGGCGCCTCGAAGGCCCAGCGGCTGCAGGGCGCGTACGTGTCGGAGACCGAGATCGCGGCGGTGGTGAAGTTCTGCACCGACCAGCTGACGCCGATGTACCGCGAGGACGTCACAGGACAGGCGGGCTCGAAGAAGGTCGTCGAGGAGGAGATCGGCGACGACCTGGACCTGCTCCTGCAGGCCGCGGAGCTGGTGGTGTCGACGCAGTTCGGGTCGACGTCGATGCTCCAGCGCAAGCTGCGGGTCGGGTTCGCGAAGGCCGGGCGGCTGATGGACCTGCTGGAGACGCGGAACGTGGTCGGGCCTTCGGAAGGGGCGAAGGCCCGGGATGTGCTGGTGCGGCCTGACGACTTGGAAGGTCTGCTGGATTCGATTCGCGCTGAGGCGGGGGCCGGGTAGGTCGCGACCGCGCCGAAAGGTCGCGCGAGTGTTCCACTTCTCTTGACCGGCCGCGTGCTGAACCCTTTGTCGACAAGTCGATCGGGACTGGTCCGCGCGCCCTATCAATACGACATATGGGCGAATCCATGCGCCAGGTCGCCTCAATCCACTCGATCTAGGGCATAGCCGTCTGTGTGGGGGTGTGCGCGGCGGGAGGTCCGGCGGGCTTACGGGTCAGGTGAATCGAGGCGGTGTCGCATGGGCGGTCAGCGGGCTGAGGACGAGCGGGACGGCGTGGGCGTCGGGCTCGACGAGGCGGACTCGCTGCGCGGTGAGCGCTTCGTCGGGGACGAGGTGGCCGGCGGCGGCGTCGCCGGGGGCGTCGGGGGCGGTGTCGGCGCGCGGACTGCGGCGCGCGCCGGCACCGCTACCGAGGTCGTGACGGCTGCCGGGGCTGGTGCGGACGCGGCGGTGTCGGCGCACGTCGCTCCCGCTGTGCCGGCCGCGGCTTCGGAGCCGGGATCGGTGCCGGGATCGGTGCCGGCGGAGCCGGTCGACCTCACCGACTCCCAGATCGTCGGACGCCGCCTGTCGCTCGCGCGCCAGCACGCCGGGCTGTCGATCGAGGACGTCGTCGCGGCCACCCGCATTCGGCCGGGCATGCTGCGGGAGATCGAGGCCGGCGAGTTCGTGCACTGCGGCGGCGACGTCTACGCTCGCGGCCACGTGCGCGCCATCGCCAGGGTTGTCGGCATCGACCCGGAGCCGCTGCTCGCGGAGCACCCGCCGTTCGTGCCGAGCGACCTGCCGGTGCGGGGGCGGTCGCGGGTGACGCCGCGCGCTGAAGCTGCCGCGGGTCCCGCTTCGGCGGCGGCCGGTCAGAACAGCCCCGAGCCGGGCAAGAGGTCGAGCGCCCCGTCCTCCAACGCGGTTCCGACCAACGCGGTTCCGACCAACGCCGTTCCGACCAGCGCCGCCCGCGACAACGCCGCGCGCTTCGCCGGACGAGCCCCCAGCCGGGTCATCCGTCCCGCCGCCGAGGGCGCGACGCTCGTCGCCGCGAGCCGGGGCAAGAGCAGCGGCAGCGGCAACGGCCCGATCACCGGCAAGCCGGCACTCGCCGCCGGCAAGGGCTCCGGCTCCGTCCGTCCGCCGCAGCCGCCCCGCAAGGACGACCCCGGCAAGATCGAGCGTCACCCCAAGTCGGCCAACTGGACCGCCGCGATGCTGGTCGCCCTGCTCGGCCTCGTGGTCTTCGCCGGCGTGCAGCTGATCGGCGACGGCGGCGACGGCAAGACCACCGCGGCCGCGGTCCCGGTGCCCGCGCCGAAGGCCGCCGCGATCAAGCCGCCGCCCCCGGCCGTGCCGCCGGCGCCGCCCAAGGGCGTGGCGGTCCGGATCGCCGCGGTCGGCTCCGACAGCTGGCTGAACGTCACCGGCCCGGACGGCAAGGTCCTGTTCGACAACCTCCTGCCGGCCGGCAGCACGCAGAACTTCCAGGACCCCAAGCAGCTCGGGGTGACCCTCGGCAACGCCGCGGCCGTCCACATGACCCTCAACGGCAAGGACCTCGGCGCGGCCGGCGGCAGCGGCCAGGTCGTGCACGTGACGCTGAACCCGACCGGCGCGGTCGCCGGCTGAAGCGCGGGACGAGCGGCGGGCGAACAGATCTGAGGGCGGCGACCATCACGGTCGCCGCCCTCAGCCGTGCCTTGTTTCTTGTTTTCTGAGCTAGAGCCAGAGCCGGAGCGAGCGCATGAACCTCAGCACTCGCTCTCGGCCGAAGCCTTCTCCAGCAGCTCCGCCACCACAGCCAGCTCCTCATCGCTGAGCCGCGAAAGACCCGGAGCCGGCTCGGCCAGAATCCGGATCGCGGTCACCGCGGCGGCGTGCCCCTCGGCGGTCAGCTCGACCATCTTCGCGCGGCGATCGTCCGGGGCCACGCTGCGCGTGACCAGGCCGCGCTCTTCGAGGTCGTCGACCACGTTCGTGGTGTAGGGCTTGTCCCAGCCCAGACGGGCCGCCAGTTCGCTCATCCGCAGCGGTCCGCGCACCAGCCGGCGCAGGGCGCGGGCGCGGCCGAAGCTCACTCCGGTCGCGTCCTCCACGGAGCGCCGGATGTCGCGCTGGTGCAGGACCAGCTTCTGCATCGCGGCGTGCGCACGGTAGGCGTCGTGGCTGGGGTGGTCGCTCATCGCAGTGCGGCAATCCCGGGTTCGGTCGTCGGCTCGGTGGTGGTGCGCTCGCTCGGCTCCGTGAGCCGCGCCGCGGTCCGCGCGGCTGTCGCCGCCGCGCGCTTCCCGGTCGTGAGCATACCTAGTACGAACACTGCAAGGCCGCAGCCGACGAGGATCCACCACCCCGCGTGGCTGGCCGCCGGCAGGCCCGTGCGGGCCGGGCCGGTCGCCCGCGCCACCACCACCGAGCCGATGATGGCCACGCCGAGGGTCTGCCCGACCTGCCGGCTGGTGGACGCCACCGCCGCCGCGACCCCGGCCTGCGCCCGCGGCATGCCGGACACCGCGGTGTTGGTGATCGGCGGGTTCAGGGTGCCGAAGCCCAGGCCCAGGATCGCGTAGGCGACCAGCAGCAGTGCGACCGGCGTCGTGGCGCTCAGCCCGGTCAGCAGCAGGGCGGCGAGCGCCAGCAGCACGCCGGCGGCGATCAGTGGCACCCGCGGCCCGTGGTTGGCGACCCACCGTCCCGAGCGCGGGCCGACGATGACGCTGGCCACGGCGATCGGCAGCGTCAGCAGCCCGGCCTTCAGCGCGCTGTAGCCGAGCGCGTTCTGCAGATACAGGGTGTTCATGAACAGGAATCCGGACAGCGCCAGGAACCCCGAGACCGCCATCAGCGTGGCGCCGGAGAACGGCAGGCTCCGGAAGAACCGCGGGTCGATCAGCGGCTGCGCGCGGCGCAGCTCGTAGGCGACGAACCCGGCCGCCGCCGCGATCGCCACGACGAACACCGCGACAGTGCGTCCCGACATCCACCCCACGCGGGGCGCCTCGATGATCGCGTAGGTGATGCCGGCCAGGAACGTGATCCCGAGCACCTGCCCGACCGGGTCGAAGCGGCGTGCGGTCGGGGCCTTGGACTCCGGGACGAAGACCCCGGTCAGCACCACGGCCGCGATCCCGACCGGAACGTTCACCCAGAAGATGGACCGCCAGCTCGTCGCGCTCAGCAGCAGGCCGCCGACCACCGGTCCGGCCGCCATGCTCACCCCGAACGCCGCCGACCAGACACCTATCGCCTTGGCCCGGTCCTTGGCGTCGGTGAACACGTTGGTGATGATCGACATGGCGACCGGGTTCATCATGGCGCCGCCGACGCCCTGGACGGCGCGCGAGCCGACCAGCGCCCCGAGGTTCGGCGCCACCGCACAGAGCGCTGAGCCGACGACGAACAACGAGGTCCCGGTCATGAACACGCGGCGCCGGCCGAGCCGGTCGCCGAGCGAGCCGGCCAGGATCAGCAGGGAGGCCAGGGTCAGGGTGTAGGCGTCGATGGTCCACTGGAGCCCCGAGACCGGGGCCTTCAGATCGCGCTGGATGGACGGCAGGGCCACGTTCACGGCGGTGTTGTCGATCCCGACGATGAACAGGCTCATGCAGCAAATGACGAGGATCAGGTAGCGACGGCGCTGCGCGATCTCGGGCACGGTGCCTCCCGAAGAAAAGGTTGTGTTTCAGTAACCATTGTTAGCACACAACTGTTGTGTCTGGCCAACTATTCCGCGCGCTGTAGCCTGGTGGCCATGTCCGGCACCCTGTCCCCAGCCACTCCGCCCACGTCCCCGCGCCGCACGGTGGCGCTGGTCACGCTGGGCTGCGCCCGCAACGACGTGGACTCCGAGGAGCTGGCCGGCCGCCTCGCCGCCGACGGCTGGGACCTGGTCGAGGACCCCAACGGCGCGGACATCGCGGTGGTCAACACCTGCGGGTTCGTCGAGGCCGCGAAGAAGGACTCGATCGACACGCTGATCGCGGCCGCCGATGCCAAGGACGAAGGCGCCGGCCCCAAGGCCGTAGTAGCCGTCGGCTGTCTGGCCGAGCGCTACGGCCAGCAGCTCGCCGAGGCGCTCCCGGAGGCCGACGCGGTCCTGGGCTTCGACGACTACCAGGACATCAGCTCGCGGCTGACCGCGATCCTGCACGGCGAGCGCCCGATCTCGCACGTCCCGCGCGACCGGCGCACGCTGCTGCCGCTGTCGCCGGTGGACCGGCAGTCGGCCAAGGGCGGCGTGGCGGTGCCGGGTCACGGCGACGCCACCGACGCCGCTGACATCGTTGACGCTGCTGCGGCGTCTGGAACCGCCGATTCCCCAGCCGCCGAGCGCCCCGACGACCCGACCCTGTCCCCGGTCGCCCCGCCGACCCGCCGCGTCGTGCGCCGCCGCCTCGACGACGGCCCCTCCGCCCCGCTCAAGCTGGCCTCCGGTTGCGACCGCCGCTGCTCGTTCTGCGCGATCCCGGCCTTCCGCGGCTCCTACCTGTCCCGCCGCCCGCACGACATCCTCGACGAGGCCCGCTGGCTGGCCGGGCAGGGCGTGCGCGAGCTGGTCCTGGTCTCGGAGAACTCCACCTCCTACGGCAAGGACCTCGGCGACCTCAAGCTCCTTGAGACGCTGCTGCCGGAGCTGGCCGCGATCGACGGCGTGGACTGGCTGCGGGTCAGCTACCTGCAGCCGGCCGAGATGCGTCCGACGCTGATCGACGTGATGTCCTCGACCGAGGGCGTCGTGCCCTACTTCGACCTCTCCTTCCAGCACTCGGCTCCCGGCCTGCTGCGCCGGATGCGCCGCTTCGGCGGCACCGAGTCGTTCCTGGAGCTGCTGGAGACCATCCGGACCCGGGTCCCGCACGCCGGCGTCCGCTCCAACTTCATCGTCGGCTTCCCGGGCGAGACGGCCGCGGACTTCGAGGAGTTGGAGACGTTCCTGTCGCAGGCGCGCCTGGACGCGATCGGCGTGTTCGGGTACTCCGACGAGGACGGCACCGAGGCCGCCGGCTACGACGACAAGCTCGACGAGGACGAGATCGCCGAGCGCGTGGCGCACCTGACGAGCCTGGCCGAGGAGCTGACCGCGCAGCGCGCCGAGGACCGGGTCGGCGAGCGGATCGACGTGCTGGTGGAATCCGTGGCGCACGACGGCGTGGCCGAGGGCCGCGCGGCGTTCCAGGGCCCGGAGGTCGACGGCTCGGTCATGCTGGTCCCGGCGCTGGAGCCGGGGACGCCGGCGGTGGAGCTCGTGCCCGGCGCGATCGTGCCCGCGAAGGTGGTGGGAAGTGAGGGGGTGGATCTGCACGCCGTGGCGATCACTCCCCTAAGCTTGGTCGGGTGAAAGCCGCCGCCCCGGACCCGCTGACGCTGGAGGCGTCCCCGGCGGGTCTGTGGAACATGGCCAACATCCTCACGATGGTGCGGCTGCTGCTGGTGCCGTTCTTCGGCTTCCTGCTCGCCCACGACCACGGCCGCTCGGCGGCGTGGCGGGCCATGGCGTGCGCGGTGTTCGTGGTCGCGAACATCACCGACACCCTGGACGGCAAGGTCGCCCGGGCCCGCAACCTGGTCACCGACTTCGGCAAGATCGCCGACCCCATCGCCGACAAGGCCCTGATGGGCACCGCGCTGGTGATCCTCAGCGCGCTCGGCGAGCTGAACTGGTGGATCACGATCGTGATACTCGCCCGCGAGCTGGGCATCACGCTGCTGCGGTTCTGGGTGCTGAAGTACGGCGTGATCGCGGCCAGCCAGGGCGGGAAGCTCAAGACTTTCCTGCAGGGCTTTGCGATTCTCTTCTATCTGATTCCGACCTCGGCCACGTGGTGGCACTGGGTGAGCGTGGTGACGATGGCCGCCGCGCTGGTGCTGACGGTCGCGACCGGGGTGGACTACGTGATGCGAGCGGTGAGACTGCGGTGGAGCGGGACGAAGCGGTAGGGACCGAGCAGATCGGCCGGCTCGCGACCGAGCTGGTCCAGGACGGGACCGCTCTGGGCTTCACGGTCGCGGTCGCGGAATCGCTCACCGGCGGGCTGCTGGCCGCGGCGATCACCTCGGTTCCCGGTGCTTCGGCGGTCTTCCGCGGTTCGGTGACCGCGTACGCCACCGAGATCAAGGCCTCGGTGCTCGGTGTCGACGCTGATCTGCTGGCGCGCCAGGGCGCGGTGGACGCTGAAGTGGCGCGCCAGATGGCTGAGGGCGTGCGGCGGTTGTTCGGGGCCTCCATCGGCCTGTCGACGACCGGTGTGGCCGGTCCGACCGAGCAGGACGGCAAGCCGGTGGGGCTGGTCTATGTCGGCTATTGCGCTTCCGGCCGGCCGACCGCCGAGGAACTGCACCTCGAAGGCGACCGTGAGGCCATCCGCGCGCAGACTGTTCTCCGGGCGCTGTCGCGGGCGCTCAAGCGCGATCAGCGCTGATCCGGAACCCGAGCACCCGCGCCACCCCGAACAGCATGGCGCCGCACAGCGCGTAGGAACCCAGCACGTCCGACACCCAGTGGAAGTCCATCCACACCAGCGAGAAGCCCACGGTCAGCGCCCACAGCGTCATCGCCACGGTGATCGCGATCCGCATCCGGTGGCCGGTGAGCACGAACGCCAGGATCAGGGCCGCGGTGCCATAGCCCAGCATCGTGTTGCCGGTGTGCCCGGACGGGAAGTAGCCGAGGCCGCCTGACATCGCCTGGCCGGCCATGCTGGGGCCGGGGCGGTCGCCGACGGCCTTCAGGAACAGCACCACGAGCAGCGCCGCGTAGCCCGCCGCCATCGCCAGGACCGGTCGCCAGCTACGGCGGAGCAGTGCGGCGCCGAGGCCGACGAAGGCCATCGCGACCATCGGCACCTGGATCTGGAACGGCACGCCCTGGACGGCGACGCCGCCGCCGAGGTCGGCGATCTTCTTGAAGACCGGCCAGCGGTTCTTCCCCTGCGTCGCGTGCGACACGTTCTGGATGTGGTTCCGGGCCCAGAGGTCGAACGAGGTCAGGAACGTCGGACGGGCCAGCACCAGGACCCACATCACGAGGAAGACGCCGACCAGGATCAGCGGGATGAGGGCTTCCGGCTGTCGTAGTGCGTGCCGGCGGCTGTTTGGTGGCCTGTCGGGCTCCGCTGCGGGACCGGATCCAGCCCCGAGGCCGGTGTCGGCGATCTGCGCGTCAGTCATCAAGACCAACTCTCGCATACGCGAACGGCTAGCGTGCCGGTATGGAACGCGTCACCATCATCACGGGCGGCGGCCGGGGAATTGGCCGCGCCACCGCCCTGCGCCTGGCCCGGGACGGCCACGACATCGCCTTCAGCTACCTCAGCGACGACGCCGCCGCCGAGGTGACCGCCGCGGAGGTCCGAGACCTCGGGCGCCGCTGCGTGCCGGTCAAGATGGACACCACCGACGAGGCGGACGTGGAGCGCCTCTTCGACACCGCGATCGGCGAGCTCGGAGGGTTGACCGGCCTGGTCAACAACGCCGGCGTGACCGGTCCGCTGACCCGGCTCGTGGACGCCGACGTCGCGGATATCCGCCGGGTCGTCGATGTGAACGTGATCGGCTATCTGCTGTGCTGCCGTCGCGCGGCCAAGGAGATGGCGAAGCGCGGGGGTGGTGCGATCGTGAACGTCTCCTCCGGTGCGGCCACCCGGGGTTCGCCGGGCGAGTACGTGCACTACGCCGGCGCCAAGGCCGCGGTCGACTCGATCACCGTGGGCCTGGCGCAGGAGCTGGGAGGCGAGGGGATCCGGGTGAACTCGGTGCAGGCCGGGGTCACGCGTACCCGTATCCATGCCGACATGGGAGACGCGGATCGCGCCGAGAAGCGCGGCGCGATGCTTCCGCTCGGTCGGCCCGGCGAGCCGGAGGAGATCGCGGCGGCCATCGCGTGGCTGCTGAGCGATGACGCGAGTTTCACCACTGGTGCGGTGTTGCGGGTGGCTGGGGGCAACTGAGGCGTGTGCGCGGGCGGGGTCTCATCCCGCTCGCACGACGCCGCTTTCGTAGGCACGGATCACCAGCTGGGCCCGGTCGCGGGCACCGAGCTTGGCCAGCAATGCTGACATGTGCGTTTTGACCGTCGACATCGAGACGAAGAGTTCGGTGCCGATCTCGGTGTTCGACAGGCCGCGCGCGACAAGGGTCAGCACTTCGCGTTCGCGGGTGGTCAGGGTGTCGAGGGTCTCGTCCGGTGTCGGTGCGAGGTGGCCTTTTACCTTGCGGCCCCGGACGAATTCGGTGATCAGTCTGCGGGTCGCGGCCGGAGTGAGCAGGGCTTCGCCGCCGCGGATCACCTCGATCGCCTTGACCAGGTCGGCCGGCGGCGAGTCCTTGAGCAGGAAGCCGCTGGCTCCGGCGAGCAGGCCTTCGTAGACGTACTCGTCGAGGTCGAAGGTGGTCAGGATCAGGACCCTGACGCCGGAGTCGGCCGCGGTGATCCGGCGGGTGGCCTCGATGCCGTCCAGGACGGGCATCCGGACGTCCATCAGCACCAGGTCGGGGCTGAGATCCGCGGCCAGGCGAACGGCCTGCGCGCCGTTCTCCGCCTCGCCGACCACTTCGCAGCCGTCGTAGCCGTTGACCAGGGCTCGGAGCGAGGCGCGCAGCAGCGCCTGGTCGTCGGCGATGAGGATGCGGCTCATGCGGGAAACCTCGCGGCGACTGTGAATCCGCCGTCGGTCGTGGGCCCTGCGGAGAAGGTGCCGCCGAACAGCTCGGTGCGTTCTGCCATGCCGCGCAGGCCGTGTCCCGGCGTTCCGGTCGGGGCCGGTGGCAGGCCGTCCGGCGGCGGGGGATTGGCGATGGTGACCGCGACCTGGTTCGGAGCGAAGCTGAGCAGGACCGAGCCGGAGGTGGTTCGGGCGTGTCGCAGGATATTGGTCAGGGACTCCTGGACGATGCGGTACACCGCGAGGCCGACGGCCGCGGGGATGACTCGGCGCTCGCCCTCCTCCCGGAGGCTGATGCGCAGGCCCGCTTGAGCCGCCTGGGAGATGAGGGTGCCGAGGTCCAGCAGGTCTGGGACTGGTGCTCGGTCGGGCGTGGGGAGTACGTCGGCGTCAGGCATCGAAGTCGGGGAATCGCGGAGAACGCCGAGCAGTCGGCGCATGTCGATCATCGCGCTGCGACCGGTCTCTTCGATCGCGGTGAGCGTGGCGCGCATCTGGTCAGCTTCGTGCCGGCGGAACACGGCGACTCCGGCCTGGACGGTGATCAAGCTGAGCGCGTGCGCCACCACGTCGTGCAGTTCGCGGGCGATGCGCAGCCGTTCGTCGGCCATCCTGGAGGTGACTTCGGCCTCGATCTTGCGGGCGCGTACGGCGGCCATCGCTGTGCGGTACTGCCGCTGTTGGCGTACGACGTAGCCGGTCAGCGACGGTGCCACGCCGATGGCGACTCCGCTGAGCGTTGTCACCGAGGGCGGGTAGTGCAGGCTGGTCAGGATCGCCAGGGCCGCCGCCAGGACCGCGGCGGAGGCGAGTGCGGTGATGCGGCCGGAGCGGGTCGTCGCGACGCTGTAGAGCGCGAACATCATCGCGAACGGACCGTAGGAGTCGTAAGGTGCCCCGGCGGTGGCCAGGGTGACGGTCGCAGCCGTGAGGAGCAGGCAGACGGTCATCGGGAAGCGGCGGCGGGCCAGGAAGGCCAGGGTGACGCCGAGGACGAGTAGCGACAGCCACGGGTTCTGATGTGCCGGCGCACGCGATCGGCTCGATCCGAACGGCAGCAGGAGCATCAGGGCCACCAGAGCGTCCAGCACCACCCAGTGCCAGGGGCGCATCCGCCGGGAGAACGAGGCGGGCTCGGGCTTCCGGGTCGGCGGCGAGTGTGCCGCGAGGTCGGCCATGCGCCGACCGTAAGCCTGCGGACGGATGGCGATCAACGTCGCGGGTCGAAAACCATACCCGGGGAGGAGACCGAAAGATCAGCCTCTGCACCGATGCGCGCGCTCCGGGCAATGCGGACCATTGAGACATGATCGACATCGAAGGCCTGAGCAAACGCTACGGCGACAGATACGCGGTACGCGATCTGACGTTCAGCGTGCGTCCCGGGCACGTGACCGGATTCCTGGGGCCGAACGGCGCCGGGAAGTCCACCACCATGCGCGCCGTCCTCGGCCTGGACCTGCCGACCGCCGGCCGGATCCGGGTCGACGGCCGGCCGTACGCCGCGCTGGAGCGGCCGCTGACCCACGTGGGCATGCTGCTGGACGCCGGGGGAGTGCACCCCGGGCGCAGCGCGCGGCAGCATCTGCGGGCGGTGGCCGCGGCCGGGAAGCTGCCGGGGCGGCGGGTGGAGGAGGTGCTGGCGCGGGTCGGGCTGACCGACGTGGCCGGGCATCGGGTCGGCGGGTTCAGCCTGGGCATGCGGCAGCGGCTCGGGATCGCGACCGCCCTGCTCGGCGATCCCGGGATCCTGATGTTCGACGAGCCGGTCAACGGCCTTGATCCGGAAGGGATCCGCTGGATCAGGGACCTGATGAAGGCGCTGGCGGCCGAGGGTCGGACGGTGTTCGTCTCCAGCCACCTGATGAGCGAGATGGAGAACACGGCCGACCACCTGGTGGTGATCGGGCGGGGGCGGCTGATCGCCGATCTCCCGGCCCGCGAGCTGATCGAGCGGTACGGCGGCGGGTTCCTGAGCGTGCGGACGGATGAGCCCGGCCGGCTGATCACGGTGCTGGTGTCGGCGGGGGCCCGGGTGACGCCGGAGGGCCCGGACACGCTGCGGGTGGTCGGGCTGGACGGCGACGCGGTGGCGCGGCTGGCGCACGGGGCCGGGGTGCTGGTGCTGGAGGTGGCGCGGCATGCGACGTCGTTGGAGGACGCGTATCTGCAGCTGACCGACGCGGCGGTCGAGTATCGGGGGCGTCAGGGGCATCGGGGGCATCGGGGGGCAGAGGCGTGATCAGGTCGGAGTGGATCAAGCTGTGGAGCGTGCGGTCCACATGGTGCGCGCTCTACGTGGCGGCGGCCGGGACGATCGGGCTGGCGTCCACGTACGCGATGGTCGCCGAGCCCGGGGACGTGGAGCCGACGAACGCGTTGCAGGGGGCGGTGTTCGGGCAGCTGGCGTTCGGTGTGCTCGGGGTGCTGGTGGTGTCGTCGGAGTACACCACCGGGCTGATCCGGACGACGTTCGCGACGGTGCCCCGGCGGCGCGTGGTGATCGCGGCGAAGGCCGGGCTGTTGTTCGCGGTGTTGGTGGTCGCGGGGGAAACGCTGTCATTCGCCGCGTTCTTCACCGCGCAGATTCTGTGCGGGCGGCGCGGTGCGCACTTCTCGCTGGCCGCTCACGACATGGCGTTCTCGGTGCTCGGATGCGGGTTCTACATGGCCTTCGTGGGCATGTTCGGGTTCTGCGTCGGGGTGGTGTTGCAGCGGACGACCGCTGCCGTGGCGACGTTCGTCGGGATCGTCTTCGTGGGGATGGGGGTGATTCCCGCGTTGCTGCCGGACGGGGTCCGGGCCGAGGCGGTGCGGTTGACGTTCACCAAGGTCGGCGAGGCGATGGCGACGCCCGCGCGCACGACGCCGCGGTCGGCGGCGGACTACGTGCTCGGCGCGGGGGCGGCGTGGGGCGTGTGCTTGCTGTACCTGGCGGTCTCGGTCGCCGTGCCCCTGCTGGTCGTCACCCGACGCGACACGAATTGAATTGAGGGTCCTGAGATGCTCCTACATCGGCACGCTGCTCTGCAGCTCTGGATCGCCCTTCGGCGCGCCCCATCGGTAGAGGAAGAAGCACACGACCATGCCGACGAAGAAGAACGCGGCGGACCAGCGGTAGGCGGTGGCGTAGCTGTGCAGGTTGGCCTGCGCGGTTACCTGCGCCGAGGCCGCTTTGCCCTTGGCGTAGTTCGTCGCCGCGCTCGCCGCCAGGGTGGACAGCAGCGCCACGCCGATGGAGCCGCCGACCTGCTGGCAGGTGTTGACCATGGCCGAGGCGACGCCGGCGTCGTCGGCGCTCACACCGTAGGTGGCCATCGCCATCGCCGGGGCGAAGATCAGGCCCATGCCGAAGCCAAGGATCAGCAGCGGGGGCAGGATGTGCGGGGCGTAGCTGCTGGTCAGATCCAGCCGGGTCAGCCACAGCATGCCCACCCCGCCGAACAGCATGCCCAGCGGCACCACCGGTCGCGGGCCGATCCTCGGCAGCAGCGTGATCGTGGCGATCTGCGCGGACACCATGAGCGCGGCGACCATCGGCAGGAAGGCCAGACCGGTCTTGACCGGCGAATAGCCGAGGATCTGCTGCATGTAGTACGTCAGGAACAGGAAGACCCCGAAGATCCCGGCACCGGTGATGAACATGCCGAGGTACGAGGAGCCGCGGTTGCGTTCGCCCACGACCCGCAGCGGCAGCAGCGGATGGGTCGCGCGGCGTTGCCACCACGCGAAGAGCACGAGCAGGACGCAGCCGACGATCAGGCTGACCCAGGACTGCGGCGAGCTCCAGCCCTTCGCCTCGGCCCGGGAGAAGCCGAAGACCAACAGGAACAACCCGGAACAGGCGTAGGCGGTGCCGGGCAGGTCCAGCGACGGACGGCCCGCGGGCCGGTGGTTGGGCACGTACGCCAGCGCCCCGAGCAGTGCGACACCGGCGATGACCAGGTTGATGAACAGCGTCCAGCGCCAGTTCAGGTACTCGGTGAGCAGCCCGCCGAGCAGCAGCCCGATGGCACCGCCGGCGCCGGCGACCGCTCCGTACACGGCGAAGGCCCGGTTCCGCTCCGCCGGCCGGGTGAAGGTGGTGGTCAGCGCACTCAGCGCGGCCGGCGCGAGCAGCGCGCCGAACAAGCCTTGCAGCGCCCGGCCCCCGATGAGGATGCCCACGTTGGGCGCGATCCCGGCCAGCGCCGAGGCCACCCCGAACCCGACCAGCCCGCCGATCAGCGCGGTCCGCCGCCCGAACAGGTCCGCGAACCGCCCGCCGACCAACAGCAGCGAGCCGAACGCGAGCGCGTAAGCCGTGACGATCCACTGCCGCGAGGCGTTGGTGAACCCCAGGTCGCGCTGCGCGGACGGCAGCGCGATGGTCACCACGGTCGCGTCCAGCACCACCATCAGCTGCGCGAGGCTCACCACGCCGAGGATCATCCACTCGTGGGCCACGCGCGGGCCGTACTCGGCTTCCTCGACGGCCTGCTCCGCTGTCTTGGACGGAGTCGTCGCACTCTCCGACGGCGATGCCATGTCGGTCCCTTCCTGGGCGACAGATCGATGGAATCGACGCTATGCCGGGGCCGTCGGTGCCGCATGTCGAGCCACATGTCGAGCCGTAGCGGGGCGACGCGCCCGGGCGCGCGACGCGCTGCCGCCTCTGCTCAGCGCGACCCGACGAGGTGCGCGAAGACGATGACGTTGTCCGCGTAGCCGGTCCGCCGGTTGTAGTGGCCACCGCAGGTGATCAGGCGCAGCGCCGCATAGCCGGTGGAACCGTAGACCTCGCGGGTCGGAAACCCGGTCTTCGGCACGAGCGCGACCGAGTCCACCCGGAACACCGCCACGCGCCGATCAGCACGCGCCACCTCGACCTCGTCGCCGGGACGTACCGCACCCAGCTCGTAGAAGGCGGCGCGATTGCCCGGCGCGAACCGCGAATCGACATGGCCGGTGATCACCGCGGGCCCTGCCTGCCCCGGCGCCGGCCCGCGGTCGTACCAAGCGGCCTTCAACGGCTCCCGAACCGGCGGCACCCCCACCTCACCGTCCTGCGCCAATCCCACCGCGAGCACATCGGCATGAATCCCGACGCGCCCCACCGTGACCCGCGTCGGCCGCGCGTACCCCAGCGGCGCGGCCCGATGCCCCACGGCGCCCACGGCGCGCCCGGCCCACGCCGGAGGCAGCGGCGGCGGCACAGGATCGGCAAGAGTCAGCGCACGAATGAGGAAGCCGGACCCGATGACCACGGCCACCACCGACGCGAAAGCCAGCGCCCGCCCCGGATGCCGCACCTCGCGCGCCACATCGCCGGGCCGCGACGGCGCCTCGGCAGATCCCCGCGCTCTGCCTTGGATGCCGACCTCGACCTGGGAACCGGCAGCAGCGCTCGGAACCAAGGTCCGGCCGGCCTCGCCGATCGGATGGAAGATCGGGCCCGATGCGGGGAGCTTCTCCGCTGACGAAGTGGCAGGGCCCGACGGCCCGGTGCTAGCGCGAGACTCGGTGCCTCCCAGGTCGCCGCCAGACCCAGCGGGCTTCTCGGTTGCCGGCGAGCCTTTAGGCAAAGCATCCTTCGGCAGCCCGGTGTCTGTGGGCGAGCCGATGCCTCGCGCCAGGCTGTTGCCGCGCTCGGCGTGCTGCTCGGTCGGCGGCGAGCTGTTTGGCCAAGCATTGTCTGGCAGCCGGGCGCCTGTGGGCGAGCTGGTGTCTCGGGCCAGGTTGTTGCCGGGCTTGGCGTGCTGCTCGGTTGCCGGCGAGCTGATCGGCCAAGCTTTGCCTGGCGGGCGGGTGCTTGCGGGCGAGCTGGTGTGTCGGGCCAGGTTGTTGCCGGGCTTGGCGTGCTGCTCGGTTGCCGGCGAGCTGATCGGCCAAGCATCCTTCGGCAGTCCGGTGCCTGCGGGCGAGCTGCTGCCTTGCGCCAGGTTGTTGCCGAACTCGGTGTGCTGCTCGGTCGGCGGCGAGCCGTTCGGCCAAGCATCGCTCGGCAGCTCGGTGCCCGCGGGCGAGCCAGGGCTTCGCGCCAGGCTGCTGTCGCGCGGTAGGTCGGCGGCTCCCGGTGCATCGCCGGCGTCGCGCGCGGCTGCGAGTGAGTGGCTCGGCGCGTCAGCGGCGCGCGGTGCCGGGCGGGCCGGGGCTCGTGCGGCAGTCGGGGTGGGCCTGTGCTGGTGGTCGGTGACGGCGCCGCCGATCGGGATGCCGACCACCGTGGGTTCGCTCATCCGTGTGGGGTGGCGCGGCGGCGGCGGATGAAGGAGGCGGTGGCGAAGCCCAGGCCGCCGAGGAGGAATGCGCTGCCTACTGCTGCGTCGCCGATGCCTAGGTGGTCTTCGGCGGAGCCGTCGCCGGTTGCGGCGGCGCCGGTGGGGGTGGCCGTGGTGTGCGTGGTGGTGCTGTGGGTGTTCACGTGGAGGGTGGCCGTCAGGGTGCTGCCGCAGTGGAGGGTGATCGTGTAGGTGCCGGCGGCCAGGCCTTGGCGGAGGGTGCCGCCTCCGCCGGTCATGTTGGCCAGGGGGGCCAGGGCGATGGGGGCCGCGAGGGCTTGGGAGGTCGCGGTGCCGCTGGGGGCTGTGCACTCGTTGGCGTCGTAGACCCAGACCTGGGTGCCTGGGGAGGCCGGGTTGGGTTGGACTGTGGGGTTCGCTGGTTTGTCCTCGGCCAGGGCCGGAGCTCCCGTACCTGTCGCTACAGCCATCGCCACCAGCAGTGCGCTCGCCGTCGCCATCAGAACCCTCACCAGCCGGCCTCCGTCTCTCTCCCGCTCACTTCACCCCGACAACCCACCCGAGCAGCGGTACATCGCGACGCTAACGCCGCGTATTGCGTTGCGCGCGCTGAGTGGTCCGGAGGAGGGGTGCGTGGGAGAGGTGCGGCTTCGGCGGCAAAGGGAAGCGGCCGGTACGGATGACTCCGTACCGGCCGCGGTGACGCCGCGCTGCGATCCGCGTTCCTCCAACGATCTCAGGCCGCGGCGAAAGCCCCCTCGATCACCGTCAGGCCCTCGTCCAGCAGCGCCTCGCTCATCACCAGCGAGGGCAGGAAGCGCAGCACGTTCCCGAACGTGCCGCAGGTCAGGATCACGACGCCTTCGGTGTGGCACTGCTTGGCGACCGCGGCGGCCAGCGCGGCGTCCGGCTCCTTCGTGCCCGGCTTCACCAGCTCGACGGCGATCATCGCGCCGCGGCCGCGGACCTCGCCGATGCGGGGGTCGGCGGCGGCCAGCTTGGTCAGCCGGCCCAGCATCTGCGCCTCGATCTTGCGGGCCCGGGCCGGGAGGTCCTGCTCCTTCATGGTCTGGATGGCGCCGAGCGCGCCCTCGCAGGCCACCGGGTTGCCGCCGTAGGTGCCGCCCAGGCCCCCGGGGCCGGCGGCGTCCATGATCTCCGCGCGGCCGGTGACCGCGGCCAGCGGCAGGCCGCCGGCGATGCCCTTGGCGGTGGTGATCAGGTCCGGGACGACGCCCTCGTGGTCCACCGCGAACCAGTCGCCGGTGCGGCAGAAGCCGGACTGGATCTCGTCGGCGATGAAGACGATGCCCTTCTCCCGGCACCAGTCGGCCAGGCCCGGCAGGAAGCCGTCCGGCGGCACGATGAAGCCGCCCTCGCCCTGGATCGGCTCGATCAGGACGGCGGCCACGTTGTGCGCGCCGACCTGCTTCTCGATCAGGGTCTTGGTCTGCTCCAGGGCCTCGGCCGCGGCGTTCTCCGGGCCGGTGGGCCAGCGGAAGGGGTAGGCCATGGGGACGCGGTAGACCTCGGGGGCGAAGGGGCCGAAGCCGTCCTTGTACGGGGCGACCTTGGCGGTCAGCGCCATCGTCAGGTTGGTGCGGCCGTGGTAGCCGTGGTCGAAGACCACGACCGCCTGGCGCTTGGTGTACGCGCGGGCGATCTTGACCGCGTTCTCCACCGCCTCCGCGCCGGAGTTGAACAGTGCCGAGCGCTTCTCGAAGTCGCCGGGGGTGAGCTCGGCCAGGGCCTCGCAGACCGCGATGTAGGACTCGTACGGCGTCACCATGAAGCAGGTGTGGGTGAACTTCGCCAGCTGCTCGGAGGCCCGCCGCACGACGTTGGCGTCCGCGTGCCCGACCGAGGTCACCGCGATGCCGGAGCCGAAGTCCAGCAGCTGGTTGCCGTCGGCGTCCAGGAGTACCGCGCCATCGGCGTCGGTGACGAACACCGGCAGCGTGGTGGAGATGCCGCGCGCGACCACCTTGTTGCGGCGCTCGAACAGCTCGCGGGACTTCGGGCCGGGGATCTCGGTGACGAGACGCCGTTCCTGCTTGAGCTCGGTCATGGTCCCTGTGCCTCCTGGGTGGCGGTTGGTCGCGCGGTTCTCTCGCAGCCTAAGCGCGCCGTGACGGCCCGGCACAGGACGCGGTGGCGGGTCCGGGGGCGGGGTTGAGCCGAATTGGCGAGTGGGAACGCCGCGCTGAAGCCGTGCCGGAAGCGTCCGGGAAGCAGCCGGGCGCCGTTCCCTATCGCCGCGTCGTAGTTCTGATACACAGAACGTGTGACGACTGAAGGCCAGGGCCCCGGCCCGCTGCCGCCCGGCTGGTACGCCGACCCCTCCGGGGCGCCGCAGGTGCGCTACTGGACCGGGACCAAATGGACCGAGCGCACCCGGCCCGACGTGCAGTCCTGGGTCCACGGCCCGCGGCTGGTGGACGTGCCGGGGGTCTTCGCCTACGGCCGCGACCCCGAGGCGGCCGCCGCCGTCCGGGTCAGCCGCGAGGCCCGGCAGCGGGCCCTGCGATACCTGCTCTACGCGCCGCTGGCCGGCGTGGTGCTGGCGGTGCCGGCGTCGATAGTCCTCACCTCGATCGGCCTGAGCGGCGCGCTGCTGTGGCTGATCTACCTCGCCGCCGTGCTCGGCGCCTGCGGGTGGGCCGGCGGCTGGGTGCCGGTGGGCCGGGTGCTGTGGGCCCAGTACGGCGACCGCCTCAGCGGCCTGCCCGGCCTGGGCAAGAAGCGCAAGGCCCCGCCGCCGGCCAAGCCTGACATGTGGGTGGACCTGCGCCAGGCCGGGCACGTCGCGGCGGCCAGCCGGCTGGACTCGGCCGCCGACCACGGCGAGCTCACGGACGTCGACTACGTCCGAGTGGTCCGCGTGATCCGGCAGGCGCGCGGCGACGGCGACCGCCTCGCCGCGGTGGCCGCCGAGATCGAGGACGCCGGTCCGCACGCCTGGCTGCACCCCTCCGGCCAGCGCGACCTGCCGGCCCGGCTCGGCGAGCACGACCTGATGACCGGGCAGGTGCGCCTGGGCGTGGCCTCGGCCTCGGCGAAGAACCCGGCGACCCACGCCGGCCAGACCTTCGCCCTGGACGCCGAGGTCCTGCGCACCTCGCTGCTGGTGATAGGACCCACCGGCAGCGGCAAGACCCGCAGCTTCGCGCGGCCCATCGTGGAGCTGCTGGGCCTGCAGACGCTGACCAACATGGCCTCGGCGGTGGTCATCGACCCGCACGGCGACTACGCGCTGCCCGGCTTCTTCGACGTCGACATCGACCCGCTGGACCCGGACTCGCGCTGGGGCTTCGACCTCTACGGCGGCGCGCGCAACCCGGCCGAGGCCGCCGACCGGCTGGCCGGCGCGCTGCTGCCGCCGGGCGTGGAGCCGGAGGCCGACGCTGCCGCGCACAATGCCCTGGACGCCGCGCTGAGCTGGTTCCGCGAGCGGGAGAGCCGCTACCCGACGCTCAAGGAGCTGATCGGCGAACTGGCCGAGGGCCGCGGACCCCGGCTGCTCGTGGAGCGGCTGCGGCTGCTGGACCGGCCGGCGCTGATCGAGCTGTTCGACGGCCGCGGCGACCAGAAGTTCTCGATGCGGCAGATCGACAAGCCGATGCGGGTCCGCATCGCCCTCCCGGAGGGCGCCTACCCGCAGGCCGCGCGGATCCTGGCGCGGCTGGCGGTCTCGCAGTTCGTGCAGACCGTGTCCGCGCCGGACGTCGACCGCTCCATCTTCAAGGGCCTGATCGTCGACGACGCCGGCCGCTTCGTCGACGAGTACGTGGTCCAGGGCCTGCAGCGGGCCCGGGCGGCGAACGCCGGCCTGATCCTGCTGGCCCAGTCCATGCGCGAGTTCCCCGAGGACCTGCGGGCCACGGTCTTCGCCAACACCGGCTGCAAGGCGGTCTTCGCCGGCATCGACCCGCAGGACGCCTCCTACATCGCCGATTTCTGGGGCAAACAATGGGTCGCCGAGACCACGGTGACCACCGGCCAGGAGAACACCACCCGCTCCGGCACCATCACCGGCCCGCCGGAGCGGCGCCGCAGCGTGCAGTCCATGGGCCGCAACGCCCGGCGGCCCGGCCGGCTGCTGGCGCTGACCGGCGGCTCGTCGGTGACGCAGCAGCGCTCGGTGGCGACCCGGCCGGTGGAGCGCTACGTCTGGTCGCCCTCGGAGATCATCAACGAGATCCCGACCGGCCACGCCCTGGTGTCGCTGGCCACGGCCGAGGGCTTCCGGACGCCGCCGGTGCTGGTCGACCTGCGCGGTTGAACCTGCGCGGCCGGCGGCGGCCGGACCGGTCGCCGCCGCGGCCGCTGGTACCGCTGCCGCCGCCGCTCAACCGGCGTGCCATGTCACTGTGAAGTTCCCGCCCGACGAGATCGGGCTGGGAGCTGCCTTCGTGGTCCCGCCGTTGGCCATGGTGATCGGGTCCGGGCGGAACGCGCCCAGCGCGGTGCCGTTGGCGCTCGCGCCGGTGAACCCCACCGCCCCGAAGTCGGACAGCGGCAGTACGCCGGAGGCGTCGGACGGGGCCTCGGCGATGACCTCGGCCGAGGCCAGGGCCGGGTTGGCCAGGTGTGGGGTGAACGTGTGCGACCAGCCCTTGGTCCGGTCGCCGATGACCAGGGTGAAGCGGCCGGACCCGCTGTAGACGACCGAGGCGTGGACGGCGTCGCCGGGGGAGATCGGGCCCGCGACGTCGACCGGGCCGTTCGGATACATCTCGTACCACGCGGAGTAGGAGGCTCGGCCGCCGGAGCAGTCGGCCTCGGTGCCGATCTGCTCGACCGAGTTGCTGCCGTCGCCGTCCAGGCCGATCCAGAACGACGCGTACGTGGTCTGCGACCGGCAGGAGACGCCCGGCTCCGTCCAGGAGGCGCTGACGGAGGTGTAGCCGCCGCCGGTGGCGACGTAGCCGGCCCAGTTCGCGGAGGTGCTGTCGGGCAGATCGGGGGTGGCGGGCCGCGCGGACAGCGCGGTGCCCTCCACGATGCCCGTAGACGCTGCCGGAGTGGAGATGAGGGCCGCGGATATCGCTCCGGAGAGCGCTATGGCGGCCGCGGCCCGGCGGCGGGGAGAAGACATCCTGTGTCTCCAATCTCTATGTACTGAGATGGAGACTAGGTAACCCTTTTGAAGATGTCTGCCCTGAAAAGCACAAAAGACTGATTCGCCAGGCCACGCCTGCTTTCGCTGTCGGTGCGCCGGATCTGTGCTGAGCGTGGGAGTCAGTACCGAGCGTGAGAGTCAGTACTTAGCGTGGGAGTCAGTGCTGAGCGTGCGAGGCCAGACCGCGCAGCATCAGGTCGAGCCCGAACTCGAACCGTCCGTCCGGGCCCCCGGTCTCGAACATCGGGTCGGCCAGCGCCACCAAGTTCGGGAACGTCGCGACCGGCAGGGACTTGACGTAGGCCTTCATCTCCCCGGCCCACTTCTCGACGTCCTCCTGCGAGGTCTCGCCGTGGACGGAGTACCGGACGTCGTCCTCGAAGACGCTCGCGACCACGTACAGCGAGATGACGTCCCCGGCCCACGCTGCCACCTTGTCCGGCAGGTTTCCGGCCCGCAGCAGCCCCATGAAGCCCTCGACGAGGCGGATCCCGCTCGGTCCCATCGGGACCCGGCCGAGCATGGAGCGGGCCAGGCCGGGGTGAGCCTGCAGGATCCGTCGGGTCTGGCGCATCGCGTCCCGGAGCTGCTCCACCCAGTTCTCGGGGTCCGGCTCGGGGATCTCGGCCTCGGCGAACACCCGGTCGATGGCCAGCTTCAGCAACTCGTCCTTGTTGGCGACGTGCGCGTACAGGGACGCGGCGCCGGTGCCCAGATCGGCGGCGACGCGGCGCATGGACAGCGCGTCGTAGCCGTCGGACTCCAGGATGTGCAGCGCCGTCTCGACGATCGCCTCCTGGCTCAGCGGCGTGCGCGCGGTCGCCTTGACCTTGCGCGTGCGCTCCCACGGGGGGACCGGCGCTTCCGGAGTCTCGTTCGGTGCTGCTGGATTCGCCATCAGGTCTGGCTCCCTTCCTTCTCCCGAACACTGTACGCCTGACGAACGGTGTTCGGAAGCGCGAACAGCGTTTGACTCGAACGGTGTTCGCGTGTAGAACGATGTTCGTAGGAAGTCGAACGGCGTTCGTGAGCGGATCGGATGGAGATCCGGAGTTCGCGATATAGCTTGACATCCAGCACACGAGATATATCGTGATGACGCAGCACAGCGAACGGCGTTCGCTCGTCACGAACTACGTTCAACCACCTTTTCTCCCGGAGGGGGACCACCATGACCAGCACAATCGATACCTCGAACCAGACCGTCGACCACTCCGACAGCGCGCCTCCTGGCTCATCGGAAGCGCCGAGTCCTACCAAGTCCAAGCTCGGCAAGGCCGTGATCCTCGCGCTGTTCGCGATCATCGGCGCCGACATCATGGACCTGCTGGACACCACGATCATGAACATCGCCAGCCCGGTCCTGCGGACCGACCTCGGCGCCTCCACCTCGGCCCTGCAGTGGATCGTCGCCGGCTACACGCTGGCCTTCGCCGTGATGCTGACCACCGGCGGCCGGCTCGGCGACGTCTTCGGCCGCAAGCGGATGTTCCAGGTCGGCATCAGCGGTTTCCTCGTCGGCTCGATCCTGTGCTCCGTGGCGCAGAGCTCGGGCGAGCTGATCGGCGCGCGCATCCTGCAGGGTGCCTTCGCCGCGGTGATGATCCCGCAGGGCCTGGGCATGCTGCGGGCCATGGTCCCGGCGGAGAAGATGAACTCCGTCTTCGGCATCTTCGGCCCGATGATGGGCCTGGCCGCGACCCTCGGCCCGATCCTGGGCGGCTGGCTGGTCGGCGCCGACCTGTTCGGGCTCAGCTGGCGGGCCATCTTCCTGGTCAACGTGCCGGTCGGGATCGCCGCGCTGGCCTTCGGCAGCAAGGTGCTGCCCAGGGACGAGCACGCCGCCGACGGCGCCAAGCCCAAGCTCGACATCGTCGGCATGCTGCTGGCCACCGTCGGCATCATGCTGCTGGTCTACCCGCTGGTCCAGGGCCGCGAGGCGGGCTGGCCGGCGTGGATGTTCGGCATGATGGCCGCGTCCGTCCCCACCTTCGGGGTGATGGCGCTGCACCAGCGCCGCCGCAACGCCCTCGGCCGCGACCCGTTCGTGGTGCCGACCGTGTTCCGCAAGCGCTCGTTCGTCAGCGGCATCGCGGTGCTGTTCTCCTTCGCGGCGGCGATGAGCGGCGTGTTCTTCGTCTACACCCTGTTCCTGCAGGTCGGCCTGCACTACAGCGCGCTGCACGCCGGGCTGACGATGCTGCCCTGGTCGATCGGCACGATCATCTCCATGGGCGCCTCGCAGGGCCTGATGCCCAAGGTCGGCCCGCGCCGCACGCTCCAGGCCGGCATGCTGGTCATGTCCCTGGGCACGGTGATCTCCGCGCTGCTGGTCCACACCTACGGCGCGACCACCACCAGCTGGACCCTGATCGTCCCGCTGCTGGTCTCCGGCATGGGCATGGGCCTGATCTTCGGCCCGATCTTCGGCACCGTGCTGGGCGACCTGGACGACGCCGAGGTCGGCTCGGCCTCGGGCCTGCTCAACGCGATGCAGCAACTCGCCGGCGCCTTCGGGATCGCCGCGCTGGGCACGGTGTTCTTCGACAAGGCGGGCGCGATGATGACCAGCGTCCCGGCCGCCGCGACCCTGGTGTTCGCGATCAGCGCGGCGATCCTGGTGGTCGCCTGGGCCGTCGCCTTCACGATGTCGAAGCACACTCAGGAGGCTGAGGGGCACTGAGAGGGGCCGGTTTCAGACCGGCGTGTCCCCTCCGAGGAGTCCGAGGAAGGTCTGTCCTTCCTCGGCTCCGCTCTTAAATAGGCACAGCGCCCATTTCGCGTGGCCGAGGAGCCAGTCGCGGTAGGCGATCTCGGCGTTCTTCTCGCTGCCGCCCGGGACGACCGAGAGGAAGTAGTCGATCTCTGAGAGCTCGTATTCGGCGTGGCAGAGCGGGAAGAGGTTCGGGAGTGCGGCGGACTCGGCGGCGCTGAGCGGCCGGACCGAGGTGTAGCCGCGCAGGAAGGACCGGAGTTCGTGCTCGGCGATGTTGGCGGGGCCGCCGTCGCGCAGGCCGACCCAGTCCACGGCGAAGCGTTCGATCGCGATCGCGAGGTCATAGGCGGCGGTGGTGCGGTCGGAGAGACCGAAGTCGAGGACCGAGGCGATGGACGCCTGCCGGCCGGTGGCGGACCACAGCAGGTTCGTGCCGTGCCAGTCGTTGTGGGTCCACAGCGGGGCGAGGTCTTGGTCCAGCCGCTGGTGGAAGGGGAGCAGCAGGCGTTCCACGTCGGAGTGCCAGTCGCGAGCGGCCAGGAAGGCGCCGAGGTGCGGGCGCCGGGCCGCGATCTGCTCGATGGCGGCGATCGGGTCCGCCGAGCCGAAGAGCGAGAAACCCGATTTCAGCGGGCGCCAGGGTCGGGACGGGGCTTCATAGCCTTCAGCGGCGAGGTGCAGGCGGGCGAGCATTGCTCCGGCGGGACCGGCGTGGGAGCTCGGGGTGTAGGGCGACCAGGAGAAGGTGCTCTGATACAGGTCCTCGCCGATGCCGAGTTTCTGGGCCTCGTAGACGAAGTCGCCGCGGGTTCCGGCGGTCCAGGCGGCGGGGACCGGGATGCCGCGCTCGCGGACATGGTCCATGAAGCCGTGTTCCTCGGCCAGCGCCTCCGGGGTGCGCAGGGCCGACGGCAGCCGCTTCACGATCAGCCGCCGGCCGTCGGACATGCGGATGCGCGCGGTCGTCGACAGCGGACGCGGGCTGCGCCACTCGATCTCGGCGATCTCCTCGCCGAGCACCGCCTCGACTTCCTCCGTGGTCAGGCTCGGCCAGTCGCGCCGCACGATCGATTCCGCCCCCATGCCGAAGACGAAGTCGTCGTCGCTCACGCAGAGCCCTCAGCTTGCGCCGGGATCGAGACCCCCGGCGCCCGGCGCTGGTCCAGCGCCACGATCGCGCCGGTGACCAGCGCCGCCACCGCGAACGAGTACAGCGAGGCCGAGGCCCACCAGCCCGGGTGGACGTGGACCCAGTCCTGGACGTGCATCCAGCCGTGCGCCCACCAGTCCACCGAGCCCGGGTTCAGCACTTGGTAGACCACGAAGCCCAGGGCCCACGGCACCAGCATCGCGGGCCGCGCCGGGGAGCGCTCCGACAGGTCCCAGCGGCCCTGGCGGCCGCGGCCAAGGAAGTAGTCGACGCCGAGCACGGCGGCCAGCGGCACGAAGACCGAGCCGATCAGCCCGAGGAAGTTCGCGAAGCCGCCGAGGTCGTGGACGAACAGCGCGATCACCGTCACCAGGGCGCCGACCCCGCCGGCCAGGATCCGGCGGTCCACGCGGGGCAGCAGGTTCTGGATCGACATCGCGGTGGAGTACACGTTCGCGAAGGACTGGTCCGATTCGCGCAGCACCAGCACCAGGAAGAACAGCCAGCCGGCGGTCACGCCGAGCATGGTGTGGAAGACGTCGGCGTTCGGGGCCTGCAACAGGGCCACGATGCCGATCGCGTAGCACCAGAACTGCGTGATGCTGTAGCCCAGCACCGCCGAGCCTCCGGCCTGGCGGGAGCTGCGGGCGTGCCGCATGTAGTCGGCGGCCATCGGCAGGAAGGACACCGACAGCGCGAGCGCGGCGTCGACGGCCGGGAAGAAGCCGCTCCAGGAGGTGCCGCTCTGGTGCGGGATCGGGTTCCGCAGCAGCTGGACCGTGAAGTAGAGCATGGCGACGGCGACCGCGCCTGTCACGTACTTGCGCAGCACGCGCAGCACCGCCAGCGGCCAGATCGCCATCGACGTGCACAGCGCCCCGGCCGCGACCACGACCAGCGGCCGCGGGACCTTGCCGGTCATGGCGTCCACGCCCTGCACGATGACGGTGATCTCGTACACCCCCCAGCCGATCAGCTGGAAGATGTTCGCCAGGCTCGGCAGCCAGGACAGCTTGGTGCCGAACAAGCCGCGCAGCACCGCCATCGCCGGGGCGCCGGTGCGGGTGCCGACCACGCCGGCCAGCGCGGTCATCACCATGCCGGCCACGGTGCCCAGCGCGAGCGCCAGCAGCGAGGCCGGGACCGGCAGCGGCGAGTAGCCGGTGGGGACCAGCACGACCGCGGCCGAGGAGAACCCGATCAGGCTGACGCCCAGGTTCGCCCAGAACGCGGACTGGTCGCTGAACGAGAGGGTGCGCGGGGCCTCGGTGGTGAGCTGGAGCGGCGCCTCGGCGGAGGGAGCGGCCTCGGCCGGCGTGGTGGTGGTCGTCATGGCGTGCTCCATGGTACGGGGCTCGCGCACCGTTGTTCGAAGGGCGATCTGCGGCGATGCCCGCCGAGCATCGCGACGTAGGCTGGGGCTGTGCCGCCGACGATCGCCTCCCTGCTCGCCGACCGACCTCTGGGCCTGCGACTGCTCACCTCCGAGGGACCGGCCGGGGACACCGCGCGCGAGGTCCGGTGGGTGCACACCACGGAGCTGAACGACCCGGCGCCGTTCCTGGAAGGCGGCGAGCTGCTGCTGACCACCGGGCTGCGCCTGGCCGACCCGGGATTCGACCTGGAGGCCTTCCTGTCGGGGCTGGTGCGCGCCGGGGTCGCGGGCCTGGGATTCGGTGTCGGGCTGAACAACGCGTCTGTGCCGGACCGGTTTGTCGTCGCAGCGTCGGCGCACGGCCTCCCGGTCCTGGAGGTGCCCAAGGCCACGCCGTTCATCGCGATCGCGAAGTCCGTGTCGAAGGCGCTCGCGGCCGAGGAGTACCGCGCCATCACCGAGGGGTACCGGACGCAGCAGGACCTGGTGAAGTCGGCGCTCGCGCACGAGCCGCAGCGGTCCCTGGTGCGCTCGCTGGTGCGCGGCCTCGGGCCCGGCGCGTGGGCCGTGCTGGCTGGGGCCGACGGATCGGTGCTGCACAGCGCGGGCCCGGTGCCTGACCTGGACCTGGCGCCGGAGCTGGCCCGGCTGCGCGGCCGGCCGGTGCCCAGCAGTTCGTCGATACTGACCGAATCAGGGCACGTCGAGGTGCACGCGCTCGGGGCCGGCAAGCGGCCCATGGGCTTCCTGACCGTCGGGATGCTGGGCCGCACGAGCGGACCGGACATCACCGGCCGCCAGATCCTGGCCGTGGCGCTCACCCTGCTCACGCTCGGGGTCGAGCAGCCGACCAAGGACGTCACCGTCGCCGAGCTGACGCTGCGGCGCGCGGTGGTGCGGCTGCTGCTCGCCGGGTACGTGGACGCGGCGTACGAGGCCGCTGGGGAGTTGCGGGTGCCGTTGCCGGCCGAGCCCGTGCGGATCGCGCGGGACTCGGTCCGCGATGAAGCGGTCTCGGACCGGGTGTTCGTGCTCGAAGAGGACGGCGAGCGGGTGCTGGTCGCCTCCGCCGACTACGAGGGCTTCACCGGCGGCGTCTCGGACGCGGTCGGCTACGCGGACTTCGGGCGTGCCTACCGGCAGGCCGGCGAGGCGCTGGCGACGGCGCGCAAGAGCGGCCAGTCCGCCGTGTACTTCGCCGAGTCCGGCTCGGGGCTCGCGACGCTGTTCGCGGACCAGGGAGTCCGGGACTTCGCGGCCGGCGTGCTGCGGCCGTTGGTCGAGGCGGACCGCTCGGAACTGGTGCCGACGCTGCGCGCCTGGCTGGCGCACAACGGCCAGTGGGACTCGGCAGCCGCGGAGCTCGGGGTGCACCGGCACACCGTGCGCGCACGGATCGCGCGGGCCGGCGAGCTGCTGGGCAAGGACCTGACAGCCGCGGATTCGGCCGACGCGCGGATGGAGTTATGGTTCGCGCTGCGGGTGCGCGAAGGGCAGTAACCGACCGGCCCCGGGGCATGCGGGCCGAAATGCAGTCGCGTCGCAGTTCTCGAAGTGGTTAAGTCGAGAGATGGGTGCCCAGCTTGTCGCGCTGTGTATAGACGCGCACGATCCGCTCTTGCTCGCCCGGTTTTGGTCCGGCCTTCTTGGCTGGGAGCGAGCGGAGGATCAGGGCGACGGCGTCGCCCTCGTCCCCGCCGACGACACCGGCTTCCGGATCAGGTTCCTGCCGTCGGAGGCGGAGAAGGTCCGGCAGAACCAGATGCACTTCGACCTGACCAGCGCTTCTCCCGAGGCCCAGAAGGAAACCGTGGCCCGCGCGCTCGAACTCGGCGGCCGGCACCACGACGTCGGGCAGGGCCCGGAGGCGACGCAGGTCGTGCTCGCCGATCCGGAGGGCAACGAGTTCTGCGTCATCGCGGCGGGCAACAAGTTCCTCGCGGAGTGCGGGTTCATCGGGGCGTTGGCGAGCGACGGTTCACAGGAAGTCGGGTACTTCTGGAGCCGGGCGCTGGACTGGCCGCTGGTCTGGGACCAGGACCAGGAGACGGCGATCCGCTCCCCGCACGGCGGCCCGAAGATCACCTGGGGCGGTCCGCCCTTCACACCGAAGAACGGCAAGAACCGGCTGCGGTTCGACCTCGCCGCCGCCGAGAGCTCTCAGCAGACGGAGACCGACCGGCTGGTCTCGCTCGGCGCCACCTGGATCGGCGTCGGACCGGGTGCCGGCGAGGTGCTGATGCTGGATCCCGACGGCAACGAGTTCAGCCTGTGGCCGGCCGCGCGGTGAGTCTCCGGGGCTCCCGGTGATGAGCGTGGCGAGCATGACGAGGGCCGGCGGCTCTGCCCCGCACCCGCGTCGACGCCCATCGCGGCCGGTCCGGCCGCATTCTGGCCCGAACGGCGTAGCCACCGCCGTCGACTGGCCATCGCGTACACCGGCGGAAACGGCCGCCCGCGCCTACTGTGAGTGCCATGACTGAGCAGGCAACGCCGTTCTGGATCGCGGGTAAGCAGGTCACGGGGACCGACAGCTACGAGGTGCGCTCGCCGTACGACGGCCGCCTGGTGGCGACCGTCTCGGTGCCCACCGAGGAGCAGGTCGAGCAGGCGGTGGCGGCGGCCGCCGAGGCGGCCAAGGAGACCGCCGACCAGCCCGCTTATCGCCGGGCGGCAGCGCTGGACCACGTCTCCCGGCGCATCGCCGAGCGCGCCGAGGAGATCGCCGCGCTCATCACCGCCGAGAACGGCAAGCCGCTGAAGTGGGCCAAGGCCGAGGTCGGCCGCGCCGTGTCGGTGTTCCGCTGGGCCGCCGAGGAGGCGCGCCGCTTCAACGGCGAGCTGCAGCGCCTGGACACCGACCCCAACGCCGCCGGCCGCACCGCCATCACCCGCCGCTTCCCGCGCGGGCCGGTGCTGGGCATCGCGCCGTTCAACTTCCCGCTGAACCTGGTTGCGCACAAGGTCGCCCCGGCGATCGCGGTCGGCGCTCCGATCGTCCTGAAGCCGGCGCCGGCCACCCCGCTCAGCGCCCTGCTGCTCGGCGAGCTGCTGGCCGAGACCGACCTGCCGGCCGGCTCCTGGTCGGTGCTGCCGGTGCCGAACGACCGGATGGCCGGGCTCACCACCGACCCGCGGCTGCCGGTGGTCAGCTTCACCGGCTCCGGCCCGGTCGGCGCGATGATCCAGGCCGAGGTGCCGCACAAGCACGTCACGCTGGAGCTCGGCGGCAACGCCGCGGCCGTGGTGATGGCCGACTACTCCTCGGAGAAGGACCTGGACTGGGCCGCGCAGCGGATCGCCGCGTTCTCCAACTACCAGGCCGGCCAGTCCTGCATCTCGGTGCAGCGGGTGTTCGCCGACCGCGCGGTCTACGAGCGGCTGGTGGACAAGGTGGTCGCGGCCGTCGAGGCGCAGAAGACCGGCGACCCGGCCGACGGCGCGACCGACGTCGGCCCGATGATCAGCACCGCCGCCGCCGAGCGCGTCGAGGCCTGGGTCGAGGAGGCGGTCGGGGCCGGGGCCACGCTGCTCACCGGAGGCGTCCGGGACGGCGCGAGCTACGAGCCGACCGTCATCGCCGGCGCCCCGGCGAACTCCAAGGTGGTGACCGAGGAGGTCTTCGGCCCGGTGCTGGTGCTGCATGCGTTCAGCGGCGCGGACGAGGCGGTGCGCCTGGTCAACGACTCGCAATTCGGCCTGCAGGCCGGAGTGTTCACCAACGACCTGCACACCGCGTTCCGGATGCACCGCGATCTGGAGGTCGGCGGGGTCATCATCGGCGACGCCCCGAGTTTCCGTGCGGACCAGATGCCGTACGGTGGTGTGAAGGGCTCCGGCGTGGGCCGCGAAGGCGTCAAGTACGCCATGGAGGACTACACATATGAGCGCGTACTGGTGCTGACCGGGATCGACCTGTAGCGACCCCGGCCCGCAGACCGATACACGCTCGCCCCTGACTCGACTCCCTCACCGGGTCAGGGGCGTTTCCCTTTTTTCGGCTGTCCTGCTCGGAGGTCCTGCTTCAGACCCCGGCGGCGTCGGCGTCCGCCTTCACGCCCTCGCGGTAGGACGGGTACTGCGGCTGCCAGCCCAGCTGGTCCTTGGCCTTGGCGTTGCTGATGACCCAGCGGCCGGTGATGAAGGCGTTCAGGTAGGGCAGCGGCTTGGTCATCCAGGCCGGGACGATGCGCGGGTTCTTCGTCCTGAAGTCCTTCGCGATCTCCATGGCCACGTCCGCGAACGGCGCCGGGGTGTCGTCCACGATGTTGTAGGCCTCGCCGCCCTTGCCCCGCTCCACCGCGGCGACGGTCGCGCCCGCCGCGTCGGCGAGGTGGATGAAGCCGTTGGTGCCGGCCTTGACCAGCGGCAGCTTGCCGGCCTTCAGGAAGTCCACGTAGGCGTTCGTCGCGGGGCCGCCGTAGAACAGGCCGTAGCGCAGTGCGATGCCGTCGATGCCGGGCTCGGAGAAGGCGATCTGCTCGTTGCGCAGCATCGCCTCGCCGTGCCGGGCGAAGGACTTGCGCGGCGAGGGACCGAAGAACGCTTCCTCGGTCAGCGGGGTCGCGCCCTGGTCGCCGTAGCCGTAGCCGAAGATCATCGACTGGGTCAGGAAGCGCGCGGCGCCGGTCGCCTTGGCGGCCGCCATCAGGTTCTCGGTGCCGACGGTGCGCAGGACGTTGGTGACGTCCATGTCCTTGTTGCGCATCGGCGGCTTCTTCAGGGCGGTCAGCTGGCTGATGACCGCGTCGAAGTGCCGGCCGCTCAGCGCGGCGAGCAGCTGGTCGCGGTCCAGCACGTCGGCGACGACCGCTTCGGCGCCCATGCCCTCGATCACGCGGACGCCGTCGGGGGTGCGGGTGATGCCGACCACCTCGTGACCGGCACAGATTTCTTGGCTAGTACAGATGAGGGCAGGGGTGAGGACGCGGCCGAAGACGCCGCTGGCACCGGCGAGCAGGATACGCATCATGAGCTCCTTGGGATCGGCTCGGCGGTTCTCTCCGCCGTGTTCGATCGCAAGGACGGGCCCGGGCCCGGATCTGTGACACGGTTCGCTGTGAGCCCGGTCACAGCCGGTCGGGCGGGATCGGCCCAGGTCAGTCCACAGCGGTTTCCAGGGCTCGGACACCGTCCAGCTTCTCCGGGTTGGCCATCCCGAAGACCGTGCGGATCCTGCCGTCCTCGTCGAGGTCCAGCGTGTAGACGTAGAGCACCTTGTCGTCGGCGTAGGCGATGATCGCCGGGGCGCCGTTGACCGCGGTCGGGGCGATCTCGACGCGGATGTCCATGCCGTCCTCGATGTACTTCGCGTACTTCTGGACGATGCCCAGCAGGAACCGGGACACGTGGTCCAGCCCGACCACCGGCCGCGTCGCCGCGCTGACCACACCGCCGCCGTCGGCGATGACCGTGACCTCCGGGGACAGCATCTCCAGCAGCGGCGCGACGTCGCCGCCGGTGCAGGCGGCGAGGAAGCGTTCGGCGATGCTCTGCCGCTTGACGTCGTCCAGCGGGTAGCGCGGGCGCTTGTCGTGCACGTGGCTGCGGGCCCGGACCAGCAGCTGGCGCACCGCGGCCTCGGTGCGGTCCAGCATCGCCGCGATCTCGGCGAAGCTGTAGTCGAAGGCCTCGCGCAGCACGAAGACGGCGCGCTCCAGCGGCGACAGCGTCTCCATCACGAGCAGCATGGCCAGCGAGACGGTGTCGTCCAGGACCACGCGGTCGGCGGCGTCCGGGGCGGTGTCGGCGCCGTCCCGGGTCAGGACCGGCTCCGGGAGCCAGGGGCCGACGTAGGACTCCTTGCGGGTCTGGGCCTTGCGGAGCTGGTCGATCGCCAGCCGGGTGGTGACGGTGACCAGGAAGGCCCGCGGGTCCTCGACCGAGGCGTAGTCGGCGGCGCTCCAGCGCAGCCAGGCGTCCTGGACCACGTCCTCGGCGTCGCTCCAGCGGCCCAGGACGCGGTAGGCGACCGACGTCAGTAGCCTGCGATGGTCGTTGAAGACGTGCGCGGCCCTGGTGTCGTCCCGGGTCGGGAGGTCCTGATCCACGCCGACCAGCCTATTACCGCTGTGGGCATGGACGCTTGGCGCCCTGAGGCCTACCTTGCGCGCATGACGCCTGTGGGAAAGATCGTGATGGTGACCGGCGGCGCTAGCGGAATCGGCCGGGCGACCGCGGAGATGTTCGCGGCGCGGGGCGCGGCGGCGGTCGTGGTGGTGGACCGGACCGACACCGGGGAGTATTCGGGGCCGGAGACGGTCGAGCTGATCCGCAAGGCCGGCGGCACGGCGTTGTTCGTGCGCGCGGACGTGGTGGTGGAGTCGGAGGTCGAGGCGGCTGTCGCCGCGGCGCTCGCCGAGTACGGACGGCTGGACGCGGCGGTGAACTGCGCCGGGGTCGCCGGGACCGGGGCGAAGATCGCGGACACCACGCTGGAGGACTGGAACCGGGTCCTGGGCGTCAACCTGACCGGGGTGTTCCTGTCGCTGAAGCACGAGATCCGCGCGATGCTGCCGAACAAGGCCGGGACGATCGTGAACATCGCCTCGGCGGCGGGGCTGGTGGCGGTGCCGTACCTGTCGCCGTACTGCTCGTCGAAACACGGGGTGCTCGGGCTCACGAAGACCGCGGCGCGCGAGTACCGGAACGCCGGGCTGCGGATCAACGCGATCTGCCCCGGGGTCGTCGACACCCCGATGATCCGCACGTCCGCCGAGGAGCGGCCGGCAGTGAACATGCAGGCTCGGGAGAACACCGGGGGATTCATGGGGCAGCCGGAGCAGATCGCCGAGGCGGCGGTGTGGCTGTGTTCGGACGAGGCGTCGTTCGTCAACGGGGAGTCGATGGTCGTGGACGGCGGCACCATCACAAGGTGAGTAGCGTGAGGGCATGCGCATTGATCTCCACGCTCACACCACCGCCTCCGACGGCACCTACGAACCGGCCGAACTGGTCGCGATGGCCGAGGCGGCCGGCCTGAACGTGGTCGCGATCACCGACCACGACGGCACGGCCGGCTGGTCCGAGGCGCGCCGGGCGCTGCGGTACGGCGTCGAGGCCGGGGTCTGGTCGTACATTCAGACCGTCGTGCCCGGCGTGGAGATCTCCTGCAAGATCCACGGGATCGGCCTGCACATGCTCGGGTACATGTTCGACCCCGAGCACCCGGACCTGGCCGCGGCGCTCGCCGAGATCCGCGAGTCCCGGACGCACCGCGCCGAGGCGATGGTGGAGAAGGCGCGCGAGCTCGGGGCGCCGATCACCTGGGAGCGCGTGCAGGAGATCGCCGACGGCGGCGTGGTGGGCCGGCCGCACGTGGCCTCGGCGCTGGTCGAGGTCGGCGTGGTGGCCTCGGTCGACGCGGCGTTCACGCCGGACTGGCTCGGCGAGGGCGGCCGGGCCCGGGTGGAGAAGCTGGACATGGACCCGGTCCGCGCGATCACCCTGGTCAAGGCGGCCGGCGGGGTGACGGTGATGGCGCACTCGATGGCCTGGCGCCGCGGCCCGGTGGTGTCCGAGACGGACATCGCGGCGTTCGCCGAGGCCGGCATGGACGGCATCGAGATGAACCACCCGGACCACGGGCCCAAGGAGCGCGACCGGGTGCGCGCGCTGGCCAAGGAGCTGGGGCTGCTGACCACCGGCTCGTCCGACTGGCACGGGGCGCGCAAGCCGACCATCCGGCTCGGCGACGAGACCACGGATCCGGCCGTCTACGAGGAGCTGGTGGCGCGGTCGAGCGGGACTCGGCCGTTCTGACGCCGGGTTCTGACGCCGGGTTCCGGCCTCGTGCTCTGATTCGGCCTCAGTCGTTCTGAGCCCAGAAGTCGGCGAGCAGCCGCGCGGTGGCCGCCGGGTTCTCGGCGGCGGGGGAGTGCGCGGCGTCCTCGATCAGGACGAGGTCGGTCCCCAGGCGCGTGGCGGTCTCCTTCTGGAGCTGGACCGGCCACGCGTCGTCGCCGACTCCGGCCGCCACCAGGAGGCGCAGCCCGGCGGCGGCGAGCTCGGCGGTCCGGTCGGCGGCCGTCAGGATCGAGGTACCCATGCCGACGAGCATTCCGGTGTCGTTGTTCTCGAAGCGCCGCTGCAGGAAGGCGCGGACGTGCGGGTCAGGGTGCTGCGGGGCGCCCTCGGCGGCGGCCATCTTCTGCATCTCGGCCCAGATCTCCGCCGAGGTCATGAAGCCGGCGGCGGCCACCAGGAGCTTGGCCTGCTCGGCGGAGCGGCCCGGGATCGCGGCCGGGCCGGAGTCCAGGAGGGCGAGGCTGCGGACGCGGTTGGGGTGGGCCAGGGCGTGCTCGCGGGCTACGAGGCCGCCGAAGGAGTGGCCCATCACGTGGACAGGGCCGGGGCCGGGGTCGGTGCCGAGCCCGTCGATGACGTCGGCGAGGTCGGCGGCGAGCCGCGTGAGCGTGTAAGCGCCCGGATCCTCAGGGCCCGCCGACTCGTTCTGGCCGCGCTGGTCGAGCGCGACGACCTCGTACCCGGCCTCCGCCAACGGCGCCAGGACCGCGATGAAGTCCTCCTTCGACCCCGTGTAGCCGGGCACGAGCACCGCGATTCCGTTCCGCGCCGTCCCGGCGGGCGGGGTGGCGCGGAGCGCCGCGAGCGGTCCGCCCGCGGTCGGCAGCTGGACCGCGACGGTGTGGGGCGGCAGGTCGACGAAGGGCGGCGTGCTCATGGGGACGAGCGTAGTTGACCACTCAAGAGCGCTGCTGAACGGCCCGGCGGTGAAGCCGTCCAGGGACATCGACACGTCCAGAACGATGAAAAGCCGACGGCCCGAGCCTCCTTGGGAGGTCTCGGGCCGTCGGCGGGTGCTACGAGCGGAAGCGACTACGAGTTGTAGTTGCCGGTCACGGCGACGCCGGTGGCGGTCAGGCCCTCGGCGTCGGCCAGCGCGCGGCGGCTGCGCTTCGGCTTGACGGCGTCGCTCGCGCCGGCCTCGACGGCGTCGGCGACCACGACGGTCGACCGGCTGCGAGAGCGCGTGCGCTTCGGCTCGGCGGTCTCCTCGGCGGCCGGCTCGGTGGTCTTCGACCGGCTGCGGCTCGACTGCTTCGGGAGGGTGACCTCGGTGACCGGCTCGGTGGTGTCGGTGGCCGCCTCGGCGGTCTCCGGCTTCCGGCTCCGAGCGCGGGTCCGGTTCGGCTTCTCGGCCTCGTCGGTCCCGGCCTCGGCCGTGGCGGCCTCGGTGACGATGCTGTCCGGCCCGGCCGTCTCAGCGGCCTTCGACCGGCTCCGCGTCCGCGTGCGCTTCGGCGTCTCCGTCTCGTCGCCGGCGACTTCGGCCGCTGCCACGACCGCGTCCGTGACGCCGTTCGCCTCAGCGGTCTCGGCGGCCGCGTTCTCGATCTTCGCGCCGCCCCGGCTGCGGGTCCGGGTGCGGCTCCGCTTCGGCTTGTCGGCGCCCGAGGTCTCGTCCAGCACCTCGGAGGCCGCGTCCGAACCGGACAGCGCCTCCTCGGCGCCGTTCAGCTCGTCGGCCGACCGACGGCCGCCCCGGGTGCGCACCCGCTCCCGCTTCGCGCGGGCCGGGCGCTCGGTGCGCTCGGTGTGGGCCGCGCCGCCGCGGGCCCGGACGCCGGCGCCGCGGCCGGTCTCACCCAGGTCCTCGACCTCCTCGGCGGCCAGGCCGGCGCGGGTCTGCTCGGACTTGAGCAGCCGGCCCTTGGAGTCGGCCGGGATGCTCAGCTCCTCGAAGAACCAGTCCGAGGTGGAGTAGGTCTCGCGGGGCTCGTGGTGGTCCAGGCCGAGGGTCTTGTTGATGAGGTTCCAGCGCGGGACCTCGTCCCAGTCCACGAAGGTGACCGCGGTGCCCGAGGCGCCCGCGCGGGCGGTGCGGCCGATGCGGTGCAGGTAGGTCTTGTCGTCCTCGGGGCACTGGAAGTTCACCACGTGGGTGACGCCCTCGACGTCGATGCCGCGGGCCGCCACGTCGGTGGCCACCAGGACGTCGACCTTGCCGTTGCGGAAGGCGCGCAGCGCCTGCTCGCGGGCGCCCTGGCCGAGGTCGCCGTGGACCGCCGCGGCGGCGAAGCCGCGGTCGTCCAACTCCTCGGCGACCTTGGCGGCGGTGCGCTTGGTGCGGCAGAACACCATGGTCAGACCGCGGCCCTCGGCCTGCAGCATGCGGGCCAGCATCTCGGTCTTGTCCAGGGCGTGGGCCCGGTAGACGCGCTGGGTGACGTTGAGCACGGTGGAGCCGGTGTCGTGCGGGTCGGCCGCGCGGATGTGGGTCGGGCGGCTCATGTACTGCCGGGCCAGCGCGATGACCTGGCCGGGCATCGTCGCGGAGAACAGCAGGGTCTGCCGGTCGTCCGGGACCTGGGTGACGATCCGCTCGACGTCGGGCAGGAAGCCCAGGTCCAGCATCTCGTCGGCCTCGTCCAGCACCAGCATGCGCACCCCGGACAGGTCCAGGTGCCCCTGCTTGGCCAGGTCGAGCAGCCGGCCCGGGGTGCCGACGACCACGTCGACGCCGGCCGACAGCGCGGCGATCTGCGGCTCGTAGGCGCGTCCGCCGTAGACGGACTGCACGCGGGCGGCCATGACCTTGCCGGCCGCCGCGAGGTCCTCGGTGACCTGGACGGCGAGCTCGCGGGTCGGCACGACGACCAGACCGAGCGGACGGCCCGGGACGCCGGTCGGGGCGGGGCCGCCGGCCGGCTTGCGGCCGCGGCCGCGCGGACGGCGTCCGCCGCGCGCGGCGTTGGCGCCGGCGCCGGTCGCGGCGGGGGCCGTGGCGGCGTCGGTGGCGTCGGTGGCGGTGAGGGAGTCGGTGGAGGCGTCGGCCGTCGCGGCGGCGCCCTCGTCCAGGGTCCCGGCGGCGGCGGTCTCCGCGGCCGCCGCGGCGGCGGCGATCTCGCGCACCATCCGCTGCAGGACCGGGATGCCGAACGCCAGCGTCTTGCCGGTGCCGGTCTTCGCCTGGCCGATCACGTCGGCGCCGGTGAGCGCGACGGGGATGGTCGCGGCCTGGATCGGGAACGGCGTGTTGATGCCGCCGGCCGACAGGGCCTCGGCGATCCGCTCGTCGACGCCCAGGTCGCGGAAGGTCTTCTCGATCGGCTCGGGGATCTCCGGGATCTCGGGGGTCTCGGCCGTCTCGGGGGTGGTCCCGGCCGCGCCGGTACCGTCTTCGGTGTCGTTCGTGTCTTCGATGTCGTTCGTGACAGCGCTGATGATGTATGCCTCTTCTGTTGAGCGGCACTGCGCGAGGGGCTAGCACGGTGCTATGTGTGCAGCTTGCGTACGTGCTCGCGTCGACTCCGTCGATCAAGACATCTGGAGGAGCGAGCGGCCTCGCGGCTCGGAGGGATCCTCTGTGGATCCGGTTGCCGCAGTGGGTCGGAGCCGATCGGGCCACCGACCGGGCATCCTGCTAGTCACACACAGTGTACCCGACGGGAAACACCTGAATAAACTGCCCCTATGACTTCTCCGGCGACCGCCATGTCCTATGAGATAGCTGTCATTGACTTTCTGGGGCTGGTCGCATACGGAGAGCTCACGGCGTTCGAGCGCTTGGCCGCCGACTCCGGCCTGGCCCCCACGCTGGACGGCAAGGCGCAGGTCGCGGGCATGGCGGCGGCCGAGTTCGACCACTTCCGGCGGGTCCGGGACCGGCTGACCGAGCTCGGCGCGGACCCGACCGAGGCGATGGAGCCGTTCGCCGCCCCGGTGGACGCCTTCCATGAGCACACCAAGCCCTCCGGCTGGCTGGAGTCCCTGGTCAAGGCCTACATCGGCGACACGCTCACCGCGGACTTCTACCGCGAGGCGGCGCGCTACCTGGACCCGGAGTCGCGGGCCGTGGTCGAGGGCGTGCTGGAGGACCTGGGGCACAGCGCGTTCGTGGTGGAACACGTGCGCGCGGCCATCGAGGAGGACCCGAAGATCTCCGGCCGGCTGGCGCTGTGGGGCCGCCGGATCATGGGGGAGGCGCTGACCCAGGCGCAGCACATCGCGGCCCGGCGGGCGGCGCTGGCGGCCCTGCTGGCCGGGCTGCTGGCCGCCCCGGACAGCGCCACGGCGGTCGACCTGGCCGAGGTGGGGAAGATGCTGACCCGGCTCACCGAGGCGCACGGCGCGCGGATGGCGACGCTCGGGCTCAGCGCGTGACCGGTGTGGTACGGGGGGTTAACACCTAACCGGCGGCCGGATCGTCGGCCTCTCGCAGCCGGCTGGCGGCTCAGGAGCCCTCGCCGCGGGTCCGCTGCCAGCTCGTGATCGCCATGACCAGCAGCGCGGCCAGGGCGGCGCCGAGCATGGTGGCGACGAAGGTGTGCCCGTCGCCGAGGATCGCGTGGATGATCGAGCCGCCGCCGACGGCCCCGACCACCCCGACCACGGTGGTCATCCACGTCGCCATCGGGGTGCCGTTCTTGACGACGGCGCGGCCCAGGGCGCCGATACCGAGCCCCAGGGCCGCCAGCCACAGTAGAGCGAAAAAGGACATGCGCCTCTTCTACCCCACCGAAAACTCCCGAATCGGGTCAGATCGCCCCGAAGCCGACGCGGCGGCCGGTCGGCTCGCCGAGCTCGACGTAGGCGATCTTGTCCCCGGGGACCAGGACCTTGCGGTCCTTGTCGTCCGTGAGGCTCAGCACGCCACCGTCCTTGAGCGCGGCGGCCACGGCGGCCTCCACCTCTTCGGACGACTGGTTGGACTCCAGGTTCAGCTCACGGGCTGTGTTCTGGATGCCGATCTTGATTTCCACGAAGGCTTCCTTAAGTACTCGACGAGTGCTCGTAGCGGCACGCCGGAGACTGCGACATCGTCGCCGACGGTCCTAGCGTGCCAGCTATCTAGACAGAATCCTTGCGCGGGAAGTTCCCGATGCCGCGCCACGCCAGCTGCGACACGATCCGCGCCGCGGCGTCGCGGGGGATCTGGCCGCCCTCGGTGGACAGCCAGTACCGGGCGGTGACGTGCGCGATCCCGGTCAGGCCGACGGCCAGCAGCATCGACTCCTCGTCGGACAGGCCGGTGTCGGTGGCGATGACGTCGCGGATCGCCTCGGCGCACTCCTGGGTGACCCGGTGGGTGCGCTCGCGGACCGCCGCCTCGTTGTTCAGGTCGGACTCGAAGACCAGGCGGAAGGCGCCGCTCTCGTGCTCGACGTAGTCGAAGTAGGCGCCGATGGTGGCCGCCACCCGCAGCTTGTTGTCGCTGGTGGAGGCCAGGGCCCCGCGCACCTGCGAGACCAGGGCGTCGCAGTGCTTGTCCAGCAGCGCCAGGTAGAGTTCGAGCTTGCCCGGGAAGTGCTGGTAGAGCACCGGCTTGCTGACGCCGGCGCGCTCGGCGATGTCGTCCATCGCGGCGGCGTGGTAGCCCTGCGCGACGAACACCTCCTCGGCCGCGCCCAGGAGCTGGTTGCGGCGGGCACTCCGAGGCAGCCTGGCAGACCGTTGCCGGGACGTGCCGGTGTCCGCGTAGGCGGCGTCGGTAGTGGTCATGGTCAGCAGTCTACGCGCGAGTAGGTTGTTTCCACCCGGTCGGTCCATGGATGGTCGACTGGTGGTCCATCGTCGGTCCGCCGCCGGTCCGTCAAGCCGTGGCCAGGCACGTTGATCGCGGGCGGGGGCCGCTGGAAAGCGCCCGGGCGGCGGTCTCGCGAAGTGGACGGCGGGTCCGGGAATCGAGCGGGGCATGCGACGGTTGTCGTTGAATGCCGCGGATTACCCCCAGGCGCTTCGAAGACTTCTCTGGGAGATGTTGTGAGCAACCTACCCCCGCTGGTCGAGCCGGCCGCGGACCTGAGCGTGGAAGAGGTGCGCCGCTACTCGCGCCACCTGATCATCCCCGACGTGGGCATGGCGGGCCAGAAGCGGCTGAAGAACGCCAAGGTGCTGTGCGTCGGCGCCGGGGGCCTGGGCTCCCCGACGCTGCTGTACCTGGCCGCGGCCGGCGTGGGCACGCTGGGCATCGTCGAGTTCGACGTCGTCGACGAGTCCAACCTGCAGCGCCAGGTCATCCACGGCCAGAGCGACATCGGCCGCTCCAAGGCCGAGTCCGCCCGCGACTCGATCAAGGAGATCAACCCCCTGGTGCGGGTCAACCTGCACGAGGAGCGCCTGGACTCGACGAACGTGATGGAGCTGTTCGCGCAGTACGACCTGATCGTCGACGGCACGGACAACTTCGCGACCCGCTACCTGGTCAACGACGCCTGCGTGCTGCTGAACAAGCCCTACGTCTGGGGCTCGATCTACCGCTTCGACGGCCAGGCCTCGGTCTTCTGGTCCGAGTACGGCCCCTGCTACCGCTGCCTGTACCCCGAGCCCCCGCCGCCGGGCATGGTCCCCAGCTGCGCCGAGGGCGGCGTCCTGGGCGTGCTGTGCGCCTCGATCGGCTCCATCCAGGTCACCGAGGCCATCAAGCTCCTCACCGGCATCGGCGAACCGCTGGTCGGCCGCCTGATGATCTACGACGCCCTGGAGATGACCTACCGCCAGGTGAAGGTCCGCAAGGACCCGGACTGCGCGGTCTGCGGCGAGCACCCGACCGTCACCGAGCTGATCGACTACGAGGCCTTCTGCGGCGCCATCTCCGAGGAGGCGGCCGACGCGGCGAAGGACTCGACCATCACCGTCACGCAGCTCAAGGAGTGGCTGGACACCGACGAGAAGATCCAGCTCATCGACGTCCGCGAGCCGAACGAGTACGAGATCGTCAACATCCCCGGCGCCACCCTGATCCCCAAGGGCGAGTTCCTGATGGGCGGCGCACTGGAGAAGCTGGACCCGACGAAGCGCATCGTCCTGCACTGCAAGAGCGGCGTGCGGTCGGCCGAAGCCCTGGCCGTGGTCCACGCGGCGGGCTACAAGGACGCGGTGCACGTGGGCGGCGGCGTCCTGGCCTGGGTGAACCAGATCGAGCCGGAGAAGCCTTCGTACTGATCGGCTTCGCACTGATTTTTCGCTCGTTTGAGTGGAGTTGACCGTCGCCTCACGCTTGGGGCGGCGGTCGACGTGTTTGTGGGTCAATACGCTGATCGGCGTGGTGCTGACGGCTTATGTGGATGAGAGTATGCGTCGCCGTCGAGGCGAAGGAGTGTGCTTCTATGTGCTCGCCGCGGTGCTGGTCGATGACAGTGACCTTGATGATGTTCGCGACGAGCTGAGGTTGCTGAGGAAGGGCAAGGCCAAGAGCATCCACTGGCGTTACGAGCAGGCCGACCGGCAGCCGATGCTGGCCGCGGCCATCGCCTCCTTGCCGATTCGACCGGTGGTCGCGGTCTGCCTGCACGAACTCGGTGTCGCCAGCGAGCGTGTGCGCCGGCTCTGCCTGGCGAGCCTGCTTGCGGCGGTCAGCGATCACAATGTGGCGAGAGTGATTCTCGATTCTCGGCGGGAACAGGATGACAACGATCTGAAGGTCCTACAGGCTTGGCGGCGGGCTGGCCGGCCGGGCGCAGATGTGCGCATGGACTTTCAAGATTCTGAAGCCGAACCCGCGCTGTGGGCGCCCGACTGTGTGGCCGGCGCAGTGGCCTGGTGGTTGAACGGTGACCCCACGAGCTGGCGCCATCTCGAAGCCGTCACACGGATCGTTGATGTCGACCCCTGAAAAGCGCAAAGCCGGGCACCCGATTCCATCGGTCGCTCCCGGCTTCACTTCCGCACCCTCCGTGGATGCAGCGCCCTACTGATAGCTAGTATGCCCGGATCCGTCCCCGCCCATCAACCCGAATCCCACGATCAGGTGACCGCTACAACTCCCCGCGCCTCGTCATGTAGTTGTAGGCGATCCACCCCGGCAGCACCGGCAGCCAGAACGTCATCAGCCGGAAGAGCAGCACCGCCGTCGTCGCCAGTCCGGTGTCCAGGCGGCCGAACGTCGTCAGCGCGCCGATCAGTGCGCCTTCGACGCCGCCGACGCCGCCCGGGGTCGGGACGATCGAGCCCGCCGCCTGGGCTGTCAGGAAGACCACCGCCACCACCGCGAAGTTGATCTTCGCTGCTCGGTCGTCCGTCGCCGAGGCCTGGATGGAGGCCCAGAGGGCGAAGATGTACAGCAGGGACAGCAGGACGGTGCCGCCGAGGCCGGTGGCGAGTTTGATCGGGTTCTGCGCCACGTCCATCATGCGCGGGATGATGCCGGCCACCAGGGGGCGGAGGCGGTTCACCGCGAAGCGGCGGAGTTGGGGGATCGTCGCGATCAGGAGGACCAGGAGGGCCAGGGCCAGGATGATGGCGATCAGGGTGGCGCTGGAGGCGTGGGAGCCGCCGCCGCTGTTGTCGCCGGAGCTGCCGGCGATGACGCCGAAGATCAGGATCAGCAGGAGGTGCTGGACCAGGCCCATGATCTGCTGGGCGCCGACCGCCGTCACCGCCGCGCGGGTCGGGATGCCGGTGCGTTGCAGGTAGCGGGTGTTCACCGCCACGCCGCCGACCGCCGCCGGGGCCACCAGGGTCACGAACGATGCCGCCACCTGGGACAGCACCGTGCGGTGCCAGCGCAGGTTCTCCGGGACGAAGCCGTCCAGGGCCATCGCCGCCGCGACGTACGTGCCCGCCGAGGCCAGGGCCACCGCGCCGGTCCACCACCAGTTCACCGCGCTGAGGCCGGACCACGAGTAGTTCGAGGCCAGCAGCAGGTACGCCGCGAAGGTCAGGCCGACCACCGAGAACAGCGTGCGGGGCCCGAAGCGTTCCAGCTTCACCGGCTCCGGCTCCACCGAGGGGTGCAGGGCCTGGACCGCCTCCTGGATGTTGCTCAGCAGGCCCTTCGACTTCTTCAGCGCGGCGCGGGTGTTGCGGGTCAGGATCACCGGCTGGAGCATCGGCAGCGCCGCGGCGATGTGGTCTTCGCCCAGGCGGGTCACGCCGGCCGCGACGCTGCGTTCGTAGCCGAAGTACAGGCTGGTCACGGTCAGCATCTCGGCGGTGTCCAGGCGGCGCGACAGCGTGCCGGCCGCGACCTCGCCCAGGCGCAGGTCGGTCAGCCAGGGCCGGCCGTCCTCGTCGATCAGGAACGCGTGCGCCGACAGCCGGCGGTGCGCCAGCTGGTGCTCGTGCAGTTCGGCGAGCATGCTCCAGAGCTGGCTGAGCAGGTCGTCGGTGAGTTCGTCGGCGGTCAGCTGCTCCAGCGTGCGCCCCGGGACCAGCTGGTAGGCCAGCATGCCGGTGTCCGGGCCCAGGTCGCGCACGGCCAGCAGGCGCGGGGTGCGGATGTCGGCGGCGGTGACCGCGTACGACATCAGCGCCTCCTGCTCCAGCATCCGGCGCAGGCTCAGCAGGTTGCGGCGCTGCGCCGGGCCGCGCAGCCGGGCCCGGCGGTAGAGCCGGTACACCAGGCCGGCGGCCTGCTGGTCGCGGTCCAGGACGATGGCGTCGATGTCGCCGCGGTCGACCGTGGCCACGGCGTACCGCCGCACGTCCTCCGTGTCCGGCACCCGGCGGCACGACAGCGGGTCCAGCCCGGCCGCGGACAGCGCCTGATGCACCGCCTCGCCGGTCGGCCGGTCGTTGATCACCCCGCGGACCCAGCGCCAGCCGAAGGCCACCAGACGGCCCAGCAGGACGGTCTCGGCCAGGCTGATGATCGTCGCGTCGCCCTGGATCAGGGTGACGACGCCGTAGGCGATCAGCGCGATCCACGTCGCGGTCTGGAAGTTGTGCCGGTTGGAGAACCCGATGATCGTCAGATACGCCACGACGGTCGTCAGGTAGATGTGGAACGCCGCGGTGTCCCCGGCGGCGTTGGTCGGCAGCGTCAGCGCGTCCCGGATGGTCTTCGGCATGTGCGGCGAGGCGACCAGGGCGTTCAGCCCGACCGCGCCCAGGTAGGCCATCGCGGCGGCCAGCACCGAGTCCACCACGCGCCGCGAGTCGCGCTGGTACAGCCGGTCGATCGCCAGCACGATGGGAACCACCGCGAGGAGCATCGACGTCACCGCTAGTACGAGGCCCAGCGGGAGCTTCTGATCGGCGGACAGCTTGGAGATGTCCGACTCCGCGCCTCGGGTGGTGCCGCCGGCGACCATCCCGATGCCCAGGAACAGGAGCATGAAGACGAAGCTGGCCGCCGCGCGGAGCAGGTCGGCCGGGCGGCGTATGCGGCGCGGCTCCGGAGGCTCGTCGATGACCGGTGCGGACCCCGGCCGGCCGGGTGTCGGCGGCCGGGTGCGGTATGCGGCCGGGCTATCGTCGGATCCGGACTTCCGGGGCGTACCCGGACCTCCCGACCCCGCGGCGGGCAGGCTGAGGGCAGGCGTGGCGGCCTCGACCGGACCCGGTCGGGTCGGTGAGGTGGTGCCGGGCTCCCCTGCCACTGTCCACCTGTTTTCTGCTCTTGTTGTCGTCGTGGTGCGCCGTGTCGGACACAAGGACGATAGTCCCTGGCGCCCCGCGAGTGCGGCGACTGTGGTTGATCGTCCCACGAGGGGGTTCCCCGGGGCGCGGCGGATTACCTCGACAGGAGTGATGGAAGTGAGCAAACCACCCGAACTGCCTCCGTACGTGGACCGGGTGTTCGAAGTGGTGGACCGGATCCCGCCGGGCCGGGTGATGGCCTACGGCGACGTCGCCGACTGGCTCGGCGAGGGCGGCCCGCGCCAGGTCGGCACCGCGATGGCCAAGTACGGCGGCGGCTCCCCCTGGTGGCGCGTGGTGCGCAGCGACGGCGGCTTCCTGCCCGGGCACGAGCGCGAGGCGCTGGCCAACTACCGCGAGGAGGGCACGCCGCTGAAGCCGGACGGCGGCCGGATCGACATGGTCAGGGCCCGCTGGTCGCCGGCGGATGACGGGACGCCGGGGCGCGGGGCGATGGACGAGGTGCCGAAGGACTTCGCGGGGGAGTAGCGGAGTAAGGCGGCATGGCAGGGCAGAGCAGAACTGAGCAGAACAGAGCGGGGCCAGGCCCCGCGCGCGGGCTGGGCAGCGCTGGCCGTGCTGTGGCTGCGGCGGTGGCGCAGGGCGTTCGCGGTGGCTGCTGCCGGGCCGGGTCTAGCAGCCCGCCGAAGTCCTGGCCGCCGGCTCCGCCGCAGCCGGCCTCAGTCCTCGTCGCCGGGCGCGACCAGTCCGGTCTCGTAAGCGACCACCACCGCCTGCGCCCGGTCGCGGAGCGAAAGTTTTGTGAAGATGTGCGCGACGTGCGTCTTCACCGTCGCCTCGGACAGGACCAGGCGTGTGGCCAGCTCGGTGTTGGACAGCCCGCGGCCCATCAGGGCGAGGATCTCGCGTTCGCGCGGGGTCAGTGCGGCCAGGTCGCGGTGGACGGCGGGGGTTCTCGTCGGTGCGCCCGCCGGACCGCCGCCCGGGGCCGCGAACTTCTCCACCAGACGCCGGGTGATCGACGGGGCCAGCAGCGCATCCCCGGTGTCCACCAGGCGGACGCTGGCCACCAGGTGTTCGGGGGTGACGTCCTTCAGCAGGAAGCCGGAGGCGCCGGCGGCCAGCGCCTCGTAGACGTACTCGTCGAGGTCGAAGGTGGTGAGCATCAGGATCCGGATCCGCGGGTCGGCGGCCAGGATCCGGCGCGCAGCCTCCAGGCCGTTGAGGTTCGGCATGCGGATGTCCATCAGCACCACGTCGGGCTTCAACGTGGCGGCGGCCTCCACCGCCTCCAAGCCGTCGGAGACCTCGCCGAGGACTTCGATGCCGTTGGCGGTCAGGATCATGCGGAAGCCGGTGCGGACCAGGGACTGGTCGTCGGCTATCAAGACACGGGGGCTCATGGTGCGTCCAAAGGTATCTTCGCGCGGACTCGGAAGCCGCCGCCGAGGCGACGGCGGGCGTCCAGATCGCCGCCGTAGACCGCGACGCGCTCTTTGAGACCCATCAGGCCGCGGCCGGTGCCGAGCGACTCGCCGGAGGCGGAGGCTGTGGCAGCGCTGGTGCCGGTCCCGCCGAGCCCGGTCAGTGAGCCGTTCCCGGTGGTCAGAACCTCGATCCGCAGATAGCGGTCGTCGTAGCGGACGGTCAGCTCGGCGTTCGACCCGCCGTGCTTGAGCGCGTTGGTCAGCGCCTCCTGCACGACCCGGTACGCCGTCGAATCGATGCCGCCGGGCAGCGCACGCGGCTCCCCGGAGATCCGCACATCCACCGGAAGCCCGGCGAAGGCGATCTTGTCCACGAGTGCTGACAGCCGGGCCAGCGTCGGCTGTGGCGCGAGGCCGGGGCCGTCATCGCGGCCATCCTGGGCCGGTGCCAGGACGCCGAGCAGATGCCGCAGCTCGGTCATCGTCTCGCGGCCCGCGCTCTCCACGGCCAGCAGTGCGTCCTCGGCGACCCCCGACGCGTCCGCCTGCTCGGCGGCCTCGCTCCGGTCCGGGGCGGCCGCCAGCACCTGCCGCGCCGCCCCCGCCTGGATCAGCATCATGCTCACGTTGTGGCTGACGATGTCGTGCAGCTCCCGCGCGATCCGCGCCCGCTCACCGTCCACGGCCTGCTGCGCGGCGCTCTCCCGCTCCTTCTCCAGCAGCCACCCGCGTTCCTCGATGGCCCGGGCGAACCGCCCGCGTTCCCGGCGCAGCAGAAGCGCGAACCACCCCGCCGCCGCAGACGCCACGAGCAGCGCCCCCACCAGCACCCACAGCATGTCTACATCCCCAGGATGAGAGGCCCGGACGATTACCACCACGGACCGATCCGCCGAGGTGCGCCCCCACCATACGTTGATCACATGACCGCTACCGCCGCCGAGTCCGCAGAGACCGCAGAGGCCACCGGGCCCATCGTCCGCCTCGACACCGTCCGCAAGGAATTCGGGGACACCACCGCCCTCGACGGCGTCACCCTGCACATCCGCCAGGGTGAGGCCGTGGCCGTGATGGGCCCGTCCGGCTGCGGCAAGTCCACGCTGCTGAACCTGGTCGCCGGCCTGGACCGGCCCAGCTCCGGCCAGGTCGTCGTGCACGGCGAAGACCTCGGCGCACTGAACGAGACCGGCCTGGCGCTGTTCCGCCGCCGCCGGATCGGGATGATCTTCCAGTTCTTCAACCTGATCGACGACCTGCCGGCGCTGGACAACGTCGCGCTGGCCGCGCAGCTGTCCGGCGTCCCGGCCGGCCAGGCCCGGCGCCGCGCGCTGGAACTGCTCGGCGAGCTGGGCATCGCCGACCGCAAGAACACCTATCCGCAGCAGCTGTCCGGCGGCGAGCGCCAGCGCGTCGCGGTGGCCCGGGCCCTGATGAACCGGCCGGCCCTGCTGCTCGCCGACGAGCCGACCGGCGCGCTGGACAGCCGCTCCGGCGAGCAGGTCATGGACCTGCTGATCGACCTGAACCAGCTCGGGCAGACCCTGCTGATGGTGACCCACGACCCGCGCCTGGCCGCCCGCTGCGCCAGCCGCCTGGTCGAGGTCGCCGACGGCCGGATCGTGGCCGAGCGCGCTGTGGAGAGGACCGCGTGAGCGCCATGAGACTTGCCAAAGGACCGGTCTGGCGCGCCTCGCGCGCGGCCGTGAAGAGACGCAAGGTCCAGACCTTCGTCATCGGACTCGTCGTCACCCTGTCCGCGATGAGCGCGGTACTCGGGCTCGGGCTGCTGGAGGCCTCGACCGGGCCGTTCGAGCAGGCCTTCGGACAGCAGAACGGGGCCCACGCCGTCGTCGCCTTCGACGGCGCGAAGGCCACCGGCCGGCAACTCGCCGCGACCGCGCACGCCGCCGGGGTCACCGGCGCCGCCGGGCCCTTCGAGGCGGCGCAGGTCAGCATGCAGATGCCGCACATGGGCGGTCCCCTGCAGATGACCGTGGTCGGCCGCTCGCAGCCCGGACCCGGCGACGTGGACCGCGTCCGGCTGTGGCAGGGCCGCTGGCCCAGCGCGCCGGGGGAGATCGTGCTGGACCAGCCGATCGGTCAGGTCCTCCCTGCGCCGCCGGGGCAGGACGCCTCGACCATCACCGGCCCGGGCCTGCCCACTTTCACCATCGTCGGCTACGCCTACTCCGTTTCCCAGACCGCTGACGCGTGGGTCGTGCCCGCCCAGATGGCGGCCCTGCACCCGGACCACCTGGAGATGCTCTACCGGTTCGCGCACGCCGGCAGCGACGCGCAGGTCAAGGCGGACGTGGCCGCCGCGACCGGGAACCTGCCGGCCGGCGCTCTCACCGGCTTCCAGTCCTGGCACACCACCCGCGCCGAGATGCTGGCCAAGCTGCAGAGCCTGCTGCCGATGCTGATCGCGTTCGGCGTGCTGGCGGTGGCGGTCGCGGTGCTGATCGTGCTGAACGTGGTCAGCGGGGCGGTGGTCTCCGGATACCGGGACATCGGGATCTACAAGACCATCGGCTTCACCCCGCGCCAGGTGGTCCGGGTCTATGTGGCGACCATGGCGGTGCCGGCGGTCGTCGGGACCGTGATCGGGCTGCCGATCGGGCTGGTGGTCGGGTCGCCGCTGCTGAACAAGGCGTTCAACGGGCTCGGTGGGCAGCAGCAGATCAGTCCGCTGGTGGACGTGGTGTGCCTGCTCGGGGTGCCGCTGCTGGTCGCACTGGCCGCCTACCTCCCGGCCCGGCGCGCGGCGGGGATGTCGGCGATCGCCGCGATCTCGGCCGGCTCGGCGCCCAAGCGCGGCCGGGGCCTGAAGGTGCAGCGCAAGCTGGCCGGCTCCCGGCTGCCGCGCTCGGTGAGCATGGGACTGGGGCTGCCGTTCACCCGGCCCGCCCGCAGCGCCCTGACCTTCGCGGCGGTGCTGCTCGGGGTGACCACCGTGGTCTTCGCCAACGGTCTGGCCCGCACCATGAGCGACACCAGCGCGGCCTCGGACCGGATCGGCGCGGTGGCCGTGGACGTCGGGCACGACCCGGCCAAGTCGGTGACCGTGGGCCCGGCCGCCTTGGAGCAGGCGATGCGCGCCGTCCCCGGCGTGGACGGAGTCGCGTCGCAGACCGGCGACATGGTCGGGATCGCCGGGATGACCAGCGAGGTCGACGTGCACTACTACGGCGGCGACTCGGCGATGATGGGCTGGACCATGGTCAAGGGGCACTGGCTGAACGGCCCGAACCAGATCGTGGCCCCGGCCCGGTTCCTGAACCGGCACCACCTGGCCGTCGGCCAGACCCTGACCATCGAGTCGAACGGCCGCACCGCGCGGGACGTCATCGTCGGCGAGGGGATCACCGGCGGGGACAGCATGTTCCAGGCGGACTGGAGCACCCTGCAGCAGCTGTCTCCGGGCCGTCAGGCCGACAGCTTCGAGGTGCACGCCGCGGCCGGCGCGGACCGGCAGGCGCTGGCGGCGAAGCTGAAGGCGTTGGACCCGAGCTGGGACGTCAGCGTCCGCGACTACGGAAATCCGAACGCCGAGCTGGAGGTGTTCGCGGCGGTCATCACCATCGTGCTCAGCCTGGTCGCCGCCCTCGGTGTGTTCAACACCGTCCTGCTGAACACCCGCGAGCGCCGCCGCGACATCGGCATGCTGAAGTCGGTGGGCATGACCCCGCGCCAGGTGGTGGGGATGATCGTGACCTCGATGGGGCTGCTCGGGCTGCTCGGCGGGATCGTCGGGCTGCCGCTGGGCTACGGCCTGCACGCGCTGATCGTCTCGATGATCGAACGCGCTCAGGGCCTGGACCTCGCGCCGAGCATGGTCCACGTCTACTCGGCGCCGCTGCTGGCCTGGATGTTCCTGGCCGGCGTGGGGATCGCGGTCCTCGGCGCGCTGGTCCCGGCCCGGTCCGCGGCGCGGTCGTCGATCGCTGAGGTGCTGCGCAGCGAATAGGCGCGGACAGGAGAGCGCGGAGGGTGCGCTTAAGAGAATGAAGGACCTGCGGCCGAACCCGCGGGTCCTTCGCGTTCGCCGGTACGGCATGATCGGCGCGCAGGCGTGATCGATTGCCGAATCGGGCGTGACAGTCGGTGGTCTGTGTTGTCATAGAGGACCGTGGTGTATCGCTCGGGTATACCCACCGGCGAAGGATTCGAAACGTTGTTCGACACGCAGGCGCCGTCCCAGGTCAGCGGACCCCCGCTGGACCCGGCGCAGCGCCGCGTCGTCGACCACCCCGGCGGGCCGCTGCTGGTGCTCGCCGGACCCGGCACCGGGAAGACGCACACGCTGGTCGAGGCGGTCATCTCCAAGACCGACCCCGATCGTGCCGCGCTGCGCCCCGACCAGGTGTTGATCCTCACATTCAGCCGCAAGGCCGCCTCCGAACTGCGTGACCGCATCGGCCGCCGGCTGTCGATGTCCGGCGTCGCGCCGCTGGCTACCACGTTCCACTCCTTTTGTTATGCGCTGGTCCGCCGCTTCCAGGACCCCGAGCTGTTCACCGAGCCGATCCGGCTGCTCTCCGGCCCCGAGCAGGACGTGTTCGTCCGCGACCTGGTCTCCGGGAGCATCGATGCGGGGATAGGTGGCGGCGCTCTCGGCGAGCGCATCGAGTGGCCCCAGGACCTGCGCGCGGCGCTGGCCACCCGCGGCTTCGCCGAGGAGCTGCGGACCGTGCTGGCCCGCGCGCGGGAGCTCGGTCTGGACCCGACCGAGCTGGCCGAGGCCGCGCGGCGGGCCGACCGCGGCGACTGGTACGCGGCCTCGGCGTTCTTCGAGGAGTACCTCGACGTGCTCGACGTCCAGGGCGTCCTGGACTACGGCGAGCTCGTGCACCGCGCGGTGCTGCTGGCCGGGCAGGACGACGTCCGCCGCGAGCTGCGCCACGACTTCCGCGCGGTGTTCGTGGACGAATACCAGGACACCGACCCCTCCCAGGTGCGGCTGCTGCAGGCGCTGGCCGGGGACGGCGCCGACCTGGTGGTGTTCGGCGACCCGGACCAGTCGATCTACCAGTTCCGCGGCGCGGACGTGCGCGGCATCCTCGACTTCCCCGAGTCCTTCCGGAACATGGACGGCACGCCTGCCGACACCGCCGTGCTGCGCACCTCGCGCCGCTGCGGCCCCGCGCTGCTGAAGGCCTCGCGCGAGCTCACCCGGCGCATGCCGATCCCGCTGCTGCCGGTCGAGAAGGTGCGCGAGCACCGCGACCTGGCGGCCGAGGGGCCGGTCGTGGACGGCGCGCCGATCGAGGGCTCGCTCCAGGTGTTCACCTTCCCGACGCCGAACACCGAGCTCGACAACATCGTGGACATGGTGCGGCGCGCGCACCTGGAGGACGGCGTTCCGTGGGACGAGATCGCCGTCCTGGTCCGCTCCGCGACCCGCTCGATCCCGGCGCTGCGGCGCGCGCTGATCACCGCCGGCGTGCCGGTCGACACCTCCGGCGACGAGCTGCCGCTCGCCGCCGAGCCCTCGGTCTCGGTGCTGTTGCAGGCGCTGCGGGTCGCGGACAACGAGAACGCGCTGACTCCTGAGGTCGCGCGGTCCCTGCTGTCCGGGCCGCTCGGCGGCATGGACGCCTTCGAACTCCGCAAGCTGGCCCGCGCGCTGCGCGCCGAGGAGCGGGTGGCGAACCAGAACGCTGTCGCGCCGGAGCCTCGTGAGATCACCGACGCGACCGTCAACGGCGTCCGGCCCAGCGAGGTTCTGCTCCGCGAAGCCCTCGCCGAGCCCGCGCGCCTGATCGCGATGGAGGAGGACGTCGCACGTCCCGCCTACCAGCTCGGCATGCTCCTGCTGCGCACCCGCCAGATCCTGCGCGGCGGCGGTTCGGTCGAACAGGCGCTGTGGCAGCTGTGGAGCGCCACCAAGTGGCCGGAGCGCCTGGAGCGCACCGCGCAGCGCGGCGGCAGCACCGGCCGTTCGGCCGACCGCGACCTGGACGCGGTGTGCGTGCTCTTCGACTACGCCTCGCGCGCCGAGGACCGCGCGACCGGCCGCGGCGTCCGCAACTTCATCGCCGACTTGGAAGCGCAGGAGCTGGCCGGTGACTCGATGGCGGCGCAGTCCTCGCGCGGCGGCGCGGTGCGGCTGATGAGCGCGCACAAGTCCAAGGGCCTGCAGTGGCGCTTCGTGATCGTCGCCGGAGTGCAGGACGGCCTGTGGCCGGACCTCCGGCTGCGCGGCTCGCTGCTCCAGGCCGACCTGATCGGCCGCAACGGCCTGCGGTCGATGGAGGAGATCCCGACCGCGGGGACGCTGCTCGCCGAGGAGCGCCGGCTGTTCTACGTGGCCGCCACCCGGGCCCGCGAGCGGCTGGTCGTCACCGCCGTCGACAGCTCCCTGATCGGCGACGACGCCGCGGCCGAGGCGCCCTCGCGCTTCGTCTACGAACTCGGCGTCGAGGTGCAGCCGCTGCCCGGCCTGCGCAAGCGCGCGCTGGCCATCCCGGCCCTGGTCGCCGACCTGCGCCGGGTCCTGACCGATCCGAAGAGCTCCGACCAGCTGCGGCAGGCCGCGGCCGAGCGGCTGGCCCGGCTGGCCGACGCGCAGGCCGGGGACGGCCGGCCGCTGGTGCCCTCCGCGCACCCCGACAAGTGGTGGGGCCTGGTCGAGGAGACCTCCTCCGAGCAGCCGGTGCGCGATCCGGACAAGCCGTTGCTGCTGTCCGCCAGCCAGGTCGCGGCCATAGACGAGTGCTCGCTGCGCTGGTTCCTGGACCACGAGGCCGCCGCGCACGAGCAGAAGACCGTCGCGCTCGGCTTCGGCAACGTGGTGCACGTGCTGGCCGACGAGGTCGCCAAGGGCGACACCCCGGCCCGGCTGGACGTCCTGATGGAGCGGCTGGACCGGGTCTGGGACCGGCTGTCCTTCGAGGCGCAGTGGCAGTCGCCGCAGCAGAAGGAGGAGGCGCGGGCCGCGCTGGAGCGGTTCCTGGCCTGGCACGTCACCGACCGCGGCCGGCTGCTGCACTCCTCGGAGCAGGACTTCGACGTGCGGCTCAACGTCACCTCTGAGGAAGCGGGCGAAGGAGAGGGCTTCGACCTGCGTATCCGAGGCTCCTTCGACCGGGTGGAGACCGACGAGGCCGGGCTGGTCTACGTGGTCGACTTCAAGACCGGCAAGAATGTGCCGACCAAGAACGAGGCCCAGGAACACCCGCAGCTCGCCGTCTACCAGCTGGCGGTGCGCGAGGGCGCGATACAGGGCGTCTCGAACGAGTCCGGCGGCGCCGAGCTGGTGTTCCTGCGCGAGGGCGACGCGGCCGGGCTGCCCAAGACCGCCGAGCAGGACCCCTCGCTGGAGCAGCCCGGCGAGACGCCGATCGAGAAGAAGCTCGCGAAGATGGCGGCGCGAGTCCTGGACGAGAACTTCGCCGCGTACGGCGAGAAACAGTGCGGCACCTGCGTCTTCCGCAAGTGCTGCCCGAAACAGCCCGAGGGAAAGCAACTCCTTTGATCCGGGACACCGAAGATCTCAAAGCACTGCTCGGGGTTCCTTACACGGAAGAACAGCTCGAAGCCATCACGGCGCCGCTCGAACCGGCCGTCATCGTGGCCGGCGCGGGGTCGGGGAAGACCACCGTGATGGCCGCGCGCGTGGTGTGGCTGGTCGGAACCGGGCAGGTCGGGCCGCACCAGGTGCTCGGGCTGACGTTCACCAACAAGGCCGCCGCAGAGCTGTCGGAGCGGATCCGCAAGGCTCTGCGAAAGCTGGAAGACGAAGAGCTCGACAACCCTGACAACGACATCGAGGAATCGGTCGGCGAGCCCACGGTCTCGACCTACCACGCCTATGCCGACCGCCTGATCAAGGAGCACGGCCTGCGCCTGGGCCTGGAGCCCTCGGCGCGGCTGCTGGCCGACGCCACGCGCTACCAGCTCGCCGTCACCGCGGTGCGCGGGCCCAAGGAGCTGCGCTACTTCAAGGGCAAGGTCGCCGACCTCGCGGACAAGGTGCTGGCCCTGGACGGCGAGCTGTCCGAGCACCTGGTGACCCCGGAGCAGCTGCGCGAGCACGAGGAGGCGTTCATCGGGCAGGCGGAGTCGTTCCGGGACCCCCGGAACGGCAAGGCCAAGCGCGGCTACACCGACTTCCTCAAGGCCGCCGAGGTCGCCCGGCAGCGGGTCGAGCTGTCCGAGCTGGTCGAGCGCTACCGGGACCTGAAGGTGCGGCGCGACCTGATCGACTTCGGCGACCAGATGGTGCTCGGCGCGCGGCTGGCCGAGGAGCGGCCCGAGGTCGGGGCGATCGAGCGTGAGAAGTTCCGGGTGGTCCTGCTCGACGAGTATCAGGACACGTCGGTGGCGCAGCGCCGGATGCTGGTCGGGTTGTTCGGCGGCGGCCATCCGGTGACCGCGGTCGGCGACCCCTGCCAGTCCATCTACGGCTGGCGCGGCGCCTCGGTGGCGAACCTCGACGACTTCCCGGACCACTTCGCGAAGGCCGACGGTTCCCGCTCGCGCGGCTACGCGCTGAGCGAGAACCGGCGCAGCGGCGGTCATCTGCTGGAGTTCGCGAACGTGGTCTCGGACCCGCTGCGGCAGCGGCACACCGGCGTCCGGCAGCTGCGGCCCTCGGAGGAGAAGGCGAACCAGGGCTGGACCCGCGTCGGGCTCACCGAGACCGCCGAGGACGAGGTGAAGTGGGTCGCGCGGATGGTCGCCGACGCGCACTACCGGGGCGGGATCGCGCTGCGCGAGATCGCGGTGCTGGTACGCAAGGGCAACCAGATCCCGCCGCTGTACGAGGAGATGCACGCGCAGGGGCTGCCGGTCGAGGTGGTCGGGCTCTCCGGGCTCGTACACCTGCCGGAGGTCGCGGACCTGATCGCGATGCTGGACGTGCTGGACGAGCCGATCGCCAACGCCTCGCTGGTCCGGCTGCTGACCGGGCCGCGCTGGCGGATCGGTGCGCGGGACCTGGCGCTGCTCGGCATGCGCGCCCGGGAGCTGGTGCGCGACCCCACGGAGTACGCCGACCGGGCCGGCCGGGACCGGCTGGCCGAGGCGGTCGCGGGGTCGGATCCGACCGAGGTGGTGTCGCTGTCCGACGCCATGGCGGATCCGGGCCCTGATCTGCCGTTCTCCGAGGCGGCCCGGGTGCGCTTCGCGCGGTTCGCCTCCGAGGTGCGGATCCTGCGTCGCCGGCTGTCCGAGCCGGTCCTGGACGTGCTGCACCGGGTGATCTCGGTGACCGGGCTGGACGTGGAGGTCGCGGCGTCGCCGAAGCTGGTGGCGCAGCGCTCGGCGGAGACGCTGGCGGCGTTCCTCAGCCGGGCGGCCGACTTCCAGGACCTGGAGGGGGACCAGTCAGTAACCGCTTTCCGTGCCTATCTGAAGGCGGCCGAGCGGCACGAGCGGGGGATCGACGCCTCGCTGCCGTCGCAGGGCGACTCGGTGAAGCTGCTGACCATGCACAAGTCGAAGGGCCTGGAGTGGGACGCGGTGTTCGTTCCGCACCTGGCCGGCGCCGCGCAGAAGCCGCGCGAGTCGTGGATCGGGTCCGGCGCGGTGCTGCCCTATCCGCTGCGCGGCGACGCCGAGCACCTGCCGAGCCTGGACGACGCCGGCAACACCGCCGCGTTCAAGTCCTTCAAGGAGCAGGCCAAGGAGTACGAGTCCTGGGAGGACCTGCGGCTGGAGTACGTGACGGTCACCCGGCCGCGCTACCACCTGATCGCCTCCGGGCACTGGTGGGGGCCGACGCAGAAGCGGCGCCGCGGGCCGGACACCTGGCTGACCGGGCTGTTCGAGCACTGCCAGGAGGGCCACGGCGAGATCGTCGTCTGGGCCGCCGAGCCGGACCCGGACGCCGTGAACCCCAGCCTCGGCGCGACCGAGGCGCACTGGCCGGTGCTGCCGGACGCCGAGGCGGCCGAGCGGCGGCGGGTCGGGGCCGAGATGGTGATGGCCGCGCTGTGGCGGCGGCAGGCGGCGGTGTACGGCGAGCCGATGGAGACCGCGCAGTCCGACGACCTGCCATCGGACGAGCTGCCGTCGGACGCCGACGAGCCGAACTTCGACGAACCGGATTTCGAGGAGCCGGATTTCGAAGAGCCGCAGTACGAGGAATCGGGCTTCGACGAGTCCGAGGATCAACCAGTTGCTGAGGAACCTCAGGTCGAGGAGGAGACCGCCGCCGTACCCGGCCAGCGCGCCGCCGAGCGACCCGCCGAACCGCACCCGGTCGACGCCGAGACCGCCGCCACCGCCGAGGACCGCGCGGCCATCGCCTCCTGGGACCGCGACCTCGAAGCCCTCCTGGAGGAGCTCAAGCGCGGCGACTCCATCCAGCGCTACGCCCCACTGCCCTCCTCGATGTCCGCCTCCCAGCTGCTGCGGTACCGCAACGACCCCTCGCGCTTCCGCCGCGAGCTGGCCCGTCCCATGCCGCAGCCGCCGCAGCCCTCGGCCCGGCTGGGCACCAAGTTCCACGCCTGGATCGAGTCGCTGTTCGGGCAGCAGGCGCTGTTCGAGTACGAGGACCTGCCAGGCGCCGCCGACGAGGAGATCGCCGACGAGGTGGACCTCAAGGAGCTTCAGGAGGCGTTCCTGCGGACGCCGTGGGCCGATTCGGTGCCGACCGCCGTCGAGCAGCCGTTCCAGGTGGTGCTGGCCGGTCGGGTGGTGCGCGGACGCATCGACGCTGTCTATAAGACGGCTGACGGTTGGGAGGTCGTCGACTGGAAGACCTCCCGGTCGCACGACGCCGATCCGGTCCAGCTCGCCGTCTACCGTCTGGCCTGGGCGGAGATGCGCGGCGTGCCGGTGTCCCAGGTGTCTGCGGCGTTCGTCTACGTGCGCGACGGGAAGACGATCCGCCCGACCGGACTGGCCGAGCGCGAAGAGCTTGAGGAGCTTTTCGGAGACGGCTGAGACGCCCGGTCCGGAGTACCGGGCGGACGCGGTTTCGCCTACCGGGTGAACGGCACTCGAACGGGGCGGTCGCCCCGCGTTGTAAGCGTTTTCCCTATCGTCGTACCCTGCCGTCATGCCATCGCAGTCCAGGGGAAGACATAAGAGGCGGAACATAGCCGTGACAGCCGCGGTGCTCGTCATGGCCGCGACCGTTCCAGCCTGTTCGAACAGCACGTCGTCGGGCGCGTCCGGGGGCGCCAAGTCCTTCACATACTGGTCCATGTGGAAGGAGGACGAGCCGCAGGCCGCGGTGATCAAGGAGGCGCTGGCCGGATACCAGGCCGCCACCGGGGTCACGGTCACCGTCCAGTGGCACGGCCGGCCGGTACTCGACGACGTCGCGGCGGCCGTCAAGGCCGGCAAGCCGGCGCCGGACCTGTCGGACGGCAGCATCAACACCATTCTGGGCGCGGCGGCCTCGGGCGTGTCGGTGGCCGACCTGACCACGCTGTACCAGCGGCCGGTGCCCGGCGAGAACCAGAACCTGACCGACATCGTGCCGGACAAGTACATGCCGCTGATGGCCGACGCGAACGGCTCGCTCGTGATGGTGCCCTACGAGGTCGCCTCCGAGGCGGTGTTCTTCGACAAGGGCAAGTACCCGCAGCTGTCCTTGAACCCGCCGCGGACCTGGGACGATTTCACGGGCCTGCTGGACCAGATCAAGGGCCGGGGGCAGGCACCGCTGGCCCTGGACGCCAGCGGGGGCAACGCCGCGTACTGGGTGGAGTGGATGTTCGAGCGCGAACTCGGCCCCGGCCAGTTCAAGCGCACCGCCGAGGAGCGCCCCGTCGGGGCCGGCGCCGACAGCCGCTGGGACGACGCGCGGCTGCTGGACGGCGCGCAGAAGCTTGAGACGCTGGTCAAGGGCGGCTACTTCGCGTCCGGCTGGAACACCGAGGACACCGGGGCCACCAGCACGCACGCCAAGGACCAGCAGAACGCGTGGGCCGCCGGGAAGGCCGCGCTGATCCTCGGCGGTACATGGGTGCCGAGCGAGACCAAGCGCACCACGAACGTGGACAGCTTCGTGTTCCCGGCGATGCCGGACCTGGGCGGCGTGCGCTCGGACAACTCCGCGGGCGTGAACTTCTTCGGGTTCGCGGTGCCGAAGGCCGGCAAGAACTCCGAGGCCGCGGAGAAGTTCGTCCTCTACTTCATGGCCAAGGACCGGCTGTCGAAGATCTCGTCGGAGGCCGGCAACATGACGCCGCGGATCGACATCCCCGCGCCGGGAGTGCTGGCCACGGTGCAGACCGCGCTTACCAATCGGACGGTCTTCCCGGACCAGGACGCGCTGATGCGGGACGACTCCAAGTGGTACACGACGGTGTTCCAGCCCGCGGCGGTCGCGTTCATGACCGGCAAGCTCGCGCCGCAGGCGTTCATCAGCAAGCTGAAGGCGGACTCGGCGACGTTCTGGGCGCAGTCCGCGCCGACCAAGTAGACGCGGCCGGCTGTGCCGCTGGACGCGACTGCTCATGGCGCTGTCCGAATAGCGGTACTGCTCGGTGGCGAGGGCTTGGGCGCTGGACCGGACCGGGGTTACCCTGGTCCGGTGACATATCACACGACACTGGATCAGGCCGCCGACGCTGCGGCGTCCGCGGCGGGCGTCTACGGGTCCTGGAACGCCGAGCGCCGACGCGACCTGCTCCACGCGTGCGCCGACGCCGTGGACGCGGCGCGCGCGGAGCTCGTCGCCCTGGCCGGCACCGAGACCGGGCTGACCGAGGCGCGGCTGGACGGCGAGGTCACCCGCACCACCGGGCAGCTGCGGCTGTACGGCGACCACGTGGCGGCCGGCCGGCACCTGTCGCACCGCAGCTCGCCGGGCGCCGCGCTCGGCGGCGCCGACGTGTACACGGTGGACGTCCCGCTCGGACCGGTCGCGGTGTTCGCGGCGTCGAACTTCCCGTTCGCCTTCGGCGTCCCCGGCGGCGACACGGCGTCCGCCCTGGCCGCCGGCTGCCCGGTGGTCGTGAAGGGGCACCCGGCCCAGCCGCGGCTGTCGCGCCGGATCGCGGAGATCCTGAGCGCGGCGGTCGCCGGAGCCGGCGCACCGGAGGGCACCTTCGGCTTCCTGGACGCCGAGTCCACCGACGGCGACCCCAACAAGCTGTCCATCGAGCTGGTCCAGCACCCCGCGATCAAGGCGGTGGGCTTCACCGGCTCCTTCGGCGGCGGCCGGGCGCTGATGGACGCCGCCGCCGCGCGCCCGGAGCCGATCCCGGTGTACGCGGAGATGGGGAGCGTGAACCCGGTGTTCGTGCTACCCGGCGCGATCGCCGACCAGGCGGCCCGCGAGAAGTGGGCGGCCACCCTGGCCGGCGCGGTGACCGGCTCGGCCGGCCAGCTGTGCACGAAGCCGGGCGTGGTGTTCGTCCCGGAGAGCGCTGACGGCGAGGCGCTGGGCGATCTGACCGGCGCCCTCATCGGCGACAACGGCCCGATCCCGATGCTCACCGACGGGATGGCCGCGGCGCACCGGCGGTGGCAGGAGCAGATCACCGGCGCGGGTGCGGACGCCGAGCGCGCGGGGAAGCCGTTCGCGGCGCAGATCTCTGCGAAGGACTTCGCCGGCGACTACCGCGAGGAGCACTTCGGCCCGGCCACGGTGATCGTCCGCGCGGACCCGGCGGAGTACCCGGCGCTCGCCGACTCGATGGAAGGCCAGCTGACCGCGACGATCATCGCCGACGACGCCAGCGACTCCGACCGCGAGGCGGCCCGTACCCTGCTGCCGTCGCTGGTGGCGAAGGCGGGACGCGTGGTCTGGAACAGCGTTCCGACCGGTGTGGCCGTGGTCGAGGCGATGCAGCACGGCGGGCCGTGGCCGGCCACGTCGGCGTCCTGGAGCACGTCGGTGGGCACTGAGGCGATCCGGCGTTTCATCCGGCCGGTCGCGTTGCAGGGCGTCCCCGCGGACCTGGTTGGTTGAGCGGTTCCCCCAAGATCGACGGTCCGGGGCAGGAGTAAGGTGCAGGCATGACTTCTGCCTCGGACAAAGCCGTCCGTCCGTATGTAGCCGAGCACGCCGACGAGTTCTTCGCCGAGCTCAACGAGTGGCTGCGCATCCCGTCCATCTCGTCGGATCCCGAGAGTGCGCCGGAGGTGCGGCGGTCGGCGGAGTGGCTGGCGGCGAAGTTGCGGGAGATCGGCTTTCCGACCGTGGAGATCTGGGAGACCGCCGGCGGCAAGGGGCTGCCGACGGTCTTCGCCGAGTGGCCGTCCGGGGACGTCGGTGCGCCGACCGTCGCCGTCTACGGCCACCACGACGTGCAGCCGGTGACGCCGCTGGAACTGTGGGACACGCCGCCGTTCGAGCCGACGGTCAAGGGGGACCGCCTCTACGCGCGCGGTGCCGCCGACGACAAGGGACAGCTCGCTTTCCACCTGCTCGGTCTGCGGGCGCACCTGGCCGTCACCGGCCGGACCGCGCCGGCGGTGAACCTGAAGATCATCGCCGAGGGCGAGGAGGAGTCGGGGTCGCCGAACTTCCGGGCGTTGTTGGAGGACAAGCGCGACCGCGTGAAGGCGGACGTCGTCGTGGTCTCCGACACCGGCATGTGGGACCGCGAGACGCCGTCCACCTGCACCGGCATGCGGGGCATGATCTCCGGTCAGATCGATCTGCGGGGCCCGGCCAACGATGTGCACTCCGGCTCGTTCGGCGGCGCGATCCCGAACCCGCTGACGGAACTGGTGCGCCTGCTGGGCCGGGTGCACGACGACAACAAGCGCGTCGTCGTCCCCGGCTTCTACGACGGCGTCGTCGAGCTCACCGATACCGACCGCGAGATGTTCGCCAAGCTCCCCTTCGACGAGCAGGCCTGGCTGGGCAACGCCAAGTCCACCGCGACCGCCGGCGAGGCCGGGTTCACCACGCTGGAGCGGGTCTGGGCGCGGCCGACGTTCGAGCTGAACGGCTTCTGGGGCGGGCACACCGGCCCCGGCCACAAGACCATCGTGCCAGCCGCGGCGCACGCCAAGATCTCCATGCGCCTGGTCGCCGGCCAGGAGCCGCTGGACGTGGCGAAGAGGTTCGAGGACTGGTTCTACGCCAACATCCCGGCCGGCCTCACCGGCGAGCACCACTGGGAGTCCGACGGCGTGAAGCCCTGCATGACCCCGCTGGACCACCCGGCCGTGCAGGCGATCACCCGCTCCATGGGCAAGGCCTTCGGCGAGCCCGACGACCCGCGCGAGGTGCTCTTCACCCGCGAGGGCGGCTCCGGCCCGGAGGCCGACCTGCAGGAGGTCATCGAGGCGCCGGTGGTGTTCCTCGGGGTGTCGCTGCCCTCGGACGGCTGGCACTCGCCGAACGAGAGCATGACGATGCCGCTGCTCCTCAAGGGCGCCGAGGCGGCCGCCTACCTGTGGTCGGACCTGGCCGAGGCGTCGGACGAGAAGCGCTGACGGCGGCCGGGACGGTTCGGGGAGGACGCGCGATGAGCGGCCAGGCACGGTACTTCGAAGGCGAACTCGGGCGGATGCTCCTGGCGCGGTCGGTCGTCGACCGCGCCGCCGAGCGGCGCACCGACGACGACTGGCTGGCGGCGGCCTGGGCCGACCCCGGCACCCGGGTGTTCGCGGTCGACGACAGCCGGGCCGAGGCGGTCCTGGACCCGGAGGCGGGTCTGGTCTTCCACTCCGGCGCGGTCTTCGACGCCCTCTATCCGGGCGCGCAGCGCTACTTCCTCGGGCTGGACGACGAGGACGTGGCCTACTTCGCGGTCAGCGTCGGCACGCCGGGCCCGGACGGCCAGCCGACGGCCTCCACCGCCGGCTCCGCCTCCACCCCGGGCGCGGCGCTGACCTCACCGCGGCCGCCGGCCGCCGAGGAGGCGCCGGCGCTGGGCGAGCTGCGGCACGTCCGCGAGGTCGCGGCGGCGCTGCCGGACCGCGACGGCGGCCTGCTGGCGCACGCCGTCGGCCTGGACAACTGGCACCGCACGCACGGCTTCTGCGGTGTGTGCGGGCATCCGACGCGCGTGACCTACGCAGGCTCGGTCCGCAAATGCGACCACTGCGGCACCGAGCACTACCCGCGCACCGACCCGGCCGTCATCATGGCCGTCACCGACCCGGACGACCGGCTGCTGCTGGCCCGGAACGCGGCGTGGCCGCCGAACCGAGCCTCGGTGCTGGCCGGCTTCGTCGAGCCCGGCGAGACGCTGGAGGCCGCGGTCGCGCGCGAGTGCGCGGAGGAGGCCGGGCTGCGCGTCACCTCCGTGCGCTACCTCGGCAGCCAGCCGTGGCCGCTGCCGCGCTCCCTGATGCTCGGCTTCACCGCCACCGTCGACGACCCCGAACTGCATCTGGACGGCGCCGAACTCGACTGGGCCAAGTGGTATTCGCGGGCAGAGCTGAAGGAGGCCGTCAACACCGGTGAACTCCTGATGCTGCCGACCGAGATCTCGATCTCGCGCCGCCTGGTCAACCACTGGTACGGCGGCGATCCGGTGGCGCGCTGAGACTCCATCCTCATGGGTTTCGCCGGCGACTCAGGCTTCTTTTAGAGAACCATTGGTAGTGTCGTCGGCGTTGAAGGGAGGGGAGGCGACGCCATGCTGATACGCCCACGCGGGGGCCGGGTGATCAAGAGCCGAGTGCTGTCGACGCTGGTCGCACTGACGACCGTGGCATCGTTGACCGCCGCCTGCTCCAGCTCGGGGGTCATCGGGGAGTCGTCCGCCACCGGCGATTTCGGCAAGGACTTCGTCGGCTCTGTGCTCCGCCCGAACGCGCCGTCCGCGGCCGGAGGCGCCCATCAGGGCAAGGACGGCGGGCTGACCGGGCAGCAGCCGCTGCCCTCGTTCGACAACGCCCCGCTGCCGCAGCCGGTCGCGGCGCACCAGCTGCGGGGCCCGTACACCACGCCCAGCGGCGCGGTCACCGGCAAGCTCTTCTTCTACCGGTCGGGTGACGCCAACTCCGGGAACTACTACGTGTGCTCCGGCACCGTGATCAAGAGCCAGAACGCCAGCCTGGTGTGGACCGCGGGGCACTGCGTCCACGACGGCAAGGGCGGGACCTGGCACCTGGACATGGTGTTCGTCCCGGCCTTCGACAACGCCGCCGGCGACCCGAACGTCGACCCCAGCGACCTGTCGGCGTACGCCCCGCTCGGCACCTTCCCGGCCGTCCACGTCTGGACCTCGCCGGAGTGGGTCAAGACCGGCGACGAGCACGGCGGCGACCTGGCGCACGACTACGCGGTGATCGAGGTGGGCCGCAACAGCGACGGCCAGACCCTGGACTCGGCGGTGGAGTCGGCGGGCGCCAAGCCGGTCCCGATGTGGTTCAACGCCCCGTCCACGCAGGGCAAGACGCCGCAGATCTCGATCCGCGGCTACCCGGCCGCGCAGCCCTTCAACGGCATGTCCCAGTGGGGATGCACGGCCGACTCGGTCCAGCTGCTGAACGTCACCGAACTCGGTCCGCAGGCCAAGGAGTACCGCGCCGGCTGCGATCTCACCGGCGGCGCCTCCGGCGGCGGCTGGTTCGCACGGGCGCCGGGGCAGTCCTCGGGCGAGCTGTCGTTGGTGACCAACACGTCGGTCGGCAGCGCGCACAACGCGCACGGCGGGAACTGGCTCGCCGGGCCGTATCTGGACGCGAGCGCGAAGCAGCTCTACAACATCGCGAACGGTTCGCCGGCGCCCTGAGGCGGGGCGCTGAGCCTCCGGAGGCTTGGGCCCCTGAGCACCTGAGCCTGCGGCTAGCGGCCGCTCCCGCCTCCGCTGCTGCTCGAAGCCGCATGCCCGCTCGTCGCCGGGCACACCGGGCCTGACGCGTGCGTGTGCGTGGTCACCGCGATGCCCACGACGATGAGGGCGAGAAAGACGCCTGCTGTCTTGGTCATGACTTCAGGTGTAGTCGTGCGGTGACAGTCTCGTCACGCAGAGTCCGCATATCCCACCCGAAGGTGGTCCGACCCTTCCACCCGCGTTCCACCCCGGGGTCAACCCGTGGGTTGACGCCGCCCGCCGCGACGCTCGGTAACTTCGCAGACGAACCCGAGAACGGGGACGTCAGCGCACATTCGGAAGGCCTGGGAGGCCATCGTGTTCATCGTTTTCATCATCCGCCGCCTGATACGCCTCTTCCGCACCAGCCGACGGTAGGGATCATGGCGGAAAAGGGGTGCCGCTGTGCTGCGGCACCCCGCTACCGTGCGGCCATGAAACTGATGTACTGCGCGCACTGCCACGACATCGTGAAGCTCTTCCCCGAGAAGCGCTTCTGCAAGTGCGGCAAGTCCTGGGGCCACTACCTTGAGGACAATTCCACGACCGTTCAGACCTTTCCGAGCCTGTCCGTCGGGCTGCACAACCGGGACTTCTACGCCGCCGTGCAGGCGTGGAACGAGGAACCGAAGCTCTGGTCGCCGGATATCACCGTGCGGGCCTGGATCAATCCCGCCTCGGAGCCGGACGTGAACTTCGCGAAGGGGGAGCCGCTCGCGGACGAGGAAGAGCCTCCGGCCGGTGAACCGGAGGCTTGAGCGGACCCGGAAGTCGCGCGTGCGCTGGGATCAGCCCGCGAGCGCGGCCTTCACCTGAGCCAGGCTCGGGTTGGTCATCGCCACCTGCTCGCCGCCGCCGAGCGGCTTGACCACCACGGTCGGGACGGTCTGGTTGCCGCCGTTGACGCTCATCACGTAGTCCGCGGCGTCCGGGACCTGCTCGATGTCGACCTCGGTGTACCCGATGCCCTCGCGTTCGAGCTGGCTCTTCAGCCGGCGGCAGTAACCGCACCAGGTCGTCGAGTACATCGTGATCTGGTCGTTCATCTTCCACTTCCTCATCGGCTGTCGGGAACATCCAGGGGGTGCAACCAGCGGGAGGGCCTGATTCTTCCGCATGGCCGCGTTCTGGTGTGGGTGACGGATGCGAACATGGACGGATGCCGCAGACTCAATCCGGCTCCGGACCGGTTCCCGTCGCCGCGTTGCTCGACGCGCTCGACCCGGAGCAGCGTGCCGTGGTCGAGGCGCTGCATGGTCCGGTGTGCGTGCTGGCCGGGGCCGGGACCGGTAAGACGCGAGCCATCACCTACCGCATCGCGTACGGCGTGGCGACCGGGGAGTACATCCCCAGCCAGGTGCTCGCCGTCACCTTCACCCAGCGGGCCGCCGGGGAGATGCGGGGGCGGCTGCGGCAGCTGGGCGCCGGGGGAGTGCAGGCGCGGACGTTCCACGCCGCCGCGCTGCGGCAGCTCCAGTACTTCTGGCCCAAGGCCGTCGGGGGGCCCAATCCGCAGCTCATCGACTCCAAGATCCCGCTGGTCTCCGAGGCGGTGCGGCGGCTGCGGCTGAACGCCGAGCGCGCCGAGCTGCGGGACCTGGCCGGGGAGATCGAGTGGGCGAAGTCGACGCAGGTGGTGGCCGACGACTACGCCGCGGCCGCGGCCAAGGCGCTGCGGACGCCGCCGCGCGACGCCGCCGAGGTGGCCAAGGTCTACGCCGAGTACGAGAGCGCCAAGCGGGACCGCAACGCCATCGACTTCGAGGACGTGCTCCTGCTCACCATCGGGATCATGGAGGAGCGCTCGGACATCGCCGCGACCGTGCGCAACCAGTACCGCTTCTTCACCGTCGACGAGTACCAGGACGTCAACCCCCTGCAACAGCGGCTGCTGGACTGCTGGCTGGGGGACCGGGCCGACGTGTGCGTGGTCGGCGACGCCAGCCAGACCATCTACTCCTTCACCGGCGCCGACCCGCGCTACCTGCTGGACTTCGCCGACCGCTTCGACGACCCGACCATGGTCAAGCTGGTCCGCGACTACCGCTCCACGCCGCAGGTCGTCGCGCTGGCCAACGCCCTGCTGGACCGGGCCGAGGGCCGGGCCGCCAAGGCCCGGGTCCAGCTGATCGCGCAGCGGGCCGACGGCCCGCGGCCGAAGTTCGCCGAGCACCCCGACGCCGAGACCGAGGCGCGCGAGGTGGCGCGGGAGATCAAGAAGCTGGTCGACGCCGGCGTCCGGCTCTCCGAGATCGCCGTGCTCTACCGCATCAACGCCCAGTCCGAGGAGTACGAGCAGGCTCTCAGCGACGCCGGCGTGCCCTACATACTGCGCGGCGTCGAGCGCTTCTTCGAGCGCCCCGAGGTGCGCGAGGCGATCCAGGTCTGGCTGCGCGGGGCCGCCAAGGCCCGGTCCGACCACGCCTCCGACGCGCTGCCCGGGCTGCCTGGCCTCCGCGGCGCGCAGGACGACGAGGAGGCCGGCGACCTGGCCTCCGAGGTCCGCGCCATCTTCTCCAGCCACGGCTGGACCCCGCTGGCGCCCAAGGGCGCCGGGCGCCTGCGCGACCGCTGGGAGTCGCTGGCCGCGCTGGTCTCGTTGGCCGAGGAGTACGGCCGCACGCATCCGGACGCCGGCCTCGACCGGTTCAGCGCCGAGCTGCGCGAGCGCGCCGACGCCCAGCACGCCCCGACCGTCGAGGGCGTGACGCTGTCCACCTTCCACGCCGCCAAGGGCCTGGAATGGGACGCGGTCTTCCTGGTCGGCATGACCGAGGGCATGATGCCGATCACGTACGCCGAGACCCCGGAGCAGATCGAGGAGGAACGGCGGCTGCTGTACGTCGGGGTCACCCGCGCCCGGGAGCGGTTGTTCCTGTCCTGGTCGCTGGCGCGCTCGCCGGGCGGCCGGGCCTCACGCAGTCCCTCGCGCTTCCTGGACGGCCTGCGCGGCGGCGTGGGGCGCGACACCCGCGAGGGCGCGGCGGGCGGCGTCATAAGAGGCGGCGGCTCAGCGCGGCGCAGGAGTCCCGGCGCTTCGAGCGATGCCGAGGACCGGCCGTCGCGCCGGACAGTGGAACCGATCACCTGCCGGGTGTGTCACAGGTCCCTGATCGACCCGGCCGAGCGCAAGATCGGCCGCTGCGAGACCTGTCCCAGCGACCTGAGCCCGGAGCTGTACGAGGCGCTGCGGGAATGGCGCTCGGGGCAGGCGAAGCAGCAGAAGCTGCCCGCGTACTGCATCTTCACCGACGCCACGCTGACCGCGATCGGCGAGTCCCGGCCGGCCACGCCGGCCGCCCTGACCCGGATCGCCGGGGTCGGCAAGGCGAAGGCGGACCGCTACGGCGAGGAGGTGCTGGGGCTGATCGAGAGCCACGGTCACAGCATCGGGCAGACCGCCGCCAGCTGAGTCAGCAGCGTCGACTGCAGGTCGGCCGTGCCCGGCGTGACCCCGTCGAAGACCGCCTGAGCCGTGGTGGACAGGGGCGTCGGCGCGGTCTGGAACCGCGGATCGACCGGTTGCAGCCCGATCGGCGTGGCCGCGTTCAGCGCCTCCGCGGCCTGCGTGGCGCCGCCCCGGACCGCCAGGTAGGTGCCGAACGCGTCGCAGTCGGTGATCCGGTCGGTGACGTTCACGTCCAGGCCCTGGGTCCCGATCTGCTCCGGTCCGGCCAGATCGGTCTGCGCGCTCACGCCGGGGATGGCCGGCGGTTTCGCCAGCACCACCGCCATCTGCGCGGCGTCGGGACTGTTGTCGATGTGCAGGGAGTAGCCCACCACGGGGTTGCGCGGGCTCGCGTCGCCGGGGCTCGCGGTGGCGCTCACCCGGGGCGGGATCATGGTCAGCACCTCGCCGCAGAGCTGGTAGAAGCTGCTGGTCGTGGCCGTGCTGAAACCGTCCACCTCGGTGAAGAAGCCGTTGGACGCCATCGGGGCGGCGGTGGGGTGCCCGGCGTCGAAGGCCAGCGGCACGGCGGCCGGGGCACCGGCGGCCTTGCCGGCCGCGGCCGGGGTGCGCACGGTCAGCGTCACGCCGGAGGGGTACCTCGGCAGGTCCGCCGCGGTGCAGTGCACGGCGACGCGGCTGGTCAGGACCTCCGAGTCGCCGGGGGCGACGGTCGTGGCCGGCGCGGCGGCGACGACGTCGACCCCGGGCACCGCGATCCCGACGGCGGTGACCTGCAGCGGTTTCGCGCCGTCGTTGCGTACCGCGACGGTGAAGTCGGCCGACAGCGGGGTCTGGAGGGAGCCGGGTAGGCCGATGCCCTGGGAGATGCTGTCCCCGCCGAAGCTCATGCTGGCGCCGCCGCCCAACAGGTGCAGCAGGACCCGGTCCCGGGTGCGGGTCTGGGCGTCGCCGAGGTCGCGGCTGTGCACCGCCACGCCGGTCGCCCCGGCGCCGGCCGCTATCGCGACCGCGAGCAGGGCGGCCAGACCCAGACGGCGGCGGCGCTCCGGGTCGATCTCGTCCCCGGCGCCCAGCGGGGTGCGCTGGCGCAGCCGGTGCAGGGCGGAGGCCAGGCGGTGCGGCGGCGCGGCGGCGGCCGGGCCGGCCGGCGGGTCGAGCAGTTCGTCCTCGGACTCGATCAGGTCGGTCATGCGCACGCCGCCTTCTCCTGCTGGACGATGTCCGCGGCCAGACGCAGCGAGCCGGACAGCGCCTGGTCTATGAACACCGGCTGGGGCGGGCTGCCGTTCAGGTCGTCCACTTCGAGCATGGTCTCGCCGAGCACCGAGGCGCCGGCCAGGACGCTGGTGCAGTCGCGGATGTCGATGGTCAACTGGGCCGCCGCGCTCGCGCCCGGAGCGATCTTGAGCGGCGAGGGGAGCCAGTCGGTGCGCAGCTGGTTGTCGTCCAGGAAGGACACGTCGGCGCGCTTGGTCAGGGTCACGGCGTGGTCGCTGGTGTTCTTCACCGTGAAATCGAGCGTGAACATCCCGCCGGACGCGGCGGAGTGGACCTTGACGTAGGTGAAGGCGACGTCGGTCGTGAACCGGGCGGTGCCGCCGAGGGCCAGGCGCTGGGCGCGGTCGGCCGTGAACTGGCCGCAGGCCCCGGCGTCGGCGGAGACGATCTGCGGGCCGGACGCGCTGCCGGGTCTGGTGAACGTCATCAGACCGCTGTTCGCGGACGGCGGGGCGGATGTCGCGATCCGGGTCGGCAGGGTCAGGGAGCGCAGGTCGCCGTCGCCGTCGCGGACCGCGACGTGCAGCGCCGGGAACGCCAGCGAGGGCCCGCCCCCGGTGCCGGCGGTCGCGCCGAACATCCCGGTCTGCTGGGCCATGAGCACCATCGGGCAGAACAGCTTGGTGGTGAGCGTGACCTTGGCGGTGCCGCCGCCGGGGATCCGGGGCGAACCGCCGACCGGCTTCCAGCCGCTGCTGGTCATCAGGGTGCCGGCGTCGACGCCCACGGAGTCCAGGATCACCGCGTCCGGGCCGTTGTTGGCGATCTCGACGACGTACTGGCCGACGGCCGAGGAGTCCTGGGAGTTGTAGGAGGCGACCGAGGGGTCGCCGTTCACCACGGAGTCCACGGCCAGCGAGACGACCTCCGCGCGGTCGGCCGCACCGGCGACGTTGTCGAACCAGGCGGTGCAGGCGCCGCCGATGGCGCAGGCCAGGACCACCGCCGCGGCGACGGCTGTGATCTCCCGGCGCGAGCGGCGCAGGCGGCGTCCGCCCGCGCGGGCGGCGGCCACGCGCTCCCGGAACGTCAGGGTCGGCTGCTTGGCTTTCGGCTCGTCGGACTCGTCCGGGTCGTTCTCGTCGTCGATCCACTCGAAGACTTCTTCGCCGTCCTCGACCGGGCCGAAGACGTCGTCGTCCTCCGGGTCGCCGACGGCACCGTGGTTCCTGTCCATCCCGCCCCTGTATCCGTAGCCCTCTAGCGGTGGTGCGCCCCGTCGCCACTCATCCTCGCCCCATACTCGCCCATCTTCCCCCGAAGTTTTCCAGAAAGTTGGTGTGAAAGGGGTGACAGCCCCGTGCGGTTCTGACAGCATGGTCAGCGTCGAAGTTGGGGGCAACTGTGTCGACCGCCGGTGGGGGCCATCGGAGCCGAAAGTTCGGGCTCAAGGGCGTAACCGCAGGTCAAAAATAGTTTGCGGCCCTGTATGGGGATCACTTAACCTTCCGATGCGGGCGAGAGATCGCCCGGGCGTAGCACTGTGTGCAGCTCAACTGAACATTCCATCTGTAAGACGTGTGGTGCCGACTGCCAGCGGCTCCGTCCACACCAAGCGAAGTGAAGGAGGCGAATTTCGATGAGGAACATGACCGACGTTGTTGTCGACGACGTGCAGGCGATGAACCCTGCGCCGGTTTACCGCGCGTTCGAGGAGTTCGCCGCCGCTTGCCGCCTGGTGTCGGGGCAGGAGTGCTTCGGCTCGGCCGCCGCCGTCTGGCAGGTGGAGTCCGTCTCCGGTACCGGCCTGGCCGGTGCGGCCGGCTTCCTGGGGCTCGTCGCCCTGGGCGAAGGCCTGCTGGAGCGGCACGGCTATGTCGGTCAGCTGGGACAAGAGCGTCCGCGTCCGGTCTTCCAGCCGGCTCCGGCTCCCTTGACGGGCCGGGTCCTGGGCGACCCGCAGGCGCTGAACGGCAGCGGTACCGACGGCAGTGGCATCTCCGAGCGCGACTACGACGGCGACGACAGCAGCAAGGGCGACAACGGCTCCAAGCCGATGAGCCACAGGGACTTCCGCACTTCCAGTCCACCTGGATGAAGAAAGTTATCTTCAGCCCGGCAGGACTTGAGGCCGCGGAATCCCGATAAGGGATCCGCGGCCTTCGTGTTTCCCAGCACGACAGTACGGCCCGTGACGGTGACCCCGGAGCGGGAGCGGTACCGCAAGAGACCGGCCTGAAGAACTCAAGCCGGAAGATTCCGACTGACGAGGTGACTCACAGTGCAGAACGTGTTCGACACGGTCGTCGAGCAGACCGACACCACCCTGCCCTGCCGGGCTTACGACCCCGAGGTGTTCTTCGCCGAGACCCCGGCCGACGTCGAGTTCGCCAAGGCGATCTGCGTCGAGTGCCCGGTGAAGGCCGCCTGCCTGGCCGGCGCTCTGGAGCGCCGCGAGCCGTGGGGGGTCTGGGGCGGTGAGCTCTTCGTCCAGGGTGTGATCGTGGCCCGCAAGCGGCCGCGTGGGCGTCCCCGCAAGGACGCCGCCCTGGTCGAGGCCCAGATCGCCGCCGAGGCCGCCGCCGCGGTCGAGGCCGCCAAGAAGGTCGCGATCCCGGCATGAGCGTCCACGGTCTTCCGCGTCAGCGCATGCTGCAGAACCCCGGCCGCCGTGCCGCGAGCCCGCAGCAGGCCCAGCAGGACACGCAGTTCCAGCAGTACCCGAGACAGATTTCAGCGACCGCCGAGACCGGCGATCCCACAAGGAGTTTCAAGATGCTATTCCAATACGAAGAAGCCGCACGATACCGATCACAGGAGCTGCGCGACCAGGCTGACCGCCAGCGGCTGCTGCGAGAGGCGAGTCGTTTGCGCCGGGAGAGCGGGCGCCGTGCGCGCCGGACGCTCGCCGGGATGTTCCTGAACTGACGGAACACCGGTACCGGAGGCGCAAGCCGCGCAAACGGTTACCCGGCTGCCGCCGGCGGGATCGGGGGTCCTTCCGGCGGTGCGGACACATGGCGAGAGCGGGTCTCAGGTTTCTGAGACCCGCTCTCGGGCGTTTCTGGAGCAATGCCTGTTGTCAGGGCCGCGTCGTCGGCAGGGGCCGCAACCCGGGCCAGCGTTGGAGCATCGCCGCGCGCATCCGCTCGGCGAGCTGTGCCGTCTCGCGGAGTGGTCCCTCGCCGAGCCTGCCGACGACGCCGAGCCGGTACGCTAGCCGGTCGCGGGCGCTGACCGTCCACCACGTCCAGTCCTCGACGGTCAGCCGCGCGAGGTGGTCCGTCGTCTCGCGGTGGGCACGCTGGACCAGGGCGTCGCCGCGGATCGTCCAGCCCGCGCAGGCGTCGGCGAGTTCGTGCTCGTCGATCGTGCGGCCGGTGGCCGCGGCGTAGGCCGCCTCGGCTTCGGCGATCAGCTCCGGCGGCTGCGCGGTCGCGCACCAGCAGGTCGGAAAAGCGATGCGGAGGTAGGCCAGCTCGACGGTGCCGTCGCCAAGCGCGGCCTGCTCGAAGTCGACGAAGCGGACCCCGTTCGGGGTGTGCAGGTCGTTGGCCGGGCAGGGGTCGCCGTGTAGCAGATCTGCGCGCGCGGAGCGGGTCGCGAGCCGGGTCAACATGGCGTCGAGTTCGGTGCCGACCGTGTCCGCGGCCGGCGTGCCGAGCCATGCGGCCAGCTTCTGGAACGCCTCGATGTCCGCGGTCGTCGGCCCGGACCAGGTCGGCAGATCAACACCCTCGGTCGGTGTGCTGTGCAAGCGGCCCAGTGCCGCCGCGTAGCCGATGACCCAGTCCGCGGCGGGTTTTTGTTCCTCGATGTACTCCGTCACCAGCACGCGCTCGGCCGGATCGGTGCCCAGGAGCTGCGGCACCACTGCCGGTCGCACGGCCGACGCGGCCTGAAGCGCCGCGACCTCGTGGGCAAAGCGCTCCTGCGCACCGGGGCCCGCGACGAGCTGCTTGATCACCGCCGGCGTGCCGTCGAGCGTGGCGCGCCAGACCTCCGAGCGCGGGCTGCTGGCCAGGGATCGCACCCGCTTCGGGCTGCCGAGGCGGGCGGTCAGTTCGTCGCCGAGAGGAGGTGCTGAGCGCATGCCTCATCGTGGCACGCACTCAGCGTTCTGCGAGTCGCCGAGTTCTGCGAGCCGCCGAGCTGCTTCCGCCTACTTCCGCACCGGCGAGACGCCCAGCGACATCCCCACCAGCCCGCGGCTCCGGGTGGCGATCTTGTCCGCGATCCCGATGAGCACCTGCGCCGCCGGCGACTCCGGGTCCGAGGCGGTCAGCGGCTGGCCGTTGTCCCCGCCCTCGCGCAGCCGCACGTCGATCGGGATCTGGCCGAGCACCGGGACCTTGGTGCCGGTGGCCCGGGTCAGCGCCTCGGCCACGGTCTCGCCGCCGCCGCTGCCGAAGACGTCCACCTGCTCGCCGCAGTGCGGGCAGGGCATCCAGGACATGTTCTCGATCACGCCGGTGATGCGCTGGCGGGTCTGCACCGCGATGGTGCCGGCCCGCTCGGCCACCTCGGCGGCGGCCTGCTGCGGGGTGGTGACCACCAGGATCTCCGCGTTCGGGACCAGCTGGGCCACCGAGATGGCGATGTCGCCGGTGCCCGGGGGCAGGTCCAGCAGGAGCACGTCCAGGTCGCCCCAGTAGACGTCGGCCAGGAACTGCTGGATCGCGCGGTGCAGCATCGGGCCGCGCCACACCACCGGGGAGTTGCCCGGGGTGAACATGCCGATGGAGATGACCTTCACGCCCGAGGGCGCGGTCGGCGCCAGGATCATGTCGTCGATCGGGGTCGGGGGCTCGGTCACGCCGAGCATGCGCGGGATCGAGTGGCCGTAGATGTCGGCGTCCACGACGCCCACCTTCAGACCCTTCGCGACCAGCGCCGCGGCCAGGTTCACGGTCACCGAGGACTTGCCGACGCCGCCCTTGCCGGAGGCGATCGCGTAGACCCGGGTCAGGCTGCCGGGCTGGGCGAACGGGATCTCCCGGTCGACCTGGCCGCCGCGCAGCTTGGTCTTGAGCGCGTCGCGCTGCTCGGAGCTCATCACGTCCAGCTCGACCTCGACGGCGGTGACGCCGGAGATCGTGCCGACCTCGCGCTTGATGTCGTTGGTCAGCCGGTCCTTCATGGGACAGCCGGCGACCGTGAGGAAGATGGCCACCTGGACGGCGCCGTCGGCGGCGACGTGGACCTCTTTCACCATGTCCAGTTCGGTGATCGACCGGTGGATCTCAGGGTCCTGGACACGCGAGAGCGCCTTGTGGATGGCGTCCTCGGTGATCCCGTGCTCGACGGTGATACTCATGCACACGATGCTACGTCTTCCCAGCGCGGCGTCGGCGGCCGCCCTGTATGCGCTGCGTCACGCACAACACTCCATTCTGTACAACCGACACCCCGTCTCATTACGCGGCGACAGACGTGAGAGGCACCACCCAAGGGCTATATTGAATCGCGTACAGCCCACATCACAGCGTCGTGGAATCCGGGCGAATTCACTCCTGACCTGCGAGAAGGAAGAGCTGTCGTGACGAAGCCTGTGGTGTCCGAGAAACCCGTCGTCCTGATCGCCGAGGAACTGTCGCCGGCCACGGTCGACGCGCTCGGCCCCGATTTCGAGATCCGGCACTGCAACGGCGCCGACCGCGCCGACCTGCTCGCCGCGCTGCCCGGGGCCGACGCCCTGCTGGTCCGCTCCGCGACCCAGGTGAACGCCGAGGCGCTGGCCGTGGCCGGCAAGCTGAAGGTGGTCGCCCGGGCCGGCGTGGGGCTGGACAACGTCGACGTCGGCGCCGCCACCAAGGCCGGCGTCATGGTGGTGAACGCCCCCACCTCGAACATCACCTCGGCCGCCGAACTGGCGATCGCGCTGCTGCTGGCCACCGCGCGGCACATCCCCAAGGCCAACGCCTCGTTGAAGTCGGGCAAGTGGGAGCGCAGCAAGTTCACCGGCGTGGAGCTGGACGAGAAGGTCGTCGGCATCGTCGGCTTCGGCCGGATCGGGCAGCTGGTCGCGCAGCGGCTGGCGCCGTTCGGCGTGCGGCTGCTGGCCTACGACCCGTACGTGCAGCCGGCCCGGGCCGGGCAGCTCGGCGCGAAGGTCGTGAGCCTGGACGAGCTGCTGGCCGAGTCCGACTTCATCACCGTGCACCTGCCGAAGACCCCGGAGACCCTCGGGCTCATCGGCGAGGAGGCGCTGACCAAGGTGAAGCCGGGCGTGCGGATCATCAACGCGGCCCGCGGCGGCATCGTGGACGAGGCCGCGCTGGCCATCGCGATCAAGGAGGGCCGGGTCGGCGGCGCCGGCGTGGACGTGTTCGTCACCGAGCCGTGCACCGAGTCCCCGCTGTTCGACCTGGACCAGGTCGTCGTGACCCCGCACCTGGGCGCCTCCACGGACGAGGCCCAGGAGAAGGCCGGCATCGCCGTGGCCAAGTCGGTGCGCCTGGCGCTGGCCGGAGAGCTGGTCCCGGACGCGGTGAACGTGCAGGGCGGCACCATCGCCGAGGACGTGCGCCCCGGTCTGCCGCTGGCCGAGCGCCTGGGCCGGGTGTTCACCGCCCTGGCCGGCGCCGCGCCGACCCAGCTGGACGTGATCGTCCGCGGCGAGATCACCCAGCACGACGTGAAGGTGCTGGAGCTGGCCGCGCTCAAGGGCGTCTTCGCCGACGTGGTCGAGCACTCGGTGTCCTACGTGAACGCCCCGCTGCTGGCCACCGAGCGCGGTATGGAAGTGCGCCTGACCACCAGCTCGGACAGCCCGGACTACCGCAACATGACCACGGTCCGCGGCGTCCTGGCCGACGGCTCGGTGGTCTCGGTCTCCGGCACCGTCACCGGCCCCCGCCTGATCGAGAAGATCGTCGAGGTGGACGGCTTCCAGCTCGACGTCACCATCGCCGAGCACCTGCTCTTCCTGCGCTACACCGACCGCCCCGGCGTGGTCGGCCAGCTCGGCGGCGTCCTGGGCGCCGCGGGCATCAACATCGGCGGCATGCAGGTCGCCCGCGCCGCCAAGGGCGGCGAGGCGCTGGTCGCGCTGACCGTCGACTCGGTGGTGCCGGCCGGGCTGCTGGAGGAGATCAAGGCCGCCATCGGCGCGACGGCGGTGCACAGCATCTCGCTGGAGAACTGAGCACCGCGCGCGGTTCGCTGAGGACTGACGCACTGATGTGACTGACGCGAGTGGCCCCGCCGAACCGGCGGGGCCACTCGCGTTTCGGCGCCTCAGCCCGTGCGCGGCCGCCGCCCCCAAGCCGTGATGTGCGTCAGCGACAGGTCCACCACCTCAGGATCCTGCAACAGCCGGCGCGCTTCCCGGTACACCGCCTCGTCCAGTTCCATCCGCGGCCACAGCTGGTCCCAGGTCCGCAGCCAGAATTCGTTCGCCGCGGCGCCGGCGCGCAGCACCGGGGTCGCGGCGTCCACGCCGATGTCGGTCAGGCCCAGTTCGCGCAGCCGGCCCGGGTAGTCGCGGGCGAAGTGGAAGTCGGTGCCGATGGTGGTGTTCAGCATGCGGCGCATCGCGGTGAAGGCCTGACGGAGCGCCTGGTGCGCCGAGGAGTGGGTGGCGAAGTCCACGTCGTCGCCGACCATCAGCCAGCCGCCGGGACGGACCCAGGAGGCCAGGCGGGCCAGCAGGGCGGCGCGCTGCGGGGTGTGCATCAGCATGACGCGACAGTGCACGAGGTCGAACCGGCCCGGTTCGACCTCCAGAGCGTCGGCCTCCAGGGCTTCGAGGTTCGAGGGGTTCGCGTAGGTCCGCAGCATCCGCGTGCTGCGGTCCAGCGCCGTCACGGTGCCCTCCGGGGCCACGGCCGCGGCCAGTCGGCGGGCCACGTGGCCCGGGCCCGTGCCGACGTCCAGACACCGCCATCCGGGGGACACGCCGAGGGCCTTCAGGCAGCGGAAGGTGTGGTCGTCGTACATCGCCGCGAGGGCCGACAGGCGGGGGAGCTCCGTGGTCAGGCGCTCCGGGCGGAAGAGGCGGTCGCCGTAGCGTTCGCGGGACTGTTCGGGCTGGTGCGCGCGGGTGCCGTGGCTGTGCGCGGAGGCCTGGCTCATAGCTCCCGATTCTTCGCCCGCGGGGCCGAAGCGGCACTCCGGCGGCGAACGGGGACGGAGTGGGGCGCTTCGCGGTGGTCTCACATCGTAAGAACATCCGCCCGCGACGCAGACAAGATTTAGTCGGATGTCCTAGTGTTTTCCTAGCGCCGCAGGCCACCCTTACCGCGGTAGTCGATTCTCAGCTGTACTCCGGCACCCCTTCGGAGTCGTCCTCCCCATTACGACGACAATTCCGCATCTCGCGTCTGTCTGGAGTCCGCCATGACCCGCACCCGCCGTCCCCGTCACACCTCCGCCGCGTCCTCCGAGGCGGCCGCGGCCGCCCGCGAAGCGCTGCAGCAGGCGCTGGACCGGCGCAGCCGCTGAGGCTCGCTGTCCAGATAGCGAACGCTCGCAGCTTGCCCATCGAGACACGGTCTACCGTAGGACCATGACAGCACCCTCTTCCATCCGGCTGGCCGTGATCCCCGGCGACGGCATCGGCGTCGAGGTCACCGCCGAGGCCCTGAAGGTCCTGCAGGCCGCGCTGCCGCAGGACGTGAAGGTGGAGGGCACCGAGTACGACCTCGGGGCCCGCCGCTACCACGCCACCGGCGAGACGCTTCCGGACGAGGTGCTCGAAGAGCTCAAGGGCTACGACGCGATCCTGCTCGGCGCGATCGGCGACCCGAGCGTGCCCTCCGGCGTGCTGGAGCGCGGGCTGCTGCTCAAGCTGCGCTTCGCGTTCGACCACCACGTCAACCTGCGGCCCTCGCGCCTGTTCCCGGGCGTACCGGGTCCGCTGAAGGAGCCCGGCGCGGTCGACTTCGTCGTGGTCCGCGAGGGCACCGAGGGGCCGTACACCGGCAACGGCGGGACTATCCGCAAGGGCACGGTGCACGAGGTGGCCACCGAGGTCAGCCTGAACACCGCCTACGGCGTCGAGCGCGTGGTGCGCGACGCCTTCGCCCGGGCCCAGGCCCGGCCGCGCAAGAAGCTGACGCTGGTCCACAAGACCAACGTGCTGGTCTTCGCCGGCTCCCTGTGGAGCCGGATCTTCACCGAGGTCGCCGCGGAGTTCCCCGAGGTGGCCACCGACTACCTGCACGTCGACGCCGCGACCATCTTCCTGGCCACCCAGCCGGAGCGGTTCGACGTGATCGTCACCGACAACCTGTTCGGCGACATCATCACCGACCTCGCCGCCGCGGTCACCGGCGGCATCGGGCTGGCGGCCTCCGGGAACCTGGACGTCACCGGCACGTTCCCGTCGATGTTCGAGCCCGTACACGGCTCGGCGCCGGACATCGCGGGGCAGGGCAAGGCGGATCCGACCGCCGCGGTACTCTCCGCCGCCCTGCTCCTGGACCACCTCGGACGGACCAAGGCCAGCCCGGCCCTGACCGAGTCCGCGCGCCGGATCGAGGCGGCCGTCGAGGCCGACCTCACCGAGCGCGCCACGCAGACCGCGCCGCGGACGACCTCCGAGATCGGCGACGCGCTGGCGGCCAAGGCCGCCGGTTTGTAACACGCCGCTGTAATACATCCACACCCGGAGACCGGCCTGGCGGCAGAAGGATGCCAGGCCGGTTTGCGTCACGCCCGCGCCAGGGCGTGAGCCGAGGTATGCCTCGCCCCGCTCCTGGGGTACGGTCTCAGATAATGGGATTTTCCCTGGGAGGGGCGCTGCGAGCTGCGCACCTCGGCTGCACCGGGCCAGAGCTGGCCGTCGAGGCCGTCAAGGAGGACGCGCGAGATGTCATCTGAATTGTTGTCGACACTGGCCATCGAACTGAGGCCGAGCAGCACCCCCAAACCCGTCGAAGAGCGCGAGGCGCTGAAGGCGGTCGGCGGGTTCGGCCAGATCTTCTCCGACCACATGGTCACGATCCGCTACACCGAGGGCGAGGGCTGGCACGACGCCGTCCTGGAGGCCTACGGCCCGGTGAGCCTGGACCCGGCGGCCTCTGTCCTGCACTACGGCCAGGAGATCTTCGAGGGCCTGAAGGCGTTCCGGACCGACGACGGCCAGATCGTCTCCTTCCGCCCCGACGCCAACGCCGCGCGCTTCAACCGCAGCGCCGCCCGGATGGCGATGCCGGAGCTGCCCGAGGACTTGTTCCTGGCCGCGATCGACGCACTGGTCAGCACCGACCGCGAGTGGGTGCCCGAGGGTGAGGGCCGCAGCCTGTACCTGCGCCCCTTCATGTTCGCCACGCAGGTCGGCCTCGGCGTGAACTCGCCGAGCAAGGAGTACCTGTTCATGCTGATCGCCGGCCCCGCCGGCTCCTACTTCGCCGGCGGCGTCAAGCCGGTGACGGTGTGGCTGTCCGAGGACTACGTGCGCGCGGTCAAGGGCGGCACCGGCGAGGCCAAGTGCGGCGGCAACTACGCGGCCAGCTTCCTGGCCCAGGCCCAGGCCGTGGAGCAGGGCTGCGACCAGGTGGTGTGGCTCGACGGCTTCGAGCACAAGTACGTCGAGGAGATGGGCAGCAACAACCTCTACTTCGTCTACGGCCAGGGCGCCGACGCGCGGCTGATGACGCCGGCCCTGACCGGCTCGCTGCTGCCCGGCATCACCCGCGACTCGCTGCTCAAGGTGGCGGCCGACCTCGGCATCCCGGCCGAGGAGGGCACCATCTCGGTCGAGCAGTGGCGCGACGGCGTGGCGTCCGGGGAGATCACCGAGGTGTTCGGCTGCGGCACCGCGGCCGTGGTGACCCCGCTGGGCAAGGTCAAGGGCAAGGACGGCGAGTTCACCATCGGGAACGGCGAGCCGGGCCCGGTGACGCTGAAGATCCGCGAGGCGCTGCTCGACATCCAGACCGGCAAGGCCCCCGACCTGCACCACTGGCTGCGCAAGATCGCCTAGCGGTGGGGTTTTCGCCGCTGTTCGGTTGAAACCGAGCGGGGCGCGCGAGAAGGTCGGGGAGTGACACAGCCTTTAAAGGTGACACAGACTCTGACCGACTCCGCGCCCCGCCGTTCGTTGTGGCGCCACCGCGACTTCCTGCTGCTGTGGGGCGGGCAGTCGGTCAGCGAGATCGGCAGCTCGATCACCGTGCTGGCGCTGCCGCTGGCCGCCGTGGTCCTGCTGGACGCCAGCACCTTCCAGGTCGGCCTGCTCACTGCGATGAGCACGGTGCCGTTCCTGCTGGTCGCACTGCCGGCCGGAGCCATGGTGGACCGGGCCGCGAAGCACCGGCTGATGATGTGGTGCGACCTGGGCCGGCTGCTGCTGATGGCCTCGGTGCCGCTGGCGACGCTGCCCGGGATGCACCTGACCTACCTCCACCTGCTGATCGTCGCGCTGCTGGCCGGCGTGCTGACGGTGTTCTTCGACGTCGCCTACCAGAGCTATCTGCCGACCCTGTTGGAGCGGGAAGACCTGGTCGACGGCAACGGCAAGCTCGGCGTCACGCAGTCCTTCGCGCAGTTCGCCGGGCCGTCGCTGGGCGGCGTGCTGGTCGGGGCGCTCGGTGCGGCGCGGGCGCTGATCGCCGACGCGGCCAGCTACGGCCTGTCCGCGCTGTCGCTGCTGCTGATCCGGACGCCGGAGCCGCCTCCGCATCCCGGTCATGAAGAACGACGGATCAGGGACGACATCAGGGAGGGTCTGCGCTTCGTCGTCAAGCACCGGATCCTGCGCAAGGTCGTCGCCTGCACCGGCACCAGCAACCTGTTCAGCTCGATGATGCTCGCCGTGGAGATGCCCTTCATGGTCCGGGTGCTGCATCTCAAGGCGAGCGGCGTCGGCCTGCTGCTGACCCTCGCCGCGGTCGGCGGGATGGTCGGCGGCGTCGCCGCCGGCCCGTCGGCCAAGCGCTTCGGCAGCGCCCGGATCATCTGGCTGGCGCCGCTGGTGCTGGGGGTCCCGGCGTTCCTGGCGCCGCTGGCGACGCCGGGGTGGGGCGTGCTGCTTTACGGCGCCGGCCTGGCGTTCTTCGGGATGATGGCGGTCGTCTACAACGTCGCGCAGGTCTCCTACCGGCAGGCGATCACCCCGCACGCGCTGCTCGGGCGGATGAACGCCAGCGTCCGGTTCATCGTCTGGGGCACCATGCCGGTGGGCGCGTTGCTCGGCGGTCTGGTCGGCACCTGGTTCGGGCTGCGGCCCACATTGTGGATCGCGGTGACCGGCAGCTACGCGGCCGTGGCCTGGGTCTTCTTCTCGCCGCTGCGGCGCATGCGGGATGTGCCGACGACACCCGATCCCGTATGACGAGACGCACTGTCCCAGCCACAAGGAGTTGTGGCAGTGTTGATGCCATGCAGCGTCAGCCGCAGATCATTACGGCGTGCGCGCCGGCACCGGAGCAGCGATAACCCACTGCCCACCGCCAGCGCGCAGACCTCTCGTGGATTCCCACGGGGGGCCTTTTTGTTTTTGGACAAGAGCACAGCCTGTTTTTTCTGTTTCATCTTGAAGCCTGCACAGCCGAGGAGTCCCGGGCATGTCCGCACAAGGCGACTACGAGTCCTTCCACGTCTACGACACCACCCTGCGCGACGGCAGCCAGCAGGAGGGCCTGACCCTCGCCGTCGCGGACAAGCTCACGATCGCCCGGCACCTGGACTCCTTGGGCGTCGGCTTCATCGAGGGCGGCTGGCCCGGGGCCGTCCCGAAGGACACGGAGTTCTTCCGGCGGGCTCAAACAGAGCTCGACCTGAAGCACGCGCAGCTCGCCGCGTTCGGCAAAACCCGCCGGACCGGCGTGAAGGCCGCCGACGACCCGCTGGTGGCCGCGCTGCGGGAGTCCGGGGCGCCGATCGTCACGCTGGTGGCCAAAAGCCATGTCCGGCATGTCGACCTGGCGCTCCGGACCACCTTGGAGGAGAACCTGGCGATGATCCGGGACACCGTCGAGCACCTGCGGGCCGAGGGCCGCCGGGTGTTCCTGGACGCCGAGCACTTCTTCGACGGCTACCTGGCCGACCGGGCCTACGCCCTGGAGTGCCTGCGCACCGCGGCCGAGGCCGGGGCGGACGTGGTCGTGCTCTGCGACACCAACGGCGGCATGCTGCCGGCGCAGCTCGCGGACATCGTGCACGAGGTGCGCGAGGCCACCGGCACCCGGATCGGTATCCACACCCACGACGACGCCGCCTGCGCGGTGGCCAACGCGCTGGCCGCCGTCGACGCCGGCGCGACCCACGTGCAGGGCACCGCCAACGGCTACGGCGAGCGCTCCGGCAACGCCAACCTGTTCAGCGTGGTCGCCAACCTGCAGCTCAAGCTGGGCCGCGAGGTGATCCCGCCGTCCGGGCTGGCCGAGATGACCCGGATCGCGCACGCGGTCGCGGAGGTCACCAACCTGGCGCCGAACCCGCAGGCCCCCTACGTCGGGCTGTCGGCCTTCGCGCACAAGGCCGGGCTGCACGCCTCGGCGGTCCGCGTCGACCCCGACCTGTACCAGCACATCGACCCGCAGCTGGTCGGCAACGACATGCGGATGCTGGTCTCGGAGATGGCCGGCCGGGCCTCGATCGAGCTCAAGGGCCGCGAGCTGGGCTTCGACCTGTCCGCGGACCCCGACACGCTGGGCCGGGTGACCAACCGGGTCAAGGAGCTGGAGGCGCACGGCTACTCCTTCGAGGCCGCCGACGCCAGCTTCGAGCTGCTGCTGCGCGGCGAGCTCGCCGGCGCGCCGGTGCGCTTCTTCGAGGTGCTCTCCTGGCGCACCTTCGCCGAGCAGCTGGCCGACGGCGCGGTGGTCAACCAGGCGACGGTGAAGCTGAGGGTCAAGGACGAGGAGGTGCTCGCCGCCGGCGAGGGCAACGGCCCGGTCAACGCCCTGGACACGGCGCTGCGCACCGCGCTGGCCGCCGCCTACCCGGCGCTGGCGGGTCTGGAGCTGATGGACTACAAGGTGCGGATCCTGACCGGCGACCACGGCACGGCCTCCCGTACCAGGGTGTTGATCACCACTTCGGACGGCAGCACGGAATGGTCGACGGTCGGCGTGGACGAGAACGTCATCACGGCGTCCTGGCAGGCACTCGTCGACGCGGTGACCTTTGGTCTGCTCGCCAACGGTGAGACAGTGCTCTGAAGAGGCCTTCATAAGTCCTCCGAAAGGCAGGCTATTGACCCGATCGGTGATGATTCGCGCTCTCATCTCGGTTATCTCCCGCTAATATGACGGTGCGTAAGGGGTCAGTGCCCTAGAGTCAGCCTTCCGTCGGAAGTCAGCGAGGGTTGGTGACGCACTGCCATGGGACTGGACAGGCGAGGGCCGATTCCGGCCCTGCACATGCGGCTGCTGCCCGGGGCGCGCATCCACGGCGTGCCGCCGGGCTATACGGCCGCCGCCGTTCTGATCGCCGCGCACGCGTCCGTGTCCCTGGTCGGTCCCGCCGGCGCGGTCCCGGCCCTGATGGGCGACGCGGGTCTGGCCGCCGCCGCGGGTCTCGCGGCGGCGGCGTGCATGCATCGCACGGTCCTGATGGTGCGCTTCTACCGGATGGCCTGCTTCCGCTGCTACTCCTGGCTGCTGGCCGGGCTGTCCTGCCTGGCCGCGGCGGTCGGGAACGCGGTGTGGGCCTGGTACGAGCTGGTCCTGGACGTCGCGCCGCCGAGCCCGTCGGCGGCCGACTGGTCGTTCCTGTTCTTCGGGCCGCTGGCCCTGGCCGCCTTCGTCACCGCGCACGGCGAGCAGGTCAGCCTGTCGGTGCGGGTCCGGCTGCTGCTGGACACCACGCTGGTGGCCGGCTCGCTGTTCGTGGTGGCCTGGGTGCTGGCGCTGGCGCTGGCCATCGAGCGGGTGGACTCCCCGGTGCGGACCTTTCTGGTCCTCGGCTATCCGGCCTTCGACCTGGTGTTGGTCAGCCTGCTGCTGGCGCTGCGGGCGCGCACGCCGGGGGAGCGGGGCGGGATCGGCACCGGGGTGCGGGTCGGCTACCTGATGATCGTGGTCTGCGACTCGATCTTCACCATGCCCGCGGTGCGGGACGGCTACCGGTCCGGCGGCATCCTGGACACCGGCTGGTTCGCCGGCTACCTGGTGATCGCGGTGGCGGCCTGGTACGGCGACGGCTGGCGGCCGGAGCGGATCGGCCGCGGCGCGGCCGGCGGGGCGGACGCCGCGGGTCTGATGCACCAGTGCGGGGCCGGCTGCTCGATCGGCCTGCACGACTGCGACGCCGCCACCGGCCGCGAGGTCGCGCTCACGCTGGCGGCCCCGGACGTCCCCGCCGCGCGCGGCATCGGCTCCGGCACGCGCTTCATCGACTCGCCGTCCCGCTGGGCCTCGCTGCTGCGGACGGTGCGCGGGATACTGCCGTACCTGGCCGGCGCCTTCAGCCTGGGCGGCGTGCTGGCCGACGGCCTGGACACCGGGCGCCGCATGGACCCGGTGGTGCTGATCGCCGGCGCCGCGGTGCTGGTCGCGCTGGTCGCCCGGCAGGCGCTGACGCTGTTCGAGAACCAGCGCCTGACCGAGGACCTGCGCCGCGCGGCCGCGACCCTGCAGCACCACGCCTACCACGACGCGCTCACCGGCCTGGCCAACCGCGCGCTGCTCACCGACCGGCTGGAGCACGCGCTGACCCAGCGGCAGGCCGAGTGGGAGCCGGTCGCGGTGATCTTCCTGGACCTGGACGGCTTCAAGGGCGTCAACGACTCCGTCGGCCACGAGACCGGCGACCGAGTGCTGGTCGAGGCGGCCGGCCGGATCTCCGGCTCGCTGCGGGTCGGGGACACCGTGGCGCGCTTCGGCGGCGACGAGTTCGTGATCGTGCTGGAGGTCGGCACCACCGTCAGTGGCGCGCTGGGCGTCGCCGAGCGGATCCGCGGCCGGCTGTGTGAGGAGTACCGCATCGAGGGGCTGGCGCACTGCCTCGGCGCGTCGATCGGCGTGGCGTTCTCCGAGCCCGGCGGCACGGCGTCCAACCTGCTCCGGCGCGCGGACGCCGCGATGTACCGGGCCAAGACCGGGGGCCGGAACCGGGTGGTCGCCGAACCGCTCGCGGCCACCTGGGCCATTTCGCATGGCGAGACCGCTCCGATCAATGCTTGACACAGGGAAGGGGCGAGGAGGAGGGTAACGACCATGACGACACGACAGTCGATTCTCGTACTTGCCAGGCGCGTGGGCTGACCTTAAGCCAGCCACGCGCCTCCCCTCGTTGAGCCTTTCGGCTCCGGGGGTTTTTTGTTGGCCCAGTACGAGTCTTCAGAGAAGAGAAAGTCATGACAGACCGCAGCGATCAGCAGGCGATCTCCGGCGCCGCCTCGTTGATCCGGTCGCTGGAGGAGAGCGGGGTCGACACCGTCTTCGGCATCCCCGGCGGCGCGATCCTCCCGGCCTACGACCCGTTGCTGGACTCCACCCGGCTGCGGCACATCCTGGTCCGCCACGAGCAGGGCGCGGGGCACGCGGCCACCGGCTACGCGCAGGCCACCGGCAAGGTCGGGGTCTGCATGGCGACCTCCGGTCCCGGCGCCACCAACCTGGTCACCCCGATCGCCGACGCGCACATGGACTCGGTCCCGATGGTCGCGATCACCGGCCAGGTGGCCAGCACGCACATCGGCACCGACGCCTTCCAGGAGGCGGACATCGTCGGCATCACGCTGCCGATCACCAAGCACAGCTTCCTGGTCTCCCGGGCCGACGAGATCGCGCGCACCGTCGCCGAGGCCTTCCACATCGCCTCCACCGGCCGCCCCGGCCCGGTGCTGATCGACGTCACCAAGGACGCGCTGCAGTCCGCCACCGACTTCTCCTGGCCGGTCGAGATGGACCTGCCCGGCTACCGCCCGGTCTCCAAGCCGCACGCCAAGCAGGTGCGCGAGGCGGCCCGGATGCTCACCGAGGCCAAGCGGCCGGTGCTGTACATCGGCGGCGGCGTGCTCAAGGCCCGGGCCACGACCGAGTTGCGGGTGCTGGCCGAGCTGACCGAGGCCCCGGTCGTCACCACCCTGATGGCGCGCGGCGCCTTCCCCGACAGCCACCCGCTGCACCTGGGCATGCCCGGCATGCACGGCACGGTCGCGGCGGTGACCGCGCTGCAGAAGGCCGACCTGATCGTCGCGCTGGGCACCCGCTTCGACGACCGGGTGACCGGCAAGCTGTCCAGCTTCGCCCCGAACGCCAAGATCGTGCACGCCGACATCGACCCGGCCGAGATCTCCAAGAACCGCACCGCCGACGTGCCGATCGTCGGCGACTGCCGCGAGGTGATCGCCGATCTGGTGGTCGCGGTCCAGGCCGAGCACGCGACCGGCCGGCGCGGCGACTACGCCGGCTGGTGGGAGCAGCTCAACGGCTGGCGCAAGACCTACCCGCTGGGCTACGAGCGCCCCGGCGACGGCTCGCTGGCGCCGCAGCAGGTGATCGAGCGGCTGGGCCGGATCTCCGGGCCGGAGACGATCTTCGCCGCCGGCGTGGGCCAGCACCAGATGTGGGCCTCGCAGTTCATCTCGTATGAGAACCCGTACACCTGGCTGAACTCCGGCGGCGCCGGGACCATGGGCTACGCGGTCCCGGCCGCGATGGGCGCCAAGGTCGGCATGCCGGACTCCACGGTCTGGGCGATCGACGGCGACGGCTGCTTCCAGATGACCAACCAGGAGCTGGCCACCTGCGCCATCAACGACATCCCGATCAAGGTGGCCGTGATCAACAACGGCAGCCTGGGCATGGTCCGGCAGTGGCAGACCCTGTTCTACGGCAAGCGTTACTCCAACACCGACCTGGACTCGCGCCGGATCCCGGACTTCGTGAAGCTGGCCGAGGCCTACGGCTGTGTCGGCCTGCGCTGCGAGTCCCCGGACGACCTGGACAAGACGATCGAGAGGGCGATGGAGATCGACGACGCGCCGGTGGTCGTGGACTTCGTCGTGCACCGGGACGCGATGGTGTGGCCGATGGTCCCCTCGGGCGTGTCGAATGATGAAATCCTGGCTGCCCAGGACGTCCGGCCCGACTTCGGTGATGGGGAGGAATGAGGACCATGTCACGACACACGCTGTCCGTCCTGGTCGAGAACAAGCCCGGTGTCCTGACCAGGGTCGCCGGCCTGTTCGCCCGCCGCGACTTCAACATCGAGTCGCTGGCGGTCGGGCCGACCGAGCACGAGGACGTCTCCCGCATCACGTTGGTGGTCACGGTCGAGGACCATCCGCTGGAGCAGGTCACCAAGCAGCTCAACAAGCTGGTCAACGTGCTGAAGATCGTCGAGCTGGAGCCGGCCGCCAGCGTGCAGCGCGAGCTGCTGCTGGTCAAGGTGCGCTGCGACCAGGAGACCCGCGCCGAGGTGCTGGCCACGGTGCAGCTGTTCCGTGCCAAGATCGTCGACGTGGCCGTCGACGCCGTGACCGTCGAGGCCACCGGGGACAGCGAGAAGATCGAGGCGCTGCTGCGGGTCCTGGAGCCCTTCGGGATCAAGGAGCTGGTGCAGTCCGGGATGGTGGCCATCGGCCGCGGCTCCCGCTCGATCGCCGACCGGCCGCTGCGCGGCATCACCCCCGAGGACGTCCGGGCGCACCACGAGGGCAACCACGCCCACGCTGCCAACGGCTCCCGGGACAACCACAACCGCACCCACAGAAAGCAAATGAGCGACCACCATGGCTGAGATGTACTACGACGACGACGCGGACCTGAGCATCATCCAGGGCCGCAGCGTCGCGGTTCTGGGTTACGGCTCCCAGGGCCACGCACACGCGCTGTCCCTGCGTGACTCCGGCGTGGACGTGCGGGTGGGTCTGCACGAGGGGTCCAAGTCCCGCCAGGCCGCCGAGGAGGCCGGGCTGCGGGTCGTGACCCCGTTCGAGGCCTGTGAAGAGGCCGACGTGATCATGATCCTGGTGCCGGACCCGGTGCAGCGCAAGGTCTACGCCGAGGCCGTCGAGCCGAACCTGGCCGAGGGCGACGCGATCTTCTTCGGCCACGGCCTGAACATCCGCTACGGCCTGATCAAGCCCCCGGCCGGCGTCGACGTCTGCATGGTCGCCCCCAAGGGCCCCGGCCACCTGGTGCGCCGGCAGTTCGTCGAGGGCCGCGGCGTGCCGTGTCTGATCGCCGTGGAGCAGGACGCCACCGGCAACGCCACCGAGCTCGCGCTGTCCTACGCCAAGGGCATCGGCGGCACCCGGGCCGGGGTCATCAAGACCACCTTCACCGAGGAGACCGAGACCGACCTGTTCGGCGAGCAGGCGGTGCTCTGCGGCGGCGCCTCGGCGCTGGTCAAGGCCGGGTTCGAGACCCTGGTCGAGGCCGGCTACCAGCCGGAGGTGGCCTACTTCGAGTGCCTGCACGAGCTCAAGCTCATCGTCGACCTGATGTACGAGGGGGGCCTGGAGAAGATGCGCTGGTCGGTCTCCGAGACCGCCGAGTGGGGCGACTACGTCACCGGTCCGCGCATCGTCAACGACCAGACCAAGGCCACCATGAAGCAGGTGCTCACCGAGATCCAGGACGGCACCTTCGCCGAGAACTGGATCGCCGAGTACGACGCCGGCCTGCCGAACTACAAGAAGTACGTCGAGGCCGAGGCCGCGCACCCGATCACCGAGACCGGCAAGAAGCTGCGCTCGATGATGTCCTGGATCCGCGAGGACTGATCCGCCGGGACTGATCCGCCGGGACGGATCGGCGCCGCTCGCTTTCCGCGTGCGGCGCGGGGCTGTCAGGGGCCGGTGTCGCACGCGTGTGCGGCGCCGGCCCTTCGTGCTCTGCTTCGCCCTTGATCACCATCTGTCACTCTTTTGGCATGCTCACACTGAATGCCCCCTTTGTCGGGAATAGAGTGGCGAACGCGCTCCCAGCAGCGCGTTCGCATCGTGTGTCCCGACAGGAGGAGAAAGATGGGCGTCAGCAGGAGGACACTCGCGCTGCAGACCGGGGCGATCGCGGCCGCGGTGGCGTTGGCCGCCACCGCGTGCAGCAGCAGCAAGAGCAGCGGGGGATCGAACTCCGGGACGGGCTCGGGTTCGGGCACGGGCACCCCCATCGCACAGCGCAACTCGGTCAACGCCGCGACGGTCAAACAGGGCGGGAAGATCACCTGGACCATCGAGAAGACGGTCCAGGACTGGAACCCGCTCACCTCGCTGGGCAACACGTTCGACTACGCGCAGACCACCAACGGCATCTACCCGGACGTCTACGTCCCGCAGCCGGACTACTCGCTGGTGCTGAACACCGACCTGATGGCCGGCGACCCGGTGGTCACCAACGCGACCGCGACCGCGCCGCAGAAGATCGTCTACCAGATCCAGCCGAACGCGAAGTGGTCCGACGGCACCGAGATCACCGCCGACGACTTCATCTACCTGTGGCAGGCGCAGAACGGCACCAACCCGAACGTCGACGTGGCCAGCACCACCGGCTACAGCGACGTGGCCTCGGTGGAGGGCAGCAACAACGGCAAGACGGTGACCGTCACCTTCAAGCAGAACCAGCCGTTCTCGGACTGGAAGAGCCTGTTCACCTCGATCCTGCCCTCGCACATCGCCAAGCAGCACGGCGACGTCGCGGCCTCCTTCACCTGGCTGGACACGAACCCGCCGACCGTCTCCGGCGGCCCGTTCGAGATTCCGCCCGGCGGCGTCTCGGCCGACAAGAGCCTGATCAAGACGATCAAGAACCCGCAGTACTACGGCAAGCCGGCCAACCTGGACGAGGTCGACTTCCGCGCGATCACCGACTCCTCGCAGGAGCCGACCGCGCTGGCCAACGGCGAGGTGGACGGCATCTACCCGCAGCCGCAGCTGGACCTGGTGAACCGGGTCAAGAGCATCTCCGGCGTGGACTACCACATCAACCAGGGGCTGGTCTGGGAGCACATCGACCTGAACCTGCGCAACACCGCCTTCGGCGGCCCGGCCAACGCCGACCAGACCGAGCCGGCCAAGGTCGCGCTGCGCCAGGCGATGTTCACCGCCTTCGACCGGCTGGGCCTGCTGAACCGCACCATCAAGCAGTTCGACAGCGCCGCGGCGGTGCTGAACAACCGCATGGTGGTGCCCGGCCAGCCCGGCTACCAGGACAACACGTCCTCGATGTACCCGGAGTCCGGCGACCTGAACAAGGCCAAGCAGATCCTGACCTCGGCCGGATACAAGGGTGTGGGCACCGCGCTGGTGGACCCGACCGGCAAGGCCGTCCCGGCGTTCAGCATGCGCTACACCGTCGGCAACCAGCTGCGCCAGGACACCTGCAACCTGTTCGCGCAGGCCATGAAGCAGCTCGGGATCACGGTCAACGTCAGCTCCACCGACGCCCTGGGCAAGACGCTGAACCAGGCCGACGCCCAGCACCAGTACGACATCATCGTCTTCGCCTGGGTGGACACGCCGTTCCCCAACTCGGCGAACCAGCCCCTGTACACCACCACGCCGCAGGGCACCCCGCAGAGCAACTACGGGTACTACAGCAACGCCAACGTGGACAAGTGGCTGGCCGACGCCACGGTCAATCCGGACCAGACGGCCCGCGAGAAGGACCTGAACCAGGCCGACGCGCAGATCACCAAGGACGCGTACACGCTCCCGCTGTACCAGAAGCCGACGATGATCGCGTACAAGAACACCCTGGGCAACGTGCGTGACAACCCGACGCAGATCGGGCCGACATACAACATCGCGCAGTGGGGCCAGAAGTAGCCAAGAGTACCGCCGGGCGCGCTCAGCGCGCCCGGCCTCCCTGCCGGCGCAGTTACGGTCCCGTCCGCTCTTAAGCCGAAGAAGGCCCGAAAGATGCTCGCCTTCACCATCCGCCGCCTGCTGGTGTCGATCCCGATCCTGATCCTTTCCACGTTCCTGGTCTTCCTGCTGGTCGCCTGGGGTGCGGACCCGCTGGGCGACTTCAAGGCGAAGAACCCGCCGCCGTCGGCGGCCGAGGTCGCCGCGCGCGAGAAGGCGCTCGGCCTGAACCACGGGCTGCTGGTCCAGTACTGGAACTGGATCAAGAACCTGGTGATCCACGGGAACTTCGGCCCCTCGGTGCAGGGTTCGGCGTTCGACATCAACGCCGAGCTGAGCCGGCGGGTCTGGGTCACCTTCCGGCTGGTGATCTGCGCGATCATCATCGCGCTGATCCTGGCCGTGATCGTCGGTGTGATCACCGCGGTGAAGCAGTACAGCGTCACCGACTACGTCGCGACCCTGATCGGGTTCTTCTTCCTGTCGCTGCCGGTGTTCTGGTTCGCGATCCTGCTGAAGATCTGGGCCACCGACATCAACAACTCGCTGGGCACCAGCATCAAGACCCTGGGCCCGCCCGGCGGGCAGTGGGGCGGCGTCGGGTCCTGGTTCGGCTTCCTGCTGCTGCCGACCATCACCCTGGCGCTGAGCTCGTACGCCACCTGGGCCCGGTTCCAGCGCGCGTCGATGCTGGACGTGCTGAACAGCGACTACATGCGGCTGGCCCGGGCCAAGGGCCTGTCCCCGCGCCGGGTCATGGTGCGGCACGGCCTGCGCACCGCGCTGATCCCGATGACCACGCAGGTGACCCTGGACGTCGCGGCGATCATGGGCGGCACGGTGATCACCGAGCGCATCTTCCAGTGGCAGGGCCTGGGCACGATGTTCATCAACGGCATCCAGACCCAGGACACCAACACGGTGCTGGCCTGGCTGCTGATCTCGGCGACCCTGGTGATCGTCTTCAACCTGATCGCGGACCTGCTCTACGCGGTCCTCGACCCCCGCATCCGGCTGTCCTAGGAGGGATGAGCGTGGCTGACAACATCCCGCCGCGGGACGTCAACGACGAACCGGCGGAACCGGACCTGCCCGGGACCCCCGGCGGCCGGGGCGCCGAGTTCCTGGGCGAGCAGGGCCAGCAGCCCGGGCTGATGATAGACGCCGTCACCCCGGGCGGCGAGGACATACTGCAGTCGGGCCCGGAGCCGACCGACAACGAGTTCACGGTGGCCGCGCGCAACCAGTGGCAGCTGGTGCTGCGCCGGTTCCGGCAGCACAAGCTGGCGGTGGCCTCGCTGTTCGTGCTGGTCCTGGTGATCCTGTTCGCCTTCATCGGGCCGGTGGTGTGGAAGTACGGGCCGAACGACTTCACCAACGACTTCTCGGTGGCGCCCTCGCTCAGCCACCCGTTCGGCACCGACTCCAACGGCGCCGACCACATGGCGCAGGTGATGGCCGGCACCCAGCTGTCGCTGAAGATCGCCTTCACCGTGGCGATCGCCGGCACCGTCTTCGGGTCGATCTACGGCGCCGTCTCCGGCTTCTACCGGGGCCTCACCGACACCCTGATGATGCGCCTGGTCGACCTGGTGCTGACCATCCCGGCGCTGGCCGTCGGCGCGCTGCTGGGCAAGAAGTTCGGCAACAACTGGGCGCTGCTGGCCGTGGTGCTGGCCGGCCTGCTGTGGACCGGCTCGGCCCGTGTGGTGCGCGGCCAGGTGCTCTCGGTGCGCGAGAAGGAGTACATCGAGGCGGCGCGGGCGCTGGGCGCCACCGACCGGCGGATCATCTTCCGGCACATCATCCCGAACGTGGCCGGCCCGATCATCGTGCTGTTCACGCTGCTGGTGGCCGCCGCGGTGCTGACCGAGACGGCGCTGAGCTATCTGGGCTTCGGCGTGCAGTTCCCGGACATCTCGCTGGGCTCGCTGATCACCAGCGGCGAGACCGCGGCCACCGGCGGCCGGGGCTGGCTGTTCTACTTCCCGGGCCTGTTCATCATCCTGATCGCGCTGACCGTGAACTTCATCGGCGACGGCCTGCGCGACGCCCTCGACCCGACGCAGACGAAGGCCCGCGCATGACACCAGAGAACCCCGGGTTCCCGGCCGGCGGAGTCCCGACCGCCGACACCGTGCTGTCGGTCAGGGACCTGACCGTCACGTTCCCCGGCGACGACGGGCTGGTCAAGGCCGTGCGCGGGGTCTCCTACGACCTGCACGCCGGCGAGGTGCTGGGCATCGTCGGCGAGTCCGGCTCGGGCAAGTCGGTGACCTCGATGGCGGTCATGGGGCTGCTGCCCAAGACCGCGCGGATCACCGGCTCGGTGCTGTTCCGGGACCGGGAACTGCTCGGGCTCACCGAGAGGGAGATGACCGAGGTCCGGGGCAAGAAGATCGCGATGATCTTCCAGGACCCGATGACCTCGCTCAACCCGGTCTACAAGATCGGCTGGCAGCTGTCCGAGGCGGTGCTGGCGCACAACGACGTCTCCAAGGACGTCGCGCGCAAGCGCGCCATGGAGCTGCTGGAGATCGTCGGCATCCCGTCTCCGGACAAGCGGATCGACCAGTACCCGCACGAGTTCTCCGGCGGCATGCGGCAGCGCGTGGTGATCGCCATCGCGATGGCCAACGACCCGGACGTGATCATCGCCGACGAGCCGACCACCGCCCTGGACGTGACGGTCCAGGCGCAGGTGCTGGAGGCGCTGCGGGCGGCGCAGAAGGAGACCGGCGCCGCCATGGTGCTGATCACCCACGACCTGGGCGTGGTCGCCGGCCAGGCGGACCGGGTCCTGGTGATGTACGCCGGCAAGCCGGTCGAGATCGGCCCCATCGACGGCATCTACTACCACCCGCGCATGCCGTACACCGTGGGCCTGCTGGGCTCCCTGCCCCGGCTGGACCAGCGCTCCCAGGAGAAGCTGACCCCGATCCCGGGCACCCCGCCCTCGGTGGTGAACCTGCCTCCGGGCTGCCCCTTCGCCCCGCGCTGCCCGCTCCGGACCGACATCTGCCTGGCGAGCGAGCCGGCCCTGCTCCCGGCGCTCGGCGCCGACCACGAGGCCGCGTGCCACCACTCGGACCTGCTGACGCACGAGGGCGCGATGGACATCTTCAGCACCGACCCGAACGCCGCGCCGGGCGAGCGGCCCGACCCGGGCCCGGCCCCGGACGACCCGCGCCCGGACGACCCGCACCCGCAGAGCGGAGCCGCGCAGTGACCACCACCCCGACGTCCGCCGACACCGACGCCGGCGCCCCGACCGCCGCCGCGGCCCCGCTGCTGACGGTGAAGAACCTGGTCAAGGAGTTCCCGATCCGCTCCAGCGGCCTGTTCCGCAAGCAGGTCGGGGTGGTGCAGGCGGTCTCGGGCATCTCCTTCGACATCGCCCCCGGCGAGACCCTGGGCCTGGTCGGCGAGTCCGGCTGCGGCAAGTCCACGACCTCGCGCGCGGTCCTGCACCTGCAGCCGGCCACCAGCGGCCAGGTGGTGTTCGACGGCGTGGACCTGACCACGGTCGGCAAGAACGACCTGCGCCGCCTGCGCCGCGACATGCAGCTGGTCTTCCAGGACCCGTTCGCCTCCCTGGACCCGCGCATCACGGTGAACGAGATCATCGCCGAGCCGCTGCGCATCCACGGCCTCTACGGCGACAAGGGCGTCGGCCGCAAGAAGGTCGAGGAGCTGATGGCGACCGTCGGCCTGAAGCCGGAGCACGGCAACCGCTACCCGCACGAGTTCTCCGGCGGCCAGCGGCAGCGCATCGGCATCGCCCGCGCGCTGGCGCTGCGGCCGAAGCTGCTGGTGCTGGACGAGCCGGTGTCGGCGCTGGACGTCTCGATCCAGGCCGGTGTGATCAACCTGCTGGAGGAGCTGCAGGACGAGCTGGGCCTGGCCTACCTGTTCGTCGCGCACGACCTGTCGGTGGTGCGGCACATCGCCGACCGGGTGGCGGTGATGTACCTGGGCAAGATCGTCGAGCTCGGCCCCCGGGACGAGCTCTTCGACCACCCGCAGCACCCTTACACGCAGGCGCTGATCTCCGCGATCCCCATTCCGGACCCCCGGCGCGAGCGGACCCGGCAGCGCATCCTGTTGCAGGGCGACGTGCCTTCGCCGGCGAACCCGCCGTCGGGCTGCCGGTTCCGGACCCGCTGCCCGAAGTTCCTGACGCTGACCTCGGAGCAGCAGCGCAAGTGCATCGACGAGGAGCCGTTGCTGGTCGGGCGCGGTCCCGGCGGGATGGCGACGAGCGATGACGCGGTGCACAAGGCTGCCTGCCACTACGCCGAGTCGGTGCAGCTGCTCTAGGCGCCTGTTCCAGGCCCCTTTTTCAGGTGCTGCGAAACGGCCCGGACCGGCGATCGCTCGCCGAACCGGGCCGGATGCTTTCTACCTTCTCAGTGCCCGGAGAGCTTCGTCGGCCGCACGCCGATCTTCACGCGGTCCTTCGCGTCGCCGGGGACGATCGCCTTGCCGTCGTACCACTCCGACAGGGTCTGGTACATCGTGGCCTCGGGGTCGGCCTCGATCACCTCGACCACGCCGCGGACCTCCAGGTACTCGTACTTGTCGTCCGGGTCCATGATCGAGATCGAAACCCGCGGCTCGTGGGCGATGTTCTTGTACTTCTGGCGGAAGTTGGTGTGCGTGAACCACAGCAGCTCGCCGTCCCACTTGAACCACATCGGGTTCACCTGGGGGGAGCCGTCGGGCCGGACGGTGGCCAGGTCCACCAGGACCGGCTTCTCCAGCAGGGCGCGGGCCTTGTCCGAGATCTCAAGCGTCATGCGTGTTCCCAACTCGTCGTGCGGGCGTTGCCATTCCCGATCATCGCGCCTGGGCGGCGTACTCGTCGATCTCCGCGGCCAGCGCGGCCTTGCCGGCGGCGTCCAGGTACGAGGCCTCGACGGCGTTCTTCGCCAGCTCGGCGACGCCGCGCTCGTCCAGGCCCAGGAGCTTGGCGGCGACCTCGTACTCGTGGCTCAGATCGGTGCCGAACATCGGCGGGTCGTCGCTGTTGACCGTGACCACGAGTCCGGCGTCCACCATCTGCCGGATCGGGTGCTGGTCCAGGTCCTTCACCACGCCGGTGGCGATGTTGGAGGTCGGGCAGACCTCGATCGGGATCCGGTGCTCGCCGAGGTACTCGATCAGCTCCGGGTCCTGGACCAGCGAGGTCCCGTGGCCGATGCGCTCGGCCTTCAGGTGCCGCAGCGCGTCCCAGACGGTCTCGGGCCCGGTGGACTCGCCGGCGTGCGGCACGCTGTGCAGCCCGAGGGCCCGCGCGCGCTCGAAGTAGGGCGCGAACTGCGGCCGCGGCACGCCGATCTCCGGGCCGCCGAGCCCGAAGCCGACCAGCGCCTCCGGCTGGCGGGCCTCGATCAGCGCGATGGTGTCCTCGGCGGCCTCCAGCCCGGACTCGCCGGGGATGTCGAAGACCCACTTCAGGGTCAGGCCGAAGTCGCGGTGCGCCGCCACCCGCGCGTCCTCGATCGCCTCCAGGTACGCCGCCCCGTCGATGCCGCGCCGCAGGTGCGAGCGCGGCGTGCAGGTCAGCTCGGCGTACCGGATGTTCCGCGCCGCCATGTCGCGGGCCACGCCGTACGTCAGGTCCCTGATCTCCTCGGGCGTGCGGATCAGGTCCACGACGTTCAGGTACAGCTCGATGAAGTGCCGGAAGTCGGTGAAGGTGAAGTACTCGGCCAGCCGCTCCGGATCGGCCGGCACGTCGGTCGCGCCTTCGTGGCGGGCTGCGAGGTCGGCGACGACGCGCGGCGAGGCCGATCCGACGTGGTGGACGTGAAGCTCGGCCTTGGGCAGGCCCTGGATGAAGTCGCGCATCCCGCGATTGTGCTCTAATGCTCGCTCATCCGCAGAATCGCGTTGTCCCGTCCCGCCCCGGCCAGTGACAACGCCACGCCGATCGCCGCGTAGATCACGAAGACCCACAGCGCGGTAGAGAGCCCCTGCGAGTGGAAGTAGGCCACGCCGCGCACCGCGTTGGTGCCCTGGAAGTTGGGCAGCCACGGCCCGATCACCCGCCAGAACCCCGGGATCATGTTCCGCGGCCAGGGGCCCGCCCCGGAGGGGTTGCCGAGGATGACGAACAGGCCGATCACGATCCCGGTGCCGACCAGGCCGAGGAAGCTCTGCAGGCCGTTGGCGAAGACCGACACGGAGAAGACGACAAGCATGCCGATCAGGGCTTGCGTCCACCAGCCGCCGCCGAGGAAGCCCAGGATCGTGTGCACAATCAGCGTGCCGCCGATGCCCCCGAGCACGCTGTAGACGGCGAGCATCCCGATGCGCTCCAGGGCCAGGCGCGGCGTCGCACTCTTCATGCCGCCCATCAGCCCGACCAGGGTCGAGGCCAGGTAGCCGCCGACGGTCCACGCGATGACCAGGTAGAAGGGAACCAGGCCTTCGGCGTCGCCCCGGTGCGGCGGCAGCACGTCCCTCACCTGCAACGTGTGCTGCTGCGACTGCGCGGCCTGGGTGAAGGCGATGGTCAGCGCCTGCGGCGCCGCCGGCCCGATGGCGGTGGTCACCAACAACTGATCGGTGCTGCCGACCGCGGCCGGCACATAGGCGCCGAAGACGCGCCGGTGCTTGATGGCGTCCTCCGCGGCCTCCGGGCTGGCCTGCGGCTTGAGCGTGAACAACGGCCCGGACTGATCAGAGGTCTTCTGCAGCTGCTGCACCACCTGGAGCGGCGCGACGACCCCGACCGGCATCCGATGCGGACGCTGCGGGCCATGCATGGCGCCGGTGTACGAGACGACGAACGCCAACTGCATCAGCAGCGCCATGAACACGAAGAACCCGATGCGCCCCTTGCGCCCCCGCTCGTTCAGATCGGCGTTGGCGGCTTCGAGCGCGGCACGGTTCATGGCCGGTCGCTACCCGGGCGATTTAGCGGGAATGCCAGGATTCTGCCGAACGGGTGGTCGAGGCGGCCGGGGCGCGGGCTGGTCGGTGACGCGAGGCGGCTGCGGGTTCGGCGCCGGTATGGGCGCGGTGGCGGCGAGGTTTCTGGCAACTGCTTGGCGCTCACTGCGGCGAGGCTTGTTGGCAGATCGCTTGGTGCTGCGGCGGCGCTCTTGGCAGGTCGCGCGGCGTGCCAGAGCGGTGGCGGCGTGGCTGTTGGCAGGTTGTTTGGGGCTCTAGGGCTGCGCTTTTAGCAGGCTGCTTGGCGCTGTTCGCTCGTCGCGGACCTGCCGCAGCTCTTCCCGCAGCCCTACCGGCGCTTCTTGCCCGCCTTGACTGCCTTGCCGGCCTTCTCCTTCTCGCGCGGCACGCCGCCGATCATCTTCGGCATCCGGCCGAGCGTGGTGGCCGGGGTGGGCAGTGGGCGCGTCGCGCCCGAGCCGCTGTCGGGGGCTACGGCGCCGCCGAGCGGGCGCATCCGCAGGATCGCCGATTCCGCGGCCCACCGCTGCTGGTACTTGTCGCCTTCGGCGAGGTTCAGGCGCTCGGCGTGCAGGGCCTCGGCTGCCGCGCCCCATTCGGGGGTGCCCGGGACCACCAGTTCGACCTGGCTCAGGAAGCTGATCAGGCGGCCGCCCTGGTCCTTGCTGCGCATGGCCACCTCCACCACGCGCCCTGGCACCGCGTACAGCGGCAGCGGTTGTTCGGTGCCGCCGGCGACGACGGTCACGGCGCCGTCGTGCCACACGTGCCAGACCGCCTGCGGGCCGCTGGCTCGGGCGGTGTCGCCCTTCGCGGACAGGCCCGCCGGGCTCAGCCAGACCAGGCCGGACTTCTTGGCGGCCTCCTCGATCAGGGCCGCGTCGAAGTCGGGCTCGGGGACCCAGGGGGTCTGGCTCGGCTTGGGTCCGGCGACGGGTTGCGAGGCCGCGGGCTTCGAGGCTGCCAGCTTCGAGGCGGCGGCGGTCGCGGGCTCGGTGCTCGCGGTCGTGCGCTGGGTGTCCGTGGTCTGCTCGGGCTGCTCGGGCATGGCCGTAGCGTCTCACACCTCGCGTAGTGCGATCGCCTTCTCGTGACACGTCATTCGCCCGCCCTCGAAACGCCCTGCTCTTCCCGCATGCTGAGCGCCCCGCTGGCCTCCCTCCACCCCCAGCTACCCTGCTATCAGCTGACAGGACCACCATCGACGACAGGGACTTACACGTGACCGGGACCCGCAGGTGACCGCCGACAGCGCCGCGACCGTCCCCGGTGCCGCACCCACAGCACCCACCACCGCACTCACCGTCCCCCCGTCCGTCCCGCTTCGCGTCTCCGCCGTCCACCGGCCGCCGAAGGCCGACATCGCCGTCCTCGGCGTGGCGGTCACCGCGGTCGGGACCTCCGGTCCGCTCATCGCCGCGGCGGCGGCACCGGCCATGGCCATCGCCTTCTGGCGCAACGCGATAGCCGCCGTGGTCTTCGCGCCGTACGTCCTCCTGCGCAAGAACCTGCGCGCCGAACTGCGCGGGCTCGGGCGCCGGACCACCCTGCTGGCGCTGGTGTCCGGCCTCATCCTCGGCGCGCACTTCGCGACCTGGACGCCGTCCGCGAAGCTCTCCTCCGTGGCGTCGGCGACGGCCTTCGCCGCGACCCAGCCGATCTTCGCGGCGATCGTCGCGCGCGTCCTCGGCCATCACGTGCCCAAGCGCGCCTGGGCCGGGATCGGGGTCGCGTTCGCCGGGGTGTTCGTGCTGTCGGGGGTGGACTTCCACGCCTCGTTCCGGGCGTTCGAGGGCGACCTGCTGGCGCTGACCGCCGCCGCCTTCGCCGCCGTCTACATGACCATCGGCGGCGAGGTGCGCAAGACCGCGTCGCTGCCGACCTACGCCTTCCTCTGTTACGGCGCGGCGTCCGTGTTCCTCATCGGCGCCGTCGCGGCGACCGGCTCCGCGCTCGTCGGGTTCAGTGGTGACGCGTGGCTGAAGATCGGCGCGCTCACCCTCCTGGCGCAGTTCCTCGGCCACACGCTTTTCAACCGCGTCGTGAAGACCACCAGCGCCACTGTGATCTCCACCGCGATCCTGCTGGAGGTGCCCATGGCGGCCGTGATCGCGGCCGTCTTCCTGCACCAGATCCCCTCGGTCTGGGCGATTCCCGGGGCGGTGCTGATCCTGGGCGGACTGCTGCTCGTGGTGACGGCGAACCGGGGCCGGAACGCGCACTGACCCCCACAGAGAAGCCCCGGGAAGTGGCGCGCGTCATGATGACGCCCTAGGTGACCCGCCAGTAACGTGACGGCTATATCAGCGGTCCGTACCCACACCCGGGAGGGAACCCACCCATGTCCGAGTCCGCTCGTCCGCAGCGCCCCCGCCGTTCGTGTCTGGCGGTCCCCGGCTCCAACCCGCGCTTCCTGGAGAAGGCCCAGGGCCTGCCCGCCGACCAGGTCTTCCTGGATCTGGAGGACGCGTGCGCCCCGCTGGCCAAGCCCGAGGCCCGGCACACGATCGTGAAGTTCCTCAATGAGGGGGACTGGACCGGCAAGGCTCGGGTCGTGCGGGTCAACGACTGGACCACCGAGTGGACCTACCGCGACGTCGTCACCGTGGTCGAGGGCGCGGGCCAGAACCTGGACGCGATCATGCTGCCCAAGGTGCAGAACGCGGCCCAGGTGCAGGCGCTGGACCTGCTGCTCACGCAGATCGAGAAGACGATGGGCTTCGAGGTCGGCAAGATCGGCATCGAGGCGCAGATCGAGAACGCCGCCGGCCTGGTGAACGTCGACGAGATCGCCGCCGCCAGCCCGCGGCTGGAGACGATCATCTTCGGCCCGGCCGACTTCATGGCCTCGATCAACATGAAGTCGCTGGTCGTCGGCGCGCTGATCCCCGGCTACCCGGCCGACCCGTACCACTACATCCTGATGCGCATCCTGATGGCCGCGCGCATGCACAACCTGCAGGCGATCGACGGTCCGTTCCTGCAGATCCGCGACGTGGACGCTTTCCGCGAAGTCGCCGGCCGCTCGGCCGCCCTCGGCTTCGACGGCAAGTGGGTCCTGCACCCGGGCCAGGTCGAGGCGGCCAACGAGATCTACTCGCCGTCGCAGGAGGACTACGACCACGCCGAGCTGATCCTGGACGCCTACGACTACTGCACGTCCGAGGCCGGCGGCAAGAAGGGCTCGGCGATGCTGGGCGACGAGATGATCGACGAGGCCTCCCGCAAGATGGCCCTGGTCATCGCGGGCAAGGGCCGCGCCGCCGGGATGACTCGTACCACCTCGTTCGCTGCCCCTAATGCACACAGTCCGGAGGCCTGAGATGGGGCGCCTGGCGCAGACCGAGGGCCTGACCGACATCCAGGAGGAGATCCTGGCGACTGTCCGCACGTTCGTGGACAAGGAGATCATCCCGGTCGCCAACGATCTGGAGCACGCCGACGAGTACCCGACGCAGATCGTCGAGGGCATGAAGGAGATGGGCCTGTTCGGGCTCATGATCCCGGAGGAGTACGGCGGGCTCGGTGAGTCGCTGCTGACCTACGCGCTGGTGGTCGAGGAGATCGCGCGCGGCTGGATGTCGGTCTCCGGGATCCTGAACACGCACTTCATCGTCGCCTACATGATCAAGCAGCACGGCACCGTCGAGCAGAAGCGGCACTTCCTGCCCCGCATGGCCGAGGGTGAGATCCGGGCCGCGTTCTCGATGTCGGAGCCGGCGCTGGGCTCGGACGTCGCGGCGATCACGACGAAGGGCGTGCCCGATGGCGACGATTACGTCATCAACGGCCAGAAGATGTGGCTGACCAACGGCGGCTCCTCGACGCTGGTCGCCCTGCTGGCCCGCACCGACCTCGGCGAGCCGGCGGCGCACAAGAACCTCACCACCTTCCTGATCGAGAAGCCGGCCGGCTTCGGCGAGGTGGCGCCGGGCCTGACCGTCCCGGGCAAGATCCAGAAGATGGGCTACAAGGGCGTCGACACCACCGAGCTGGTGCTGTCCGACTACCGCATCCCGGCCGACCGGATCCTCGGCGGGGCGCCCGGCAAGGGTTTCGCGCACATGATGGACGGCGTCGAGGTGGGCCGGGTCAACGTGGCCGCCCGCGCCTGCGGCATCGCGGTGCGCGCCTTCGAGCTCGGCGCCGCCTACGCCCAGCAGCGCACCACCTTCGGCAAGCCGATCGCGCAGCACCAGGCGATCCAGTTCAAGCTGGCCGAGATGGGCGTCAAGGTCGAGGCCGCGCACGCGATGATGGTGCGCGCGGCGAAGGTCAAGGACGCCGGCCGGCGCAACGACCTGGAAGCCGGGATGGCCAAGTACCTGGCGGCCGAGTACTGCAAGGAGGTCGTCGAGGACTCCTTCCGGATCCACGGCGGCTACGGGTACTCCAAGGAGTACGAGATCGAGCGCCTGTACCGCGAGGCGCCGATGCTGCTGATCGGCGAGGGCACCGCCGAGATCCAGAAGATGATCATCGGTCGGCGGCTGCTGGAGGACTACAAGGCGAAGTAGGGCTCTGGTTCAGTTCTGAAACGCGCCGCGCCCGCCGGTCTTCCGGAGCTTGATACTCCGGAAGACCGGCGGGCGTCGCCGTGATGCGGTTCGTGCGCGAGACACTCTCGTGGCCGCGCCGGGCCATCAATCCCGGGCCATCAATCCGCGGGCGGTGCCCCGGAGGACGCCACGATCTGCTGCGCGGCCCGGACCCGGTCGTCGAGCTGCTGCCGGTACTCGGCCAGCGCCGGGCCGTGGGTGGCGATGTACTGCCGGTCGTAGGCGTCCCGGACGGCGGTGGCCGTTCCCATGAAGTTCGTGGCCTGCTTGCACCCGACATCCGCGGTCGCCTGCGCGATCTCGGCGGGGGAGTGGACCACCGTGTGGTGGCCGTCGGGGCCGACGACTTGCGCGTCCTGCGCAGTCGGGCTGTCCATCGCCTCGTACGGGGTGGCGAAGTGGTAACCCTTGCCCGTCATGCAGGCGCTCCACTCCTTGTTCGCGGCGAGGACTCGCGGGTCACTGAGCGGCGTCACCGGGCCCCCGTCCGGCAGGCCCGCCGCGCTCATGTTGGGGAACACTCCGCCGGTGCCCTGCTGGGCCTGGGCTTTGCAGCCGTGAGCCGGGACGGGCTTGCCCGCGTAGGCGGGCACGGGATGGCCGACGTCGTCCGTGCCGTTCTCCACCGACAGCGCGGCGGGCGACAGCGGTGCGGCGGTCGGCAGGCCCGGTGGCTCGGGGGGCGGGAGTTGGACGGCGTCGTAACCGTCGGTGGCGACGATCGAGGGATCGAAGAATCCGTAAAGGTGGGTGTGCGCGATCGCGACCCGGACCCCGTGCGCGTCGATGTCCGTGGCGTGGGTGTTGCTGCCGCGCAGTCCGAACCCCGCCATGCACCGGGAGTTCAGGACGTTGGCCGCGGCTATCAGGGTCAGGACGTCGGACGGCGTCGGGAGATAGGGATCGACGGGCCGGCTGATCTGCTCCAGGGTCGTCACCACCGGCACCGGCCCGGAAAGCGGCGGCAGTGCGGCGGCCGGCTTGGTCGTGCTGCCGCAGCCGGCCAGCAGCGCGGCCGGCGCCAGCGCGATGACGGCCCGCGTGAGGTGCTTCATGAGAGTCCGCATCCGGGTCGGGCCGGGCGGGCGGAGGGTTCCCGCCCGGCAGCTCTTTCTCAGAGGGCGGATTGTGACGATTTGCGGCATACGGAACCGCCGGCTGACTACGAAACGAGCGAAACGGTCTAGGAGCAAGCATGGCTAGACAGGTGGCCCGCGCATCCTGGTTGGCTGTAAGGGCCACCTGGCGACGCCAGGCGCCGCTCATAGACACTGCGGCTTCGCCGCCAATGGGTACAGCCGCGTCGCGAATTGTCACAATCCGCCCTCTCAGTTCTCGATGGTGACCGACCTGTTCTGCGACAGGTAGTAGTCGTACGGGTAGCGGACGTCGTTGGCCAGGAAGCTGGTGAAGTCGTCGCGCCCGGTGGTGGGGACGTAGTACATGGTGTAGCCGTGGTTCCACACGCCCTTGACGCCGCCCACGCCGCCCACGGTGTCGTTGTAGGTGCCCGCGCTGCCGGCATAGCAAGCGAGGGAGTCGTAGGTGTTGCCCTCGTAGATGGTGACGCCGTTGGTGCTGCAGCCGATGCCGCCGACGCGGTCGATCGCCGAGGCCGGGCCGGCGGTGAGCAGGGCGCCGCCGAGGGTGGCGGCGGCGGTGAGGGCGAGAGCGGCGGTCCGCCGCACGTGGCCGTGCTTCATGGGTGGCAAGCTCCTTCAGTGTTTTGGTGCGAAGGGATGTTCGCGTTCTGAAGTCTCGCCAGCCGTGCGTTGTACAGGCCAGAACCCCGTCCAGTTCGGTACATGCTGAACACCTGCACCGCCGGGGTGTCGACGGCCGGTTGTCATGTAAACGGATAGTCCGGCTGTTTCGTAAACTCGCTCGATGAGTAACGGTGTGAACCTAGGTGTGGGGAATCAGGACCGATGAGTGATGAGACGCTGCCCGACCCGGACCAGATCGTCGATCTTGCGGAGTTCGTCCACGAACTCGGCCGTTTGCGGCTTTGGGCTGGGGCGCCGTCGTTCCGGATTCTGGCCAAGCGGGTCGGGCCGTTGCTGCGGCCCCCTCAGGTCGTCGCGCACAGCACCGTCACCGGCCTCTTCCAGCCGGACCGCCGCCGCCTGGACATGGACCTGGTCCTCGCCGTCGTCCGGGCGCTGGGCGTGGACGAGCCCGGCGTCGATCGATGGCGGGCGGCGTACGTCCGCGTGCACGCCTCGGCGAAGGCCGGCGGCGCGGCCGGCGCGTTCCGGCAGCTGCCCCCGGACCTGGCCACGTTCACCGGGCGGGACGGGGAGCTCGCCCGGCTGGTCGAGGCCGCCACGGCACCGGCGGCCGGAACGCCCGCGGTCCGGGTGTGGGTGATCGAGGGCATGGCGGGCGTCGGGAAGACCCAGTTGGCCTTGCACGCCGCGCACGAGCTGGCCCGGGCCGGCCACTACACCGACTTTCAGCTCTATGCGAACCTGCGCGGCTACGACCCGGACCGTCCGCCCGCCGATCCGGCCGCGGTGCTGGAGACATTTCTGCGGCAGCTGGGCGTCGTGGCCCAGCACGTCCCGCAGACCTTGGAGGAACGGGCGGCCATGTTCCGGGACCGCCTGCACGGCCGGGCCGCCGTGGTGGTGCTGGACAACGCCGCTCAGGCCGAGCAGGTACGGGATCTGATTCCGAGCGGTCCGACCTGCCTGGTGCTGATCACGAGCCGGCGGAGCCTGACCGAGCTGCCCGAGGCCGGGGTGCTGATGCTCGACGTGTTCCAGCCCCGGGAATCGCTGGAGTTGTTCGGACGGATCGCCGGGGCCGACCGCGTCGGAGCCGATCCGCGGGCCGCGCAGCGGATCGTCGACCTGACCGGCGGTCTTCCGCTGGCGGTGGCGCTGGCCGCGGCCCGGCTCCGCTCACGTCCGGCCTGGAGCCTGGAGCAGCTGGCCGACCGTCTGGCCAAAGGAGCAGGCGCGGAGCCCGGTGTGACGGCCGTCCTCGACCTGTCCTACCAGGGCCTGCCGGAAGCCGCGCGCCGCGTGTTCCGGCTGCTGGGCACCGACCCGGGGCTGGACGTCACCGTGGACTCGGTCGCGGCGCTGGCCGGTATCAGCCTCGACGAGGCCGACCGGCTGCTGGAGCTGCTGCAGGACGAGCACCTGGCGCAACAGCAGGTTCCGGGCCGCTACGAGCTGCACGATCTGGTGCGGTGCTTCGCAGCCGACACGTCTCGGACCGTTGATTCGGATGCCGAGCGGAACGCCGCCTCGACCCGGTCGCTGGACTGGTATCTGCACTCTGTCTACGCGGCCGCGGACCTGGTCAACCGGAATCGGTACCGGAACGGCGATCTGCCGCGTCCGCCCTCCCTCCCGGTCGCCGAGCCGGCCGACGCGGAGGAAGCCCGCGCGTGGCTGTCCGCCGAGCGCGCGAACCTGCTGGCGGCGACGCGGTACGCGGCCGCGGAGGGGTGGCCCGGGCACGCCTGGCGGTTCACGCAGGCGCTGTGGAGCTACTACTACGTGTCCGGACTCAACTCGGACTGGGAGGAGAGCCTCGCCGTCGGCCTCGCCGCCGCCGAGGCCGACGGCGACGCCGCCGCGCAGGCCGAGCTGCAGCACGCCAGCGGGAACTTCGGAGTCGTGACGGGCCACCTCGACCAGGCGCTGCTGCACACCCGCGAGGCACTGCGGCTCCGCAAGATCGTGGGGGACCCGGTGAAGACCGCGTTCACCCTCGGGAACCTGGCGTGCGTGCTGTCCGACACGAGCCAGTACCGGCAGGGCATGGAGATCTTCCACGAGGCCCTCGCCCTCATGCGGGAGACCGGCAACCGGTTCGGCGAAGCGAACTGCCTGCACAACATGGGCATCGGAGCCTGCGCGATGGGCCGCCACCGCCAGGCCCTGGACTGGCTGGGCGAGGCCCTGGCGCTGTACCGGGAAACCGGGAACGATGACCATCAGACGTTCGTCCTGGTGGTCATCGGCCTGAACCTGGGCCTGCTGGGCGAGCACGACCGCGCGGCGGCCGCCGTCGCCGAGGGCGTGGCGCTCGCCGAGCAGAGCGACGCGGTCAGACGGCTCGCCCCGGCTGTCAACGTCCTGGGCATGCTGGCCACCGAGCGGGGCGAGTACGCCGAAGGGGCCCGGAACCACCGCCGGGCGTACGAGATCGCCAGCGAGGCCGGGGACTGGGGCGAGCAGGTCGAGGCGCTGTTCGAGCTCGGCGTGAACGCGCTGCGGGCCGGCGATCCGGCCGGTTCGCTGGAGTTCCTCGACCAGGCCGCCGCTCTGCTGGACGGACGGGAGTACCACCGGTGGATCCAGTTGCTCCCGCAACAGCGGGGCGACACGCTGCTCGCCCTCGGCGACCTGGCCGGCGCGGCCGAGCTCTACCGGCGGGTGCTCGGCTCGGAGGAGGACTCGGAGGCGGTCGTCAGGGGGCGCGCCGCGTACGGCCTGGCCCGCGTCGCCTTGGCCGCGAACCCGCCGGACCACGACAGTGCCCGGACCCGTCTGCACGAGGCCCTGCGGATCCTGGCGGAGGCGGAGCTTCCGTCGCTGCGGGAGACCGTCGCCGCGACGCTTGCCGAGGTCGGCGTCGGCTCGGAGCCGTGACCGGAAGCGTTTTCGTGGCGCCCGGATTCTCTGCCGGGAGAGCCGGGCGCTTCGGCGTTGTCGAGGGTTTCCGCCGGTTTGCGTGGGATCATGGCCGGATGGAGGCGCGGTGAGGTTCGTCGACGATCACGGCACGCTGCTGCACGTCGTCCGCGACGGTGCGCAGGGTCCTGTCGTGCTGTTCGTGCAGGGGTTGGCCGGTGCCTGGTTCGAGTGGGACCCGGTGGTGCCGATGCTCGCCGGGGATCATCGGCTGGTGCGCTTCGACCGTCCCGGTCTGGGCTGGTCGCAGCCGGAGGTCGGGGCGGACGGCCGGCTGCTGCCGCAGTCGCTGGTCGGTGAGGCGGAGCGGTTGGGCCGGGTGCTGGACGCGGTCGGTGTCGGGCCGCGGGAGAAGGTCGTCGTGGTCGCGCACTCCTACGGCGCGTTCCACGCCGAGGCCTTCGCGCGGCTGCATCCCGAGCGGATCGCCGGGATCGTCTTCGTCGACGGCAGCGCCGAGCCGGACATCACGCCGGCGCCGGGCGGGCCGGGCCGGGCGTTCGGGCAGGCTTTCGTGCGGGGGACCAGGATGCTCGGCCTGAACCAGGTGCTGGGGCCGGCGGTGCGGCGGCTGGTCTACCAGGCCGCGAGCACGACGCACCGGGATCCGGACCGGGAGTTGGGGCGCGCCGTCTACCGCTCCAGCCGGGTCGCGGCGGCGGTGGTGAACGAGCTGTGGTCGTACCGTCCGGCCGCGGTGGAGTTACTTGAGCTGCGTTGCGAACGTCCGTTCCCCGAGGTTCTGGTACAGGTGCTGGTGGGGGCGGCGGGCGCGTCAGAGGACGGACACGCGCGCAAGTGGGTCGAACGTCAGCGCGACTTCGCGGGGTTGTTTCCCGGTGCCGAAGTCGTAGAGTTACCCGATGCCAAACACCTGATCGCCGCCGACCGGCCGGACGCGGTCGCCACCGCCGTGCGCTCCCTGGGTTTTTGAGTGGTCGGTCCCGCTGCGGGGTCGGGTTGCGGCAGGATGGTGCCTTGAGGCGGTTGAAGAGCGCGAACGTATAGGGCGGGAAGTAAACAGTGGCGACTTACTACGTCATAGCGAGGATGGACGGGACACGGTTCGTGGGGCCGGACCACCACAAGGTCGACCTCTACGACGCGCTCGAGCGGGGCGTGACCACGTTCATCCCCTCGACGTGGCAGGACCACGACCCGCTGTCCGTCGACGACGACGAAGCGTCGCCGAAGTCCGACGTCCCGGTGGGGCTGCTGGTCTACCCCGACCCCGCGCAGGCGGGCCTGGGCATCGCCGACGACATGACACTCTCCCTCGGCATCGACGGCGGCTTCCGCCTGTTCCAGCTCCAGGCGGTCTCGGCCCCGGAGCACTACACGCCCTCCAGCGCGGTCGGTGCCAAGGCCATCGTCACCCGCGAGTTCCTGGTGGTCGCCGAGGTCCCGGGCTGGTGGGCCTACGGCCCGCACGGCCGCCACGTCAACGGCCTGATCACCGCGGTCTCGAACCTGGAGCGCCAGCAGGTGGACCAGATAGGGACCGGCCTGGAGCGCCCGGACGTGATCTTCGAAGTGGACCGCCGCGAAGTCCTCGACGCCGCCGACCTGGAACTCCTGCGCCACGACCGCGTCGGCGCCGCCCGCGTGGCCCGCGGCTACGCCCGCGCGGCGACCTACCGAGCCTGGGACCGCGACGCCGGTCTGTCCCGCGCCGCCTCCCTCATCGGCGACCTGGCGCACGCCACAGTGGTCGGCGACGTACTGAGCGAGGAGCAGTTGGCGCTGCTCCTGAAGAAGCTGACGCCGCACATCTCCGAGGTGATGCCCGCCGGCGAGATGGAGGCTTACGGCTCGGTCGCGGAGGAGGCCGCCGGGAGCGACGCCGACGCCGAGGTCGGGGTCGAGGACTAGGGGCTGGGGTCAGTACAGCTAGCTAGCTCGGCGGCGTGAGCCAGTCGCCGGGTTCTTTCGGCGGCTCGATGTCCTGCACATCAGCAGTCTGTGTCTCGGCGATCGGAATCCGGTCCTGCGTCGGCGGCATCGGTCCCGGCACAGCCCAGGACTCTTGCGTCGGGGGAGCCGGCGGCTGGCTCGGCATCGGGTACCCCGGCATCGGGTAGCCGCCCGGGCCCGGCGCCTGGCCCGGCATCGGGTAGCCCGGGATCCCGTAGCCGTAGGCCAGCCCGTAAGGCGCCTGCGCCGGCATCCCCGGCCCGCCGTACCAAGCCCCCGCCCGGTTGCGTGCCTTCTGTTCCTTCGTGATCGTCGCCACGTAGGCGATCGCCAGCAGTGCCGCCGCTACGCCGACCGTCAGTGCCACGATGCCGGCCGTGACCGCCGACTGCGTGTCGCTCACGCGGTTCACCGGTGCGTCGTTCTGCAGTTGGCCGTTCTCGCCGCTCGCCGCCAGGCCGCTGATCCAGAAGGCCACGTATGCGGCCCACCACCAGCCGGTGATCTGGCCGCCGCCGGCGGGTCGGCCCTGGCGGCCGAGCATGGTGCCGCGGTAGGTGTCGCGGGCGACGATGCAGGGCAGGATCAGGCCCGCCACCGGGATGAACCAGCCGCCGATCGACCAGCCGGGGTGCAGGGTGCCGCGGTTGGGGGTGTAGGCCTCGGCGTTGGTGCGGGCGGCCCAGAACCAGCAGATGAAGAGCACGATCGTGGCCAGCGTGAAGAGCGTGAACCAGCCCATGGTGTCGCGGGCGGCCGCGTCGGAGTCGTCCAGGCTGGTCGGGTCCACAGATGCCGGGTCGTTGAGGAAGTCGGAGAGCAGCGAGTGCCGCCAGACCAGGAACCCGGCGGCGAGCGCGGCCATCGCCGCGTCCAGGGCCAGCAGGACGATCGTCGCGACGCCGAGGCCGGCGACCGAGGTCCTGATGCGGGGCGTCTTCATGCCGTAGGGCGTGGGGTATCCGTAGTCGGATATCGGGCTCCCGGTCACGCGGGGCATCACATCAGGGCGGAGGCACCGCGTCAAGAACGTGGCGGACCTCACCGCCCGGCGTACTACTGGCGAGTAGCCCGCTGCGCGAAGATGACCGCAGAACGCAGGACAGCGGCAGCGCCGACCGGGCGACCGGCGGCGACCAGGCGACCAGGTGAGAAGGGACCCCCCTCCATGCAGTTCGGCCGGTATTTCGAGGAGTTCGAGGTCGGCGCGGTGTACAAGCACTGGCCGGGCAAGACGGTCACCGAGTACGACGACCACCTGTTCTGCCTGATCACCATGAACCACCACCCGCTCCACCTTGACGCCAACTACGCCGAGGAGACCACCGACTTCAAGCGGAACGTCGTCGTCGGCAACTACATCTACTCGCTGCTCCTGGGCATGTCCGTGGCCGACGTGTCCGGCAAGGCGATCGCGAACCTGGAAGTGGAGTCGCTGCGGCACATCGCCCCGACCTTCCACGGCGACACCATCTACGGCGAGACCGAGGTCCTGGACAAGACGGAGTCCAAGTCCAAGACCGACCGCGGCATCGTCTACGTCGAGACCAAGGGCTACAAGCAGGACGGCACCGTGGTCTGCGTCTTCCGCCGCAAGGTGATGGTCCCCAAGCGCTCGTACGGCGAGGCCAGGGGCGGCGAGCAGCCCGGCCGCCCGACCCCCGCGGCGTAGCCGGCGGCCCGCGCGGGGTTGGAGCGCGGCAGGGCGCGGGAGAACACAGTGAGGGGCGCGTAATCGGAACCGCGCCCCGCCCCTGGCCCGACCGCCCCCGCCATCCGGGTGACAGGGCTTGACGGACCGCCCGCCCTGAGAGGACTGTCAGTCTCTATGAAGGCCGAGCCCAGCTGCCCACGCTGTGGGAGCCGGGTGCGCGCCCCGGGCCTGCTGTCCACGACCTGGCAGTGCGACCTGCACGGCGCGATTCAGCCCCTGCAGCCGGTACAGCCCCCCACCGCGAAGGAACTGGCCGAGACGGCCGCCAACAGCCAGGTCCCGGTGTGGATGCCCTGGCCGCTGCCCACCGGCTGGGAGTTCACCGGCATGGCCTACGCCGGGGACGAGGCCGGGGCCCGCGCGACCGCCGTCGCCTGTGCCGGCCCGAACCCGTTCGGCGGAGTCGGGGAACTGCTGCTGATCGCCGAGGAGATGGGCGTCGGCCTCGGCGCGCGCTTCGCCGGGCTGGAGGGCCCGGACCCGGGCGAGATCTTCGAGCAGACCGCCGCCCACGCCAAGCTCTACGCCGCGGGCCGCTCCACCTCCATGTGGAACGTCCCGGACACCGGCGACCGCGCGGTGTTCCTCGGCGAGGCCGGCGGATTGTGGCTGTGGGCGGTCCTGTGGCCGCACGACGCGGCCCACCTGATGTACGACGACCTCGTGCTCACCGATCTCCGGGACGCCGGCGCCGAGATCGACTGGATCCCGGTCGGCGGCCTGTCGCTGCGCCTGATGGAGATGTAGCTGCCATAGCAGCGGGACACGCGGCGCCGGCCGGCATACCATCGCGGGGCCCATGTCGCAGAGCACACCGACCCTCCCGCGCTCCTCCCGGAAAAGAGCACATCGGTGTGAACCTCGTGTGGCCGTCGGCCCGCGGGGGCCCTGCGCCCCGCGGCGGTAAGCCACAATGACCGACGTGACCCACACCGTGCGCGACATCATCCTCCTAGGCTCCACCGGCTCCATCGGCACCCAGACGCTGGACCTGGTCTCCCGCAACCCCGAGCGCTTCCGCATCGTCGGCCTGGCGGCCGGCGGCGGGAACCCGGAACTCCTGGCGGAGCAGGCCCTGACCACCGGCGCGCGCACGGTCGCCGTCGCCAAGGCCAGTGCCGCGCAGGACCTGAACCTCGCCTTCTACGCGGCGGCCCAGAAGCGCGGCTACTCGGCCGGCGAGTTCCAGATCCCGGAGATCCTGGCCGGTCCCGAGGCCTCGGCCGAGCTCGCCGCGCGCGAGTGCGACATCGTCCTGAACGCCATCGACGGCGCGGCCGGTCTCAAGGCCACGCTGGTCGCCCTGGACTCCGGCCGGACCCTCGCGCTGGCCAACAAGGAGTCCCTGATCATCGGCGGCGACCTGGTCGCCCGGCGGGCCAAGCCCGGCCAGATCGTCCCGGTCGACTCCGAGCACTCCGCCCTGGCGCAGGCGCTGCGCGGCGGGCGCGCCCAGGAGGTGGACAAGCTGGTCGTCACCGCCTCCGGCGGTCCGTTCCGCGGCCGGACCCGGGCCGAGATGGCGGACGCCTCCCCCGAACAGGCCATGAAGCACCCGACCTGGAACATGGGGCCGCTGGTCACCTGCAACTCCGCGACCCTGGTGAACAAGGGCCTGGAGGTGATCGAGGCGCACCTGTTGTTCGACGTGCCCTTCGACCGCATCGAGGTGGTGGTGCATCCGCAGTCCATCGTGCACTCGATGGTCCAGTTCGTGGACGGCTCCACGCTGGCCCAGGCCAGCCCGCCGGACATGCGCCTGCCGATCGCCCTGGCCCTGGGCTGGCCGGACCGGGTCCCCGGCGCCGCCCCGGCGCTGGACTGGACCAAGGCCGCCACCTGGGAGTTCTTCCCTCTCGACGACGAGGCGTTCCCCTCGGTCCGGCTGGCCAAGCAGGTCGGCGCAACCGGCGGGACCGCTCCGGCCGTCTTCAACGGTGCCAACGAGGAGTGTGTGGCCGCGTTCCTCACCGGCCGCCTCCGCTTCCCGGCGATCGTCGATACCATCGAACGGGTGGTCGCCGAGCACGCCGGTTCAGGGCGCTCTCAGGGTGGGGACCTTACTCTGGAGGCCGTCCTGGAGGCGGATTCCTGGGCGCGTACGCGTGCGCGGGAACTCACAGCCGGCTGAAAGACTTTGATTAGGTGACGGGTACAGCCCAGGCGCCAGTGCCGACGACGATAGGTGGATAAGTGGGCCCGCTAGGCATCATCCTGTTCGTCGCCGCGCTCGTGGCCTCGATCATGCTGCACGAGGCCGGGCACATGGTGTGCGCGCGCAAGGCCGGCGGCAAGGTCACCGAGTTCTTCCTGGGGTTCGGGCCGAAGATCTGGTCCTTCCACAAGGGCGAGACCGAGTACGGCGTCAAGGCGATCCCGGCCGGCGGCTACGTGAAGATCGTCGGGATGACGGACCTGGAGCCGATCGACCCCGAGGACGAGCCGCGGGCCTTCTACCGCAAGCCGCTGGGCTGGCGGCTGCTGACGCTGTCGGCCGGCTCGCTCACCCACTTCCTCATCGCCCTGTTCCTGCTCGTGCTGGTGCCGCTGACCTGGGGGATCCGGTCTCAGGACCTGTCCGGGACGGTCGGCACGGTCACCCAGTGCCTGAAGACCACGGCCGGCGCCTGCGGCACCGCTGACGCCGAGAGCCCGGCCAAGGCCGCCGGGCTGGAGAACGGCGACAAGATCGTCGCGGTCAACGGGGTCGCCACGCACAGCTGGCAGGACGTCACCGACCAGCTGCACAACGGCCAGCCGAAGCTCGGCGGCGACAACAAGCCGACCAGCGCTCCGGTGCCGGTCAGCGTGACCTACGTGCGCGCCGGCCAGCAGCAGACCACCACGATCACCCCCCAGGTGGGCAACGTCTCGGCCGATCCCAAGAAGGTGCTGCTGGGCCTGATGATCGGCATCCAGGCTCCGCCGCCGGTCTATCAGCACCCCGGGTTCCTGAACGAGGTCGGCAACGGCTTCACCGGCTTCGGCACCTACGCCAAGGGCTCGGTGACCGGCCTGGTCGACATCCCGGCCTCGATCCCCAAGCTGTTCCAGGCCACCACCAGCGACAAGCCGCGCGACGCCAACGCCCCGGTGGGCGTGGTCGGCATGGCGAGCCTGACCAGCGGCGTGATCCAGAACAGCGGCTACGCCGGCTTCCTGTACTACATCGCCAGCATCAACATGTTCATCGGCATCTTCAACCTGCTGCCGCTGCTGCCCCTGGACGGCGGGCACATCGCCATCGCGCTGTACGAGGCGGGCCGCCGCAAGGTCGCCAAGGCCTTCGGCCGGCCGGACCCGGGCCGCGTGGACCTGAACAAGCTGATGCCGGCCGCGTTCACCTTCCTGGTCCTGTTCGTCGGGCTGTCGCTGCTGCTGATGGCCGCCGACATCACCAACCCGCTGAAGTACCCGAGCTGATCGGGCGTTCACTCTGATCGGGCGTTCACTCCGATCAGGTGTTGACGCTGATCGCGGATTGACTCGGGCCGGTCCGAGCGGTAGCTGTGACCTGCGCCACCGTGGCGCCGGTGAAGGCCGAGTGAAAATCTCGCGGCGCGTGCGAACGCCTCGCGAACGTGCCGTAGCGTGGACGGCGAGCAGAAAACCATTCACGGAACGGTGAGACCTTGACCGCCATCGCGTTGGGCATGCCCGCACTCCCGACCAAGCCGCTTGCCATCCGCCGCAAGTCCCGCCAGATCATGGTGGGGAACGTCCCGGTGGGCGGCGACGCCCCGGTGTCCGTGCAGTCGATGACCACGACCCTCACCGCCGACGTGAACGCCACGCTCCAGCAGATCGCGCAGCTCACCGCCGCCGGCTGCCAGATCGTGCGGGTCGCGGTGCCCTCGCAGGACGACGCCGACGCGCTGCCGATGATCGCGAAGAAGTCGCAGATCCCGGTGATCGCCGACATCCACTTCCAGCCGAAGTACGTCTTCGCCGCGATCGACGCCGGCTGCGCCGCGGTCCGCGTGAACCCCGGCAACATCAAGGCTTTCGACGACAAGGTCGGGGAGATCGCCAAGGCGGCCAAGGCCGCGGGCACCCCGATCCGGATCGGCGTGAACGCCGGCTCGCTGGACAAGCGGCTGTATGAGAAGTACGGCAAGGCCACCGCCGAGGCGCTCGTGGAATCCGCGCTGTGGGAGTGCTCGCTGTTCGAGGAGCACGACTTCCGCGACATCAAGATCTCGGTCAAGCACAACGACCCGGTCGTGATGATCAACGCCTACCGGCTGCTGGCCCAGGCCTGCGACTACCCGCTGCACCTGGGGGTCACCGAGGCCGGCCCGGCGTTCCAGGGCACCATCAAGTCCGCGGTCGCCTTCGGCGCGCTGCTGGCCGAGGGCATCGGGGACACCATCCGGGTCTCGCTGTCCGCGCCGCCGGTGGAGGAGGTCAAGGTCGGCCAGCAGATCCTGGAGTCCCTGGGCCTGCGCCAGCGCGGCCTGGAGATCGTCTCCTGCCCTTCGTGCGGTCGGGCCCAGGTGGACGTGTACAAGCTCGCCGACCAGGTCAGCGCGGCGCTCGACGGCCTGAAGGTGCCGCTGCGGGTGGCGGTCATGGGCTGCGTCGTGAACGGCCCGGGCGAGGCGCGCGAGGCCGACCTCGGCGTGGCCTCCGGCAACGGCAAGGGCCAGATCTTCGTGCGCGGCGAGGTCATCAAGACCGTGCCCGAGGCGCAGATCGTGGAGACGCTGATCGAGGAGGCCTTCAAGCTCGCCTCCGAGATGGGCCTGGAGATCGACGCCGAGACCGGTGAGATCGTGGAGTCTGTGAACGCCGCGCTTTAAAGCTCCGCTTCCAGTACCGTCCTATACGGGGCTGTTTTCTCGGCTCCGTAGAACGCTTCCGCGGTGGCGGCCGCGCACCGAACAGCCGCATGGCCGGTCGGTGCGCAGCCGTTTCCGCTACAGAGCAGGGCAGGCTACGGGCAAACGCCGTACAGTGAACTGGTGATCGTGCGATGAGCGTTTTGTCGAGGGTCCGCGGGACCAACACCAGGCTGTTGGGCGTGGCCGATCTGGCCGAGGTCCGCGCGCTGCTGGCGCGCGACCCGGTCGCGAACGTCTTCGTGGCCTCCCGGGTCGAGGCCTCCGGCCTGGACGCCTGGCGTCTGGGCGGCGAGGTCTGGGGCCACCTGGTGAACGGCAAGCTCGACGCGCTGTGCTACTCCGGCGCCAATCTGGTCCCGGTCGAGGCCGGTCCGGAGGCCGTGCGGGCCTTCGCCGAGCGGGCCCGCCGCCAGGGCCGCCGCTGCTCCTCGATCGTCGGGCCCGCCGAGGCCGCGCTGGCGCTGTGGGAGCAGGTCCGCCCGACCTGGGGCCCGGCCCGCGAGGTGCGCTCCAGCCAGCCGCTGATGGAGATCCGCGGCTCCTCCGAGACCGTGGAGCCGGACTTCCGGGTGAAGCCGGTGACGCCGAACCAGATAGACACGCTGCTCCCGGCGTGTATAGCGATGTTCACCGAGGAAGTCGGCGTATCGCCGGTGGGGGACGACAACGGCAGTTCCTACCGCGCGCGCGTCTCCGAACTCGTGCACGCCGGCCGGGCCTTCGCCTGGATCGAGGACGGGCACGTGGTGTTCAAGGCGGAGATCGGCGCGGTGACCGACCAGGCGTGCCAGATCCAGGGGGTGTGGACGCATCCGGCGCTGCGCGGCAAGGGCATCGCCGCGGCCGGGATGGCGGCGGTCGTGGAGTACGCGCTGCGCGATTTCGCGTCAGTGGTGAGCTTGTACGTGAACGACTACAACGCTCCTGCTCGCGCCGTGTATCGCAAGGTCGGGTTCGAGGAGGTCGGCGCTTTCGCGTCGATCCTGTTCTGACATTGTTCTGAGTTGTTCCACCCGCTACCGGTTTGGGAATGCTCTGATGGGCGTTCCCTATACCGAAGGGGGTGGTCATGCCCAAAGAGATCTCGCGAGAGTTCCCTACTCCGGAGAACGGCTTCGCACCGCAGCTGCGTACCCAGGAACGGGACGAGGAGCGCGACCGGGAGCGGGATCCCGCCGACGCCCGGGAAGGGCGGCTGCCGGGCTTGCTGAGGCGGATGCGGAACCGGCGCATGAGCGCGCTGGTGGCGTGGTCGTTCTCGGTGGTGCTGGCGACGGTGGCGATCACGATCACGATGGCCTGGGTGCATCCGGACAAGGGGCAGTGGAAGGAATTCTTCCGCGGGGTCACCGGCGACGTGGCCGGGGCGCTGCTTGTGGCTTTCTTCTTGTCGCCGGTGTTCCTGGCGATCCGCGCCTTCGCGAACGAGAAGTTCGGGAACATCGCGGACTACGTGCCGATGGCCGGCTACGAGCGTTTTCCCTACCTGAAGTTCATAGAGCGGCTGGAGCGCTGCGACGACCTCGTGCGGATCATGGACACGTCCAGCAACATCCTGGACGTCACCACCGCGGAGGGCGACGAGGCGGAGGAGCGGAGCCGCTGTGTCGCCGCGCTGCGCAACGTGCTGGCCGGGGACAACGAGGTCCGGGTCGAGATCCTGCTGCTGGATCCGACTTCTGACGCGGCGCGCCAGCGGAGCACGGACCTGCGGGGGGAGGGGATCGACATCGCCTCCGGGGTCAGCCGGAACCTGGCGTTGCTGAACCGGATCCGGAACAACCTGCCGGACGGCGCGCGGAGCAAGCTGTTGGTGAAGCTCTACAACGCGACCCCTGCCTGTGCCTACTACAGGGTGGACGACAGGGCGTCCATCGCCTTCTACTCTCTGCGGACCGCGTCCGAGCAGGGTGCGCATGTGGATGTGGCGCTGAAGGAGAAGCTGGGGAAGATCGTGAACGACCACTTCCGGGAGATCCGGGAGGACGCGAACACGGTCGAGATGGTCGAGTACCTCTACGGGACGCTCACGGTGGGGCGGCGTAAAGAGCACGTCGCATGGGTCGAGTACGGCGGTGCGCTCTTTCTGGGCCTCGCCTCTCCTCGGGAGAACCCGGTCGCGTGGACTGTGGCGCCGCGCGTCGGCGGTGGAGAGCCGTTGCAGATGGCGGCCTATAAGCACGAGCCTGCGGAGTTCCGCGCTATGCGATTGATCCCATGGGCCGAGTGCGGGGGGATCGGCATCCGGATCGAGGAGAAGTACGGCGTCGAGTTCCAGGTGCTGTTCGAGGTGGCGCCGGTCGGGGCGATGCCGCCCGGCTTCCTGCCCGGCCAGACGGCGTCGCGGAGCGACCGGCCGGCCGGGGCGGAGTCCGGGGGGCTGTAGCCCCGCCCCGGACGGCGTCAGGTGTCCTCAGACCCCCGCGTACTGCTTCTCGTGCGCCAGCAGCGTGGCCTTGCACTCCAGGCCGTACAGGAAGTTCTTGCTGGAGCCGTCGCTGCGCACGATGCGATGGCAGGGCACGAACAGCGCGATCGCGTTGGACGCGCAGGCCGACCCCGCGGCCCGGACCGCGTTGGGGTTCCCCGCCGTGGCCGCGAGCTGCGTGTAGCTGATGGTGTCGCCGGCCTTGACCGCACGCATCGCGTCCCACGCCGCGGTGCGGAACGGCCCGGTCGCGCGGTAGACGACGGGCACGTCGTCGAGCGCGGCCAGATCGCCGGCGAAGTACGCCGCCACCCGCTCGGCCACGCGGTCGTGCGCGCCCGGCTCGGGCACCGAGGCGTGCAGCATGCCGGCCAGGAACGCCGGGTCAGCGGTGAAGCCGGCGGCGTGGACGGTGTCGTCGGCGTCGGCGAGCACGGTGAACGGGCCGGCGGGCGTCGGGACGGTGGTGTAGGTCAGGGTGCTCACTGTTCGGTTCCTTCGGTGTCGGGGTCGCTAGCGCTGGCCCACAGGTGCAAAGCGGCATAGGCGCGCCAGGGACGCCACGCCTCGGCGTGTGCGAGGAGCGCTTTCTCGGTGCCGGGCAGACCCAAGCGTTCGGCCTGCCGACGGACGATCAGGTCGCCGACCGGGAAGGCATCGGGATCGCCGAAGACCCGCAACGCGATGTAGTCGGCGGTCCACGGACCGATGCCCGGCACGGCGAGCAGCTTGCCCCGCGCCTCGGCCCGATCCACCCCGCGGTCCAGGACGAGCTCGCCGCTCGCGACCGCGGCGGCGAGGGCACGCAGGGTCGCGGCGGTGCGGCGGGTCAGGCCCAGGCCCTCGTAGTCGCCCTCGGCCAGGGTCTCGGGGCGCGGGAAGGGGCTCAGGTCTGCTTTCTTGTCGACAAAGTGATTTGCTGGAGCGACCGAGTCTGCGCTCGCTGCCGGCCACGAGCCCAACTCCGACCCTGCTGCCGGCCACGCGCCCGCGGTCGAGCCTGCACCTGAGCCTGCTGCCGAGCCCAACTCCGAGCCCGCCGCCGACCACGAGCCCGCAGCCGAGCCTGCTGCTGGCCACGCGCCCGTGGCCGAGCCTGCGCCTGCTGCCGAGTTCGCGCTCGCTGTCGGCCACGAGCCTGACTCCGAGCCTGCTGCCGGCCACAAGCCCGCGGTCGAGCCTGCACCTGAGCCTGCTGCCGAGCCTGACTCCGAGCCCGCCGCCGACCACGAGCCCGCAGCCGAGCCTGCTGCTGGCCACACGCCCGTGGCCGAGCCTGCGCCTGCTGCCGAGTTCGCGCTCGCTGCCGACCACGAGTTCGACTTCAAGCCTGCCGCCGGCCACGCGCCCGTGGCCGAGCCTGCCCCTGCTGCCGAGCCCGCCCCCGCTGTCGGCCACGAGCCTGACTCCGAGCCTGCTGCCGAGCCGGAGACCTCGCCTGTCGCCGAGCCAAAGCCCGCCGCCAGCCGCGATTCCGAGCCCGCTCCTGCCACCGCCGCACCGCCGGAAACCGGCAGCGCCGCCACTGATCCCGGGCGCGCATCCCCTGTTGCCGCCTCCGGCACCAGCGCGGCTTCGGCCGCCAGCTCGACTGCGGCGAAGCGCTGCACTAGGCGCGCGGTCATGGTGCGGGCCGCCGCCACGCTGATCTGCTGGCCGAGCACTGCGCGTACCGCGATCTCGAAGCCGTCGACCGCGCCGGGCACGCGGAGTCCGGGCCGGGCGGCGACCAGCGGGGCCAGCGCCGGGTCGCCGGCCAGGACCGCGTCCACCTGGGCCGGGTCGGCGTCCAGGTCCAGGAGGTCGCGGCAGCGGCGGACGGCCACTGCGACGTCGCGCAGGTCGTCGACGACCAGGCGGGCGTGCACTAGGCCCTTGTCGTCGCGCAGTTCCACCTGGCCGGTGCCGTGCGGCAGCCGGAGCGCGCGACGGTAGACCAGGTCGCGGCCGTGGCCGGCCACTTCGTCCACGCCGGGGATCGCCCGGTCGCCGAACCAGCCGAGGAGCGCAGGGAAGTCGAAGGGGGTCCGGTAGGTCAGGCGGAGGGTCAGCGCTCCGTCCCCGTCCACGGCGCTGCCTGCCAGTTCGGCGGCGGTGGCGCCGGTGCCGAAGCGGACGCGGATCTCGCTCGGGGTGGCGCCGAAGGCCTCCCGGACCGAGTCGTTGAACTGGCGGATCGAGCCGTAGCCGGCGGCGAAGGCGACGTCCGAGACCGGCAGCGCCGTGGACTCCAGCAGCAGCCGTGCGGTCTGCGCGCGCCGGGAGCGGGCCAGCGTCAGCGGCCCCACTCCGAGCTCGGCGACCAGCACCCGGTGCAGGTGCCGCTCGCTCACCGCCAGCGTGCGGGCCAGGGCCGCGACGCCGTCCTGCTGGTCGGCCCCGCCGTCGGCGATCAGCCGCAGCGCCCGGCCGGCCAGGTCGGCCCGGACGTTCCAGTCCGGCGAGCCCGGCACCTTGTCCGGGCGGCAGCGCCGGCAGGTGCGGAAACCGGCGGCCTCGGCGGCCGCGGCGACCCGGAAGAAGCGCACGTTCTCCGGCTTCGGCGTGCGGGCCGGGCAGATCGGTCGGCAGTAGATGCCGGTGGTCGTCACGCCGGTGAAGAAACGGCCGTCGAACCGCGGGTCGCGGCTGGCCACCGCCCGGTAGTAAGTATCGAAGTCGTTCTGGAGAGCTGGCTCGGGCATACATCGAGTGTCGCGCAGCGCGGTGCGCGGTACTAGCGGGATTCGGACCAGACCGTCAGCGGCGCGGTGAGTCCGCGTGGAAGGCCCGGTCCCGCCAGTAGAGGAACGAGGACTCAGGGTCCCCGGTGTAGGACCACGGAACGCGCATGGCGTGCGAGCCGATTGCGTCGAACAACGCTCGCGTCTCGTCGGTGTCGACCAGCCCGGAGTACACCATCGCGTGCAACAGGTAGTTCCGGTCCAGATCGGCCTGCGCGTGCGGCTCTATAGCGGAACCCAGCCAGCTGTGCATGACGCGGTCTATATCCGCGGTGACCAGGTCCCGCGACCAGTGCGCCTGCGGTGAGGACTGGCGCGGTCGGGGGACACCCACGTTCGCCGTTCTGTAGACCTCTGCGTGTGCCACCAGAGGCAGCGCGGCTAGAGGGGAACCGGGAGGGGCTTCTCCAGCGAGCCAATAAGCAAAGTCGTACATCTCCTGATGCGATCCGCACCAGGCGCCGAACAGGTACATCAGCGCTTCATGCTGGCCGTCGCGGTTGAACGCGTCCAGGGCCCGCATCTTCTGCCAGCGGTTCCAGAACTCGTCGTGTCCGCTGCGGCGCCCGCGGTCGGCGGCGCGCGCGAGCGTCAGCATGACCACCCACGGCGTCGGGTCCTCCGGGGCCATCTCGGCGGCGTGCGTGCACAGGTCCAGGGCCTCGTCCGCGGTCTCGCGGTAGCCGGTGCCGCCGCTCAGCGACGCGCGCAGCGCACGGACGGTCTCCACCTGGGCCCGCAACAGCGCGGCGTCCGGATTCACCGGCTCCAGCACCTGCCAGCGCTCCACCCACGAGGAGTTCGCCACCGCTTCGGCGAGCACCCGCACCCGGTGGCTGCGCCGGTCCCACCGCGGACCCTCGAAGCCTTTCCGGGTCTCGGCCAGAACCTCCCGCGCCGGCCCCCAGTCCCCGGACGCCAGCGCGTCCCGCGCCTCGGCCAGCGCCAGATCGCCGAGCGCCGGGTCCATATTCACCCGGAGGACGTCGTTCCGGGTCTTTGCTGCCATGTCGGCACGGTAACCTGCCCGCCGTTAATACGGGAGGGTCTTTACACGCTGTTGAAGGCGTGTGCGAACGGTCAAACGGCAAGCGATCACGCCGGAGCCGGATATCCTCGCAGGACAGCAGTGCGCTAAGGCGGGTTTCCCGCCGAGGCGCAAAACCTTACCTGATCGAACACTAGGAGCACCCCGTGATCTGGCGTATGTCGTCGCTGTTCCTGCGAACCCTGCGCGAGGACCCGGCGGACGCCGAGGTCCCGAGCCACAAGCTCTTGGTCCGTGGTGGATACGTCCGCCGCGTCGCCCCCGGCATCTACTCCTGGCTGCCGCTGGGCAAGCAGGTCCTGGAGAACGTCACCCGCGTCGTGCGCGAGGAGATGGACCGGATGGGCGGCCAGGAGGTCCAGTTCCCCGCGCTGCTGCCCCGCGAGTACTACGAGACGACCGGCCGCTGGACCGAGTACGGCGACAACCTCTTCCGCCTCCAGGACCGCCGCGGCAACGACTACCTCCTCGGCCCCACGCACGAGGAGATGTTCACCGACATGGTCAAGGGCGAGGTGTCGTCCTACAAGGACCTGCCGGTCACGCTCTACCAGATCCAGACCAAGTACCGGGACGAGGCGCGGCCCCGCGCCGGCATCCTGCGCGGCCGGGAGTTCCTGATGAAGGACTCGTACTCCTTCGACCTGGACGACGAGGGCCTGAAGCACTCCTACGCGGAGCACCGCGACACCTACATCCGCATCTTCGAGCGGCTGGGCATCAAGTACAAGATCGTGTCGGCGGTGTCCGGTGCGATGGGCGGCTCGGCCTCCGAGGAGTTCCTGGCCACGGCGCCCACCGGCGAGGACACCTACGTGGCGTGCCACAACTGCGGCTACGCGGCGAACGTCGAGGCCGTCGAGACCGCCGCGGCCGTGCCCCAGGACGCTGCCGCGCACCCCGCGCTCCAGGTCCTCGACACCCCCGACACCCCGACCATCGATTCGCTGGTCACGGTCGTGAACGGACTTGGCATCGCCATCGAGGCCAAGGACACCCTGAAGAACGTCGTGGTCAAGGTTCGCTACCCCGGAGTGAAGGAGCCCAAGGTCCTGATCGTCGGCCTGCCCGGCGACCGCGAGGTGGACCTCAAGCGCCTGGAGGCCGCGGTGGCCCCCGGCGAGGTCGAGATGTTCGAGGCCGAGGACTTCCCCAAGCACCCCAAGCTGGTCCGCGGCTACATCGGCCCGGTCGGGCTGAAGGAGGCCGGGTACGAGTACCTGGTCGACCCGCGCGTGGCCGTCGGCACCGCCTGGGTGACCGGCGCCAACGAGGCCGGCAAGCACGTCGCCTACGCGGTGGCCGGCCGGGACTTCGACATCGAGGGCACCGTCGAGGCCGCCGAGGTGCGCGCCGGCGACCTGTGCCCGCGCTGCGGCCACGAGCTGTCCATCGACCGCGGCATCGAGATCGGCCACATCTTCCAGCTCGGCCGCAAGTACGCCGACGCCGCCAAGCTCGACGTCCTGGGCAAGGACGGCAAGCCGGTCCGCGTCACCATGGGCAGCTACGGCGTCGGCGTCTCCCGCGCCGTCGCGGTCCTGGCCGAGCAGATGTACGACGAGCTCGGCCTGGTCTGGCCGCGCGAGGTGGCCCCGGCCGACGTGCACATCGTGGCCGCGGGCAAGGACCCGGCGATCTACGAGACCGCCAACCGCTACGCCGAGGAGCTCGGCGCGCGCGGCGTGCGGGTCCTGTACGACGACCGCGTGGGCAGCGTCTCGCCCGGTGTGAAATTCAAGGACGCCGAGCTGATCGGCATCCCGACCATCGTCGTGGTCGGCAAGAACCTCGCCGACGGCGTCGTGGAGGTCCGGGACCGGAAGAGCGGCGAGAAGACCGAGGTCGCGGTGCCGGACCTGGTCGAGCACGTGTACGCGCTGGCGCGCGGCTGAACCGTCGCCACGACCACGGCACGCCGCCGCCGGGGGACTCCCGGCGGCGGCGTGCGGCGTCCGAGCTCGCGGGTCGTCTCGATCACAGGTGGCAGGGCGTCGTCCAGTAAGGGCGACGCGCAATAATCACCCCATGGATGTACCGACCCCCGGCACCGTCATAGCCGAGCGCTACCGTCTGACCAGGCCTCTCGGGTCCGGCAGCAGTGCGGTCGTCTGGGAGGCGCAGGACTCCAGCCTGGACCGGCTGGTGGCCGTGAAGCTGCTGCACGGCGGCGCCGCCGCGCATCCCGCCGGCCGCGAGCAGCTGCGGCGGGAGGCGCTGGCGCTGGCGCGGCTGTCGCATCCCCGCGTGACCACGGTCTTCGACTACATCGAGTGGCAGGACGGGGACGGCGACTTCCAGCCGGTGCTGGTCACCGAGCTGCTGGCCGGGTTGAACCTGGAGGACCGGCTGGAGCAGGGCCCGCTGCTGGAGAACGACGCCCGGCTGGCGTGCGCGCAGCTGGCCGGCGCGCTGGAGGCGGTGCACCAGGTCGGCATCATCCACCGCGACCTGAAGCCCGGCAACGTCATGCTGATGTCCGACGGGGTCAAGCTCCTGGACTTCGGTATCGCGCAGGCCTCCTCCGACACCGACGCGCGCACCGGCCTGGTGGTCGGCACGCCGGCGTGCATGGCGCCGGAGCAGCTGACCGGGCGCGGGGCGCTGCCGGCGTCCGACGTGTACGCGCTCGGCTGCATCCTCTACTGGTGCGTCACCGGCCGTGCGCCGTTCGAGGGCGCGACGGTCGACGACGTGGTCAAGGGCCACCTGCACCGGCAGCCGCCGCCGCTGCCGATCGCCGGCCTGCCGCCGCAGATAGCCGGGATCTACCGGCAGTGCCTGGCCAAGGACCCCCTGGAAAGACCGGCGGCCGCAACCGTGGCCGCGGTCCTGGAGCTGCGCGGCGCTCCGGCCGAGATCCCCGGCGCGGCGCGGCCGCCGGCGAACCGGACCATGGTGATGCAGCCGTACGAGGCCGGTCCGCGCCCCTCATACCTGGCCGCCCAGGAACAGCCCGCGTACATGGGCCCGCGCGTTCCCGCGCAGAGCGTTCCGGACGATGACGACGGCGGTTCCTACCCGGCTCAGCCGACGTTCCCCGGCCCACCCCCGCCGCGCCGTTACAACTGGATCTGGATGGTTCTCGGCGCGCTGGTCATCGCCTTCATCGCGGCGGCCGGCACCGCGGTCTTCATGAAGGGCTCGCAGGCGGAGAAGCAGACCACCTCCGCCCCTCCGCCGGGCATCACCGTCACCACCGCCCCGAGCGGCTCCGCGACAGCGCCGTCGGGGACGCCGAGTACCTCCTCGTCCTCCAGCGGACCGGCGTCCACGCTGCCGCCGTCCGCCGACCCGGGCAAGGATCCGGTCGGCTATCTGGAGGGCGTCCGGGGCCAGATCGACGGCTACATCGCGCAGGGCGCGGCCACGATGGACCCCAACGCCGGCCGCAATCTGCAGAACTCGATCACCGATCTGGAGAACGCGGTGCAGGCGGCGCAGCAGCACAACATGAAGGGCCACTATCTGCGCGACGCGCAGAACAAGGCCGACCAGGTGGTCTCGAAGGTCAACGACGACCAGACCCAGGGGATGATCACCGACACCGTGGCCTCGGTCCTGTCCGGGGAGCTCCAGAACTTCTCCGACGCGCTGGGCAACAACGCCGACTGAAACGACCGAAACGACCGAAACGACTGAGGGAAGGCTCCCGGGGTCAGTCCCGTTCCGGCAGACCCGGGAACGCCACCGAACTCCCGCGCCACCGCACCGCGCGGACGGCGGCGTCCGTCAGCCACTCCAACCCGGTGCGTCGAGTGTCTCCGGACGAGGACTGGACGACGTCCGCATAAGAAGCGCCGAGCCGTTCCTCCAACTGCGTCGCCAACCGCGTGGCGTCCGCCGCGGTGTTCACAGCGAACGGGATCGCATAGGCCGGCGCCGCGGCGACCGGCTTGTCGCCCTGCGCCTCGATCAGACCGATGAGGATGTCGCGGCGCGCGCGATGTGTGTCGTACGCGTTCTGCGCGGCGTTCCGCTGTGCGCCGATGAGGTGGACCGCCAGAACTCCGTACCCGTACACCGCCGCGTGCTCGTTCCCGAGCGCGGTCTGCAGCGCGCTCACGCGGAGCCACCCAGAAGCAGCGCCGCGTGGCCGGACTCGGCGGCGGCGATGGACGCCAGCAGCATGGCGGTGTCGCCGTCGGCGGCGAGGATGTCGGAGGTCCGGGCGTTCGCGGCGTCCTGTTCGGCCTTGGCCAGCGTCGCCACGGCGGTCTTGGCGTCGGTTTTAGCGTCGGTCGTGGCCGGGGGAGTGGAGGGCGTCGCGGCGGCGGGAGCCGTGTAGCCCTCCTTTATGGCGGCGGCGTGTGAGACGTGTTCCGCACGGATGGTCTTGAGCTTCGCCGTGAGTCCGCTGTCGGCGGCCACCGACGGCAGCGCCAAGGTGGCGTCGTACTGCGTGAGCAGATCGGCCTCGGCGGACAGCGCGCGGTCGCGCACCGGGTCGGGCTGCCCGGCCGGTACCGGTTTGGCCGGAGAAGCCTCGGATCCCTTGGTTCCGCCAGGAGAAGCACACGCGCCTAACAGCGCCACACCTGTCGCGGTGAGCATCGTGCGTCTCGTCAGCTCCACGGGCACCCAGGTCACCGGCAAAGTGTAGCGATTCCCGACGCCGCGCCGACGTGAGCGCGCCCTGGTGCGGAACGGATACTGTGTTGGCTACGAAGCGACAGCACGACGGACGACAACTGCACAAGGAGAACGATGAGCACCCCCCGAACCGGAGCCCCGGCGGACCGGTTGCAAGCGCTGCTGGAGCCGGTCGTCGCCGCCGCCGGCTACGACCTGGAGACGGTCCGCGTCTCGCAGGTGGCCCGCCGGCGCCGTGTCGAGGTCGTCGTGGACGGCGACGACGGCGTGTCGCTCGACGCAGTCTCCGATCTCACCCGGGTGGTCTCCGACGTGCTCGACGGCCCGGAGGGCGCCGCGGTCATGGGCGACCAGCCCTACGTGCTGGAGGTCGGCTCGCCGGGCACCGACCGGCCGCTGACCCTGCCCAAGCACTGGCGCCGGGCCAAGGGCCGACTGGTGCGCGCGGTGCTGGCCGACGGCGGCGAGGCCACCGGCCGGGTCCTCGACAGCGACGAGGACGGCGTGCTGCTGGAGGTGGAGGTGCCCGGCAAGAAGAAGGGCCAGCCCTCGACCACCCAGGAGCGCCGGCTGGCGTTCGCCGAGATCGCCAAGGCCCGGGTGGAGATCGAGTTCAACCGCAAGGACGACGAGGCGGGTGCCGAAGCCGTCGAGGGTGCCGAGGACGCCGACGGCTTCGACGATACTGACGGGACCGACGACATCGAGGACATCGACGAGGACGAGGAGGGCTGACGACCATGGACATCCCCACGAGTGCATTGCGCGACCTGGAGAAGGACCGCGGGATCCCCTTCGAGAAGCTGGTCGAGGACATCGAGGCCGCGCTGCTCATCGCCTACAAGCGCACCGACGGCGCGAAGTCCCGGGCCCGGGTCCAGGTCGACCGGGCCAGCGGCCACGTCACCGTGTGGGCCGTGGAGGACATCGAGGACGGCACCACCCGGGAGTACGACGACACCCCGAGCGAGTTCGGCCGCATCGCCTCCACCACTGCCAAGCAGGTGATCCTGCAGCGGCTGCGGGACCACGAGGACGAGCAGACCTTCGGCGAGTTCTCCGGCCGCAAGGGCGACCTGATCACCGGCGTGGTGCAGCAGGGCCGCGACCCGCGCGCGGTGCTGGTGAACATCGGCAAGATCGAGGGCACGCTCCCGGCCGCCGAGCAGGTCCCGGGCGAGGAGTACCGGCACGGCGAGCGCCTGAAGTGCTACGTGGTGGACGTCCGCCGCGGCCAGCGCGGTCCCCAGGTGACGCTCTCGCGGACCCACCCGGACCTGGTCAGGAAGCTGTTCGCGCTGGAGGTCCCGGAGATCGCCGAGGGCGCGGTGGAGATCACCGCCATCGCCCGCGAGGCCGGTCACCGCACCAAGATCGCGGTCCGCTCGCACCGGGCCGGCGTCAACGCCAAGGGCGCCTGCATCGGCCCGATGGGCGCGCGGGTCCGCAACGTGATGGCCGAGCTGCACGGCGAGAAGATCGACATCGTGGACTGGTCCGAGGACCCGGCCGAGATGGTCGGCAACGCGCTGTCCCCGGCGCGGGTGTCGAAGGTGCAGGTCGTGGACCTGGACCAGCGCAGCGCACGGGTGATCGTGCCGGACTTCCAGCTCTCGCTGGCGATCGGCAAGGAAGGCCAGAACGCGCGGCTGGCGGCGCGGCTGACCGGCTGGCGGATCGACATCCGCTCGGACGCGGAGCCGGTCACCGAGCAGTGACGGCGAGCGCGCGCAGCGCGAGCGGCTTGAGCACGGCGAACTTGAGCACGGCGAATGAGGGCCTTCCGATCGGAGGGCCCTCATTCAGTGGTGGATCACTGGCGGATCATCGGTGGATGCGGCGGTCGGGGCGGCGTCAGACCGCCTTGGCGACCGCCTCGGCGACCGCGACGTCCTGGTCGACCAGGCCGCCGGAGACGCCGACCGCGCCGATGACGGTGCCGTCCGCGGCGGCCAGCGGCAGCCCGCCGCCGAAGGAGACCAGGCCGCCGTTGGTGGCCTCGACGCCGTAGATCGGGCCGCCGGGCTGGGACATCTCGCCGAGGACGGCGCTCGGCATCGGGAACAGCGCGGAGGTCCGCGCCTTGCGCTGGGAGATGTCGACGGAGCCGAGCCAGGCGCCGTCCATCCGCTGGAACGCCACGAGGGTCCCGGCGGTGTCGACGATCGTGATGGACATGGCGACGCCGATGCCGGCGGCGGCCTCCTGGCCGGCGGCGATGATGCGGGTGGTGGTTTCGAGGTTCAGTGCGTTGCTCATGGCTCAAGATTCGCCCCGCGCCGGACGGCACAACCAGAGCTCGGCTGTTCCTGGGGACGGCTGCCCCAGGAACGCGGCGCTCGGGGGTGCGATGCTGGGATGCGTGAGCGAGCTCGGAGCATTCCTGAAGTCGAAGCGGGCGGCTATAGCGCCGGAGACCGTCGGGCTGCCCGCCGTCGGGAACCCCCGCCGGGTGAGCGGCCTGCGCCGCGAGGAGGTCGCGCAGCTGGCCGCCATGAGCGTGGACCACTACACCCGGCTCGAACAGGGCCGGGTCACCACCGCCTCGGACAGCGTCCTGAACGGGATCGCCACCGCGCTGCGGCTGACCGACGCCGAGCGGGCCTACCTGCACATCCTCGCGCAACCGCCGGTCCGGACCCGGTCCGCGGACGCCGACCGCGACGGCCGGCCGGCGGTCAGCCCGCTGCTGCGGGACCTGCTGGAGGCCATGAAGGACGTCCCGGTCCTGGTCATCGACCCGCGCGGGGACATCGTGGCCTGGAACGACATCGCGGTCGCGCTGTACCTCGACTTCGCCGAGATGCCGGCGCGGGAGCGGAACATGATCCGCATGCTGTTCCTGGAACCCCGGGTCCGCGGCATGCACCGGAACTGGGACGAGGTCGCCGCGGTCAGCGTGGCCCGGATGCGGATGAGCGTCGGCCTGATGCCGGGGGACCGGCGGATGGCGGAGGTGGTCAGCGAGCTGCTGGACCGGGACCCGGACTTCCGCCGGTGGTGGGGCGGCCACGAGGTCCTCGCCACCGACTCGTTCCGCAAGAGCTTCGACCACCCGGTCGTCGGGCGGATGCTGCTGGACTGGCAGGCGCTGACGGTCGCGGCGGACCCGGACCTGACGATGATCGTCTTCACCGCGCCGCCGGGGTCCGCGACGGCGGATTCGTTGCGGATGCTCGGGTCCTGGGCCGCCGGCTGAACCCCGACCCGACCGCGCACGGCGGACACCCCCTCGGTGCACCCCGCGCGGTCGGGCCGTGGGCCGTCTGCCGGTCAGCCGTTGCGGATCTTGTAATGCAGGTGCGTGACCCGCTCGCCCTGAACGACTTCGGTGGGATCGTCCAGGAGTACGTGCTCTGTGAAGTGCTCGCCGAAGAACCGCTTCCCGCTGCCGAACACCACCGGCACCAGCGCCATGTCCACCTCGTCCACCAGGCCGGCGGCGAAGGCCTGGCCGCCGACGTCGCCCCCGTTGAGCGACACGTCCCGGTCCGGTCCGGCGACCTCCTTCGCCTGCGCGATGGCGCTCTCCACGCCGTCGGTGACGAACGTGAACGGCGCGGTGCCCAGGTGCTCCCAGTCCGTGGGAACGCTGTGCGTCACCACGAAGACGCGGTCGCCGGCGACCGGAACGCCGTCCCATCCGTTGGTGATGTCGAACAGTCGCCGGCCGATGACCATCGCGCCGATCCGCGACCACTGCCGGTCGAGGTACTTCGCCGAGACCGCCGACGCCTTGAACGACAGGTGCCGGTTCCCCGCGGTGATCGGGGTGTCGCCGTGGAAGTAGAAGTCGTGCAGCGGACCGACCTGGTCGTCGGCGGTGGCCAGGAAGCCGTCCAGCGAGACCGCGTCGGCCATGACGACCCTGCTCATCGCCCTCACACCCCCGAGGCCAGCAGTTCGGTGAGCCGCTCCATCGAGTCCTGGATCCCGTGGGTCATCCCGGACGTCAGTGCGCCCTCGCGGGTCTCCATCGACGGGAACACCGAGCGCGTCGTCACCCGGGTCCTGCCGTCCACCTCGGTGAACCGGCAGATGTCGAGTGCCACCTCGTTCGGCACGCCCTCGAACTCGAAGGTCTGGATGATCAGCCGGTCCGCCTCGACGGTGTGGAAGACGCCGTGGAAGGCGGCGCGCAGCTCGCCGAGGTGACCGCCGTGGTGCACGTAGCGGTAGCGGCCGCCGGGGCGCGCGTCGTACTCCTCGATGTCCATCTCCAGGTCGCGCGGGCCCAGCCAGCGCGCGACCAGCTTCGGGTCGGTGTAGGCGCGGAAGACCTGCGCCGGGGTGGCGTCGAAGTCGCGGGTGACGTCCAGGAATGGCGTGCCCTCGGGCGCTTCGATGGTCGTGGGGTTGGTGCCGGCGGTCGTGCTCGTGCCGGATTCGGGATCGGTGCTCATCGTTCTTCCTCCTCTTTGAGTGCTTCCAGTACCGCGTCGAGCTTGCGGAAGCGGCTCTCGGCGGCCAGCCGGTAGCCGTCGATCCAGGCGGTCAGCCGCTCCAGGGCCGCGGGGTCCAGGTGGCAGGGCCGCCGCTGGCCGTCCCGGCTGCGGGTGATCAGGCCGGCGTCCTCCAGGACGCCGATGTGCCGGGAGACCGCCTGCTTGGTGATCGGGAACAGGTCCGCCAACTCGTTCACCGTGGCCTCGCCGCGGGACAACCGCGCCACGATCGCGCGGCGGACCGGATCGCCGAGGGCGGTGAAGGCCCGGTCAAGGGCCGCTTCTGTGTCGTCAACCATGGTGTTAATCAACCATCTCGTTAATCAACCGATGTGTTGACTATAGGTCGGGGGCCGACCTCCCGTCAATAACCCGGCGAACGGCGAAGTGATCCAGGCGCTAGACTGAGACGTGTCTAGCCAGACGGATGTTTCTGCACGCCCTGCCGCATCGGCACGTTCCGTACCGGTGCGCACATGTGTGGGTTGCAGGGCAAAAGCGGCGAAGACGGAGCTGCTGCGTGTCGTGGCGGTCGAGGGCGCTGTCGTCCCCGACCTGCGCGGGCGGTCGCCCGGACGTGGAGCACACCTCCACCCCGATCCGGGATGCCTGGCCCTCGCCGAGAAGCGTCGGGCGTTCCCGCGGGCGCTGCGGGTCGACGGTCCGTTGGAAACAACGGCGGTCCGCGCGTTGTTGGAAGGCAGCTGAGCACTACATCCCTGTCCGCGTCAGGTGCGTGGAGCAGAGAGAACCCAGTACTAGTCGGAAGCAGGTCGAGTCAGGCGATGAGCACTCGATGAGCAGCACCACGCGATGAGTACGCCCATGCAGTAACCAGACGGCTTCGCGAACAGACGCGGGCCGAAGAAGGAGTGAAGTGGCCAAGGTCCGGGTCTATGAACTCGCCAAGGAGCTCGGAGTAGAGAGCAAGGTCGTGATGGCCAAGCTCCAAGATCTGGGTGAGTTCGTCCGCTCGGCGTCCTCCACCGTTGAGGCGCCGGTCGTCCGTAAACTGATCGACAGCATCCAACAAGCTGAATCCGGCGGCGCCAAGGGTGGCGCCCCGAAGGCGACTGCCTCCGCGCAGTCCGCCCCCGCCGCGAAGACCGCGGCGTCCTCCGGCACCCCGCGTCCCGGCGGTGCCCCCAAGCCCGGTCCGCGCCCCGGCCCGGTCGCGCCCAAGCCCGGCCCCGCGGTTCCCGCGCAGGCCCAGGCGGCGGCCGCGGCTGCGAGCCCGGTGGCCCAGCCTTCCGACGTCCAGACCTCGGCGCCCAGCGTTCCCGAGGCACCGGTCGCTCCGGTCGCTCCGGTCGCTCCGGTCACCCCGGTCGCCGAAGCTCCGTCGGCGCCTTCCCCGGCCCCCACGCGTCCGGCCTCGCCGGCGCGTCCCAGCCAGGGCGAGCGTCCCGGCGGTGCGATCCCGCCGCGGCAGGCCCCGGCCGCCGGCGGCGGCAGCATCCCCGGCCGTCAGAGCCCGCGTCCCGGTGCCCCGGGCCAGCGTCCCGGCGGCGACCGCGATCGTGACCGCGACCGTGGCGAGCGCCCCGACCGCGGTGACCGCGGCCAGCGCCCGGCACCCGGCGCCCGTCCCGGCCCGGCCGGCGCGCAGCGTCCCGGTCAGGGCCAGGGTCAGGGCCAGGGCGGTCGTCCCGGCGGCGCTCCGGCCCCGGGCCCGCGTCCGGCCGGCCCGCGTCCCGGCAACAACCCGTTCACGTCCTCCGGCTCGACCGGCATGCAGCAGCCCCCGCGGCCCGCGCCGCGTCCGGGCCCGCCGGCCGGCGCGCAGGGCGAGGGCGGCCGCGACGGCGGCCCGCGTCCGGGCATGCCGCCGCGTCCCGGCGGCGGCGTCCCCGGCGCCCCGCGTCCGAACCCGGGCATGATGCCCGGCCGTGCGGCTCCGCGTCCCGGTGCCGGTCAGGGCCGTCCCGGCGGTCCGCGTCCCGGCGCCCCGGCCGGCGGTCCCGGCGGCCGCACCGGCGGCGGTCCGCGCCCCGGCGCCCCCGCGGGCGGTCCCGGCGCGCGTCCCGGCGGCGGTGGCGGTGGCGGCGGATACGGCGCCCCGCGTCCCGGCGGCGGTGCCCCCGGCGGCGGTGGCGGCGGCTACGGCGGCCGTCCCGGCGGCGGTGGCGGCTACGGCCGCGGCGGTCGCGCCGGCGGCGGCGGTACGGCCGGTGCCTTCGGCCGTCCCGGCGGTCGTCCGGGCCGCGGTCGCAAGTCGAAGAAGCAGCGGCGTCAAGAGTTCGACAACATGCAGGCGCCGTCGCTCGGCGGCGCGATGCTGCCTCGCGGCAACGGGCAGACCATCCGGCTGCCCCGCGGCGCCTCGCTGACCGACTTCGCCGAGCGCATCAACGCCAACCCGGCGTCCCTGGTGCAGGTGATGTTCCACCTCGGCGAGATGGTGACGGCGACGCAGTCGGTCTCCGACGACGTCTTCGAACTGCTCGGCCAGGAGCTCGGCTTCACCGTGCAGATCGTCTCGCCCGAGGAGGAGGACCGCGTACTGCTGGAGTCCTTCGACATCGACTTCGGCGAGAACGAGGGCGGCGAGGAGGACCTGCGGGTCCGTCCGCCGGTCGTGACCGTCATGGGTCACGTCGACCACGGTAAGACGCGCCTGCTGGACGCCATCCGCAAGACCAACGTCATCGAGGGCGAGGCCGGCGGCATCACCCAGCACATCGGCGCCTACCAGGTGGTCGCCGAGGTCGCGGGCAACGAGCGGGCCATCACCTTCATCGACACCCCCGGTCACGAGGCGTTCACCGCCATGCGTGCCCGCGGTGCCAAGGCCACCGACATCGCGATCCTGGTGGTCGCGGCGGACGACGGCGTGATGCCCCAGACGATCGAGGCGCTGAACCACGCCCAGGCCGCCGACGTGCCGATCGTGGTCGCGGTCAACAAGATCGACAAGGAGGGCGCCGACCCGACGAAGGTGCGCGGCCAGCTCACCGAGTACGGGCTGGTGGCCGAGGAGTACGGCGGCGAGACCATGTTCGTCGACATCTCCGCGCGCGAGGGCCTGAACATCGACCAGCTGCTGGAGGCGGTCATCCTGACCGCTGACGCGTCGCTGGACCTGCGGGCCAACCCGGACATGGACGCCCAGGGCGTGGCGATCGAGGCCAACCTCGACCGCGGCCGCGGCGCCGTGGCCACGGTGCTGGTGCAGCGCGGCACGCTGCGCGTCGGCGACTCCATGGTCGTGGGCGACGCCTACGGCCGGGTGCGCGCCATGATGGACGAGAACGGCGAGAGCGTCGCCGAGGCCGGGCCGTCGCGTCCGGTCCAGGTGCTCGGTCTCACCAGCGTCCCGGGCGCCGGCGACACCTTCCTGGTGGTCGAGGAGGACCGCGTGGCCCGGCAGATCGCCGAGCGCCGCGCGACCCGCGAGCGGAACGCGGCCATGGCCCGCTCCCGCAAGCGCGTCTCGATCGAGGACTGGGAGAAGGTCATCAAGGCCGGCGAGGTCCAGCAGCTCAACATCATCATCAAGGGTGACGGTGCGGGCTCGGTCGAGGCCCTGGAGGACTCGCTGCTCAAGCTGGACGTCGGCGACGAGGTCGACCTGCGCGTCGTGCACCGCGGCGTGGGTTCCATCACCGAGTCCGACGTGGACCTGGCGATGGCCTCCGACGCGGTCATCCTGGGCTTCAACGTCCGTCCCGACGGCCGTGCGAAGACCAAGGCCGACCGCGAGGGCGTCGAGATCCGCTTCTACTCGGTCATCTACCAGGCGATCGAGGAGATCGAGGCGGCCCTGAAGGGCATGCTCAAGCCGGAGTTCGAGGAGGTGCAGCTCGGGACCGCCGAGATCCGCGCCATCTTCCGCTCCAGCAAGATCGGCAACATCGCCGGTTGCATGGTCCAGGACGGCGTCATCAAGCGGAACTCCAAGGCGCGCCTCATCCGCGGCGGCTCCGTCGTCGCCGACAACCTCACCATCGTGGGGCTGCGGCGCGAGAAGGACGACGCCACCGAGGTCCGCGAGGGCTTCGAGTGCGGTATCAACCTGGGGTCGTACAACGACATCAAGGAAGGCGACATCATCGAGACCTTCGAGATGCGCGAGAAGCCGCGCGTCTAACAGGTAGCGATAATGGGGCGGTCCACCCGGGCCGCCCCTACTACTCTCTACTTAAGAAGAAGTAGGGACTCATCCCCTGGGCCGGGTTGGCCCTGATGTGCAGTGTTCGTGGGGACTATGACCCTCGACATCCTCCTCGGCGACGTCCACTCGCTGAAGGAGAAGCGCGGGATCGTCAAGCCGATCCTGGCCGAGCTGGACAAGCGGGCCGCCGTCGGCGCCGCCGAGACCGGCTATCTGGACCTCCACCGGCGCGCCGAGATCGGCGTCGCCGTGGTCGCGGCCACCGCCGCACGAGTGAACGAAGTGCTCGACGATCTTGAAGGCGCCGTAGCGTGGCGCCCGGAGATCGAGCTGCTCAGCGTCCGCAGACGGCTGCACAGCGACGAGGACGACTAGACAAATCCGAGCAAGAAGGAGTGAGTTCGCATGGCGAACAACGGAACGCGCGCCGCGAAGCTGGCCGACCGGATCCGGGTGATCGTCGCCGAGACCCTCAAAAACCGGGTCAAGGACCCCCGGCTCGGATTCGTCACCATCACCGACGTCCGCATCACCGGCGATCTGCGCGACGCCACGGTGTTCTACACCGTGTACGGCAGTGAGGAAGAGCGTGCGGAGTCCGCGGCGGCCCTGGAGTCGGCCAAGGGCATCCTGCGCACCGAGGTGGGCCGGCAGACCGGCGTGAAGCACACGCCGTCGCTGACCTTCATCGCCGACGCCATCCCGGAGGGCGCCCGGCAGATCGAGGACCTGCTGGCCAAGGTCGCGGTCTCGGACGCCGCGGTCCGGGACGCGGCGGCCACGGCGAGCTACGCCGGCGAGCCGGACCCCTACCGGGCCCCGCGCGACGACGAGTTCGACGACGAGGACGAGGACGCCTGAGCCGGTGGGCAAGCGGACGAAGGCCGACGACGGCCCGGGCGGTCTGGTGATCGTCGACAAGCCGGCCGGCTGGACCTCGCACGACGTGGTGGGCCGGGTGCGCAGACTCGCGCGCACCCGGCGCGTCGGCCACGCCGGGACGCTGGACCCGATGGCCACTGGCGTGCTCGTGGTGGGCGTGGAGAAGACCACGCGGCTGCTGGGCCACCTCGCGCTCACCCGCAAGACGTATGAGACCACCATCCGCCTGGGTCAGAGCACGATCACCGACGACGCCGAGGGCGAGCTGACCGACAGCGCGGACGCCTCGGGTGTGTCAGATGACATGGTTCGTGGCGCGATTCCGTCATTCACCGGCGAGATCCTGCAGCGTCCGTCGGCGGTCTCGGCGATCAAGGTGGACGGCGTCCGCTCCTACAAGCGGGTGCGCGAGGGTGAGACGGTGGAGCTGGCCGCGCGGCCGGTGACGATCCACCGCTTCGAGGTCCACGGCATCCGCCGCGAGGGCGCGCTGGTCGACGTCGACGCGACCGTCGAGTGCTCCTCCGGCACCTACATCCGGGCCCTGGCGCGCGACCTCGGCGCACGGTTGGGCGTCGGCGGGCATCTCACGATGCTGCGGCGCACCGCGGTCGGGCCCTACGGCCTGGACCTGGCGCGCCCGCTGGCCGAGCTGACCGAGCTGGTGGACGGCGGCGGGGAACTGCCGGTGGTCCCGCTGGACGCCGCCGCGCGGGCCGCGTTTCCGGCCCGGGAGCTCACCGCCGAGCAGGCCGGTGCGGTCGCGCACGGCGGCTTCCTGGCCGCCTCCGAACGGCCCGGGGAGCCGGTGGCGGTGTTCGGGCCGGACGGCCGGTTCCTGGCGTTGTACGAGGACCTGCCGAGCGGGAAGAAAGCCAAGCCGGTGGCTGTCTTCATCTGACCAGAGCACCAGAGGGCGCATCCATGGCCCAAAAGTCCTAGGCCACAGATTTCGAATGTCGGGATACAGATCGTGCCGGGGACCGATTGCGCGTCAGCGGGCCCCGGATGGCACTCTTGTGTGTCGGCAACCTCTCTCAACCACAAGGCAGGCACCCCCGTGGAACGCTGGCACGGCACCGCCGAGGTCCCGCAGGACTTCGGCCCCTCGGTCGTCACGATCGGCGTCTTCGACGGCGTCCACCGCGGCCACCGCGAGGTGGTCCGCACGGCCGTCGCCCAAGGCCGCGCGCTCGGTCTGCCGACGGTGGTGCTCACCTTCGACCCGCACCCCAGCGAGATCGTGCGGCCGGGCAGCCACCCGCCGCTGCTGACCACCCAGCGCCACCGGGCCGAACTGCTGGCCTCCGAGGGCGTGGACGCGGTGCTGGTGCTGCCGTTCAGCCTGGAGGTCTCGCGCTGGGCGCCGGAGGAGTTCATCCGGCTGGTGCTGGTCGAGCACCTGCACGCGCGGGCCGTCGTGGTCGGCGCCAACTTCCGCTTCGGGCACCGGGCCGCCGGCGACGCCGCCGCCCTGCAGGAGGCCGGCACCCGGTACGGCTTCGAGGTCGTGCCGGTCAGCCTGCGGGGCCCGGAGGGCGAGAGCGCGGACAACCGCTTCTCCTCGACCCGGGTGCGCGCGCTGATCGGCGAGGGCGCGGTGGCCGAGTCCGGAGCGCTGCTGGGCCGGCCGCACCGGGTCGAGGGCGTGGTGGTGCGCGGCGACCAGCGGGGCCGGGAGCTGGGCTACCCGACCGCGAACGTGGAGACCGTGCCGTTCGCCGCGATCCCGTCCGACGGCGTCTACGCGGGTTGGCTGATCACCGACGTCGACAAGCCGGAGAAGTCCGTCCGGCACCCCGCCGCGATCTCCATCGGCACCAACCCGACCTTCGACGGCACCGACCGGCGGGTCGAGGCGTACGCGCTGGACCGCGACGACCTGGACCTGTACGGCACGCACGTGGCCGTGGAGTTCGCCGCCCGCCTGCGCGACACGCTGAAGTTCGACTCGGTCGAGGCCCTGCTGGACCGGATGGCCGACGACTGCAAGGCCGCGCGGGAGATCACCGACGCCGCGTGAGGCGTTCGTCACACCGGGTACGGCCCAGCTCACAGCGGTCCGTGCGCGGGAATACACCCGCCCTGTCCTCGGTTACAACGCTTGAACCCTCAAGGGTCCGACCACGTTGTCGAGGGGACAGGAATGACTTTGGCACTGAAGCAGCGGCGTCCGGCAGTCAAGATCGATTTGTCGGGGGTCTCGCCTTGGATAAGCTCTTCGGGAACCCCCGAGGAGGTGAGGACGGTCGCCGTGACCGCTGACGACGCACGTGGCGAGGCCGTCATCGCCGAGGAGATTCCGGTCGCCGAGGCTGTGTCCGCCGCATCCGCCGAGAGCGCGGCCGATGCGCCGCGCGTGGATCCTGGTGAGTCCGAGGACGCGCGCAACGAGCGCTTCGAGCGCGACGCCCTGGTGTATCTCGACCAGCTCTACCCGGCCGCGCTGCGCATGACCCGCAACCCGGCCGACGCCGAGGACCTGATCCAGGAGACCTTCGCCAAGGCGTTCGCCTCCTTCCACCAGTTCCGCGAGGGCACGAACCTCAAGGCCTGGCTGTACCGGATCCTGACCAACACATTCATCAACAGCTACCGCAAGAAGCAGCGCGAGCCCCAGGTCAGCCCGACCGAGGAGATCGAGGACTGGCAGCTGGCCCGGGCCGAGTCGCACAGCTCGGCGGGTCTGCCCTCGGCCGAGACGGTGGCGCTGGACCACCTGCCGGACTCCGACGTGAAGGAAGCCCTGCAGGCCATCGGCGAGGAGTTCCGCATCGCGGTCTACCTGGCCGACGTCGAAGGCTTCGCCTACAAGGAGATCGCCGACATCATGGGCACCCCGATCGGCACCGTGATGTCGCGGTTGCACCGCGGGCGCCGGCAGCTCCGTGCGATGCTTGAGGACTACGCGCGGGAGCGCGGCCTGGTGGCCGCCGCGGCGGAAGGGAACTGAAGCGCCATGAGCTGCGGGCAGCCGCACGAGACGCCGTGCACCGAGGTCCTCGACCATCTCTACGAGTACATCGACAACGAGATGCCCGATGAGGACTGTGCGGCGGTAAAGCGCCACCTCGACGAGTGCCAGCCCTGTTTGGAGAAGTACGGGCTGGACGCGATGGTGAAGAAGCTCGTGCAGCGCTGCTGCGGGTGTGACGAGCCGCCGGTCGACCTGCGCGACAAGGTGCTCGCCCGGATCCGGCAGGTGCGCGGCGAGGTGGCCGTGGGCGGCGCGGGAGAATAGCGGTAGCGGGAACGGCCCAGGGGCACGCCTATGGCGTGCCCCTGGCGCGTTCCGGTCGGATCCACTCGTACGAGTGGATCTTTTCTTGACTGGCGGCCGATTTTCCTCTGTACTCGTACGTGCTTTGATCCATTCCCGCGGTCTGGCAGACAGCCGCGGGCGAATTCGAGGGATGGTGGTCCGCGATGATTAAGCTCGACGGCGGTGGTCTCTGAGTCGGGTGATCCCCGCTCCAGCGGTGCCACGGGCCGGCGCCGCCCCATGTGTCGGCCTGTGGACCCACCGGGAGTTTCGTGACAGGGTTTTGCGTTGACCGGTACCGACGCGCTCCCTGCGCGGACTAGAGGATGACCGATGCCGTTCTCCGTGCGGTGCTACATCTTCGGTTTGGTGGCGGTGGCCTTGGCGGCCATCGCCACGCTGCCGTTGTCCAGAACCCAGCTGCCCCTGCTGCTGGCGCTGTGCGCGCTGGTGCTCGTCGCCGAGCGGCTCTCCCGTGTGCAGATCGGCACGTCGGGCTGGACCATGTCGGTGTCCCTGGTCGTCACGCTGATCACGGTGCTGGTCCTGGCACCGCCGGCGGCCGCGATCGTCGGGCTGGCCAGCTCCGTCCCGTGGCCCCGTCCGCCGAGCTGGACCTGGACCAAGCAGATCGTCAACTCCGCGATGCTGAGCCTGGTGCCGGCGTCCGGGGCGGCGGTGTGCCACCTGGCCGGCGGCCACGCCCCGGGGCACTTCCTGTCCTTCCCGGAATTCCTGTGGCCCTCCGCGGCCGCGGTCACCACCTCCTTGGTGGTCAACGGCCTGATCATCGCGGGCTACTCCGGACTGGCCACGCACATCCGGTTCGTGGACGCGCTGCGCGGCGACCTGAAGCGCGCCACCATGCCGTACTACTCCTCGGGCGTGCTGGCGCTGATCTTCCTGTCGCTGTGGGACGACATCGGCTGGTACACCGCCCCGCTGGTGGTCGTCCCGATGTACATAGCGCACTGGAGCCTGTCGCAGTACGCGAAGGAAGGTGCGGCGCACGAGGGCACGATCGCCGCGCTGGTGCAGGCCGTGGAGATCAAGGACTCCTACACCCGCGGTCACAGCGAGCGGGTCGCGCGCGGCGCGGAGATGCTCGCCGAGCAGCTGAAGATGCCGCAGGACCGCCTGGTGATGCTCCGCTTCGCCGGGCTTTTGCACGACATCGGCAAGCTCGGCGTCCCGACCCGGCTGCTCACCAGCACCGGTGGGCTGACCGAGGAAGAGTTCAAGCTCATGTGCATGCACCCCAACCACGGGGTCGCGGTGCTGCGTGACATCCGGTTCCTCACCGAGGTCTACGAGGGCGTCCTGTACCACCACGAACGCCTCGACGGCCGCGGCTACCCGACGGGCAAGTCGGGCGATGAGATCCCGGAGTTCGCCCGCATCATCGGCGTCGCCGACGCCTTCGACGCGATGACCTCCACCCGCTCCTACCGCGCGGCCCGCTCGGTCGAGCAGGCGGTGGCCGAACTCCGCCGCGGCGCCGGGACCCAGTTCGACCCGGCGCTGGTCCAGGCCTTCGAGGCCGCGCTTCAGCTCGCGGAGCGCTCGGGCCAGCCCTGGCTGCCCACGGAACTGGTGCCCGCCGAGCCCCCGCAGGACGAGGCGACCGCCGCTGCGGCGTCCGGCCCCTGGCCGCTGCCCAAGCGGGTGCCGGGCTTCTCCTTCGCAGACCACGACGACCCGTTCGTGCCGGTGGAGTGGTTCTCGGACTGGTACCCGAGCTGGCTGGAGCACGGCGCGGAGCCGGGCCCGGAGGACGGCGCGCGGCCCGTGCCCGAGCTGCTGGGCGGGATCCCGGGGCAGCGGGTGACCGAGCCGGAGCCGGAGCAGGAGGCCGGTGCGGTGAGCGCGGACTTCGACGACGGCTGGTCGGAGCGGATGCACTCGGCCGTGGTGCGCGAAGCGGGGCCGGAGCCCGACGAGGGGTGGGCCTGGGACGGCGGGGCGGAGCTCGGCGGCGAGACGGAGCTTGTCGTGGCGGAGCGCTCCGAACCGGAGGCCGCGGAAGGTGCGGAGGCTGCGGGCGCCGAGCTGCCGCCGGCCGAGTCCGTGCTGCACCAGAGCGACGCGGACGCGGACGCAGACGCGGATGCCGAGGCCGCGGTGGTCGGCGCCGAGGTGGCGCCCGATGCCGAGCCCGAGCCCGAACCGCCGGTCGATCCCAGTTCTCGTATTCCGGTTGAGCCCGAGAACGATCCCGGGTCCCGAGTCATGGTGGAGTTCGGAGCCGAGCCCGATCTGCAGATCCCGGTCGAGCCGCAGCCCGTGGCGGATCGCTCGGCCTTCCTGCAGCATCTGGCCGATCTGGCGGCAGCGTTCGGTTCTCAGCCCGAGCCTGATCCCGGACCTGACTCTGACTCCGAACATGAGGCTGAGTCCGAGCCCGCGAAAGCCGCCGAACCCCAGCGCGCCTCCGGCGCATCCGCCCGCTGGCCGGTCGACCCCGGCCTGCGCGGCGACCCCCGCGGCTCGATGCGTGTGCGCGCCGCGACTCCGGCCGCCGAGTCCGACCCGCGCGGGTCCGCCGAGCCCGCGGCCGACTTCGACCTCCGCAAGCCGGTCGCTCCGTGCCCTGATATGTCAGGATCCGTCGCAGGATCCGTCGTCGAGCCGACCGCCGAGGGCGACGGCCCCGGTCCGGTGCACCCGCCCAAGACCGGCGACCCCGAGGCCTGGACCCCGTCCCCCGAGCCGTGGACCGTGCCCGAGCCGTCGGCCGAGGCCTCGAAGGCCGCCGAAGCCGCCGACCCCGCCGAGGCCGAGAGCCGCACCGGGTCCGCCGCCGGCCCCTCCTGGTTCCTGCGCGGCGCCGGCGGATCGTCCCCGACCCTCCACTTCTTCGGCACCGGCGACGCCGCGTGGCCGCCGCGCGATCCCGACGCGAAGGACTCCGAGGGATCCTCGGCATGAACCACGCCAAGCCCCCGAGCCACCGGGCCTTCGAATCCGACAGCGACGCGCAGACCGCCTGGGCGCAGAGCAACCCGCTGCTGCTGGTCCTGGCCAGCTTCGTGGCGTTCGCCGCGGTCGTGTCCTGCGCGGTCCACGGCTTCAGCCAGCCCGGCTACGCCCTGGCCTTCGGCGCGATCATCGCCGCCGGCGAGGCGTTCCGGGTCCGGCTGCCCGGCGGACGCGAGGCGGCCCCGCTCGGCGCGGCCACCGGCCTGGCCTACGCCGTGCTCACCGAGATCGGCCACCAGCCGGCGCTGCACAACGCGCCGCAGGCGGTCGCGGTGGCGGCGTTCGGCTTCCTGGTCGGCTCCGTGCCGCACCTGGCGGTCCGGCGCCCGACCACCCTGGACTACACCGTCCGCCGGTTCCTGATGGTCGCCCTGACCGCGTGGCTGTTCCGCATGTTCTACCTGCGCTGGGTGCTCGGCACCCGACCCGACGACCCGGTCTTGGCCAAGGCGGTCAGCGTCGACCAGGAGTACCTGACCCACCACCTGCAGAGCCTCGCCGTGGGTGGCGCGACCGCCGGATTCCTGCTGCTGGCCATCGTCAGCGACGGCGTGGTCGGCTCGATCCTGCAGGCCGGCCAGCACCGGCGGCCGATCCTGGCCGCGGCGCGCGACGAGCTGACCTTCACCACCCGCGTCGGGCTGGCCGTGGTGGCCACCGCCCTGCTGGTCACCCTGGCCTCGCGCACCATGTCCATCTGGGTCCTGCCGGCCCTGTGCCTGCCGCTGGCCTTCACCCAGCTGGCGCTGCGCCGTTTCGCCCGGATCAAGGAAGTTCACCTGGAGACGATCAGGGCGCTGTCGCGCATCACCGAGGTGGCCGGCCTGACCCAGCCCGGCCACGCCCGCCGGGTGGCCCGCACCTGCCTGCGCATCGGCCGCGAGCTCGGGCTCAGCGAGGCGCAGCTGCTGGACCTGGAGTACGCCTCGCTGATGCACGACATCGGGCAGCTCTCGGTCGCCGAGCCCGTGCACGGCGGCCGCACCGCCCCGCTGTCCCTGCTGCGCCAGCGCGAGCTGGCCCGGGCCGGCGCCGAGGTGATCCGCCGCGCCGGGGCGCTGGGCAACGCCGCCGAGATCGTGGAGCACCACCCGGACCCGTTCGGCGCCGCCGGCCCGCTGCCCAGCCGCATACTCCGGGTCGCCAACGACTACGACGACCTGGCCGGCGCGACACCGGAGGCGGCCGAGCGCACCGAGGCGCTGCGCCACATCCGGCTCGGGCTGGCGGTGCACTACGACCCGGCGGTCGTGGAGTCGCTGAGCAGGATGGTCGGGGAGTGATTGGCGGCCCCTGCGCGGGCATGGAGCGGGTACGGCGTGATTGGATGCGCACGTACATCATTAGCTTGTGACTGCGAGGGAGCATCGAACGTGGCCGAGGAAGTCCGCGCCGAGATGGTGGCCAACGTGTGGAAGATCGTGGCGGCCGAGGGTGACGAGGTCGAGGACGGCGACACCCTCGTGATCCTGGAGTCCATGAAGATGGAGATCCCGGTCCTGGCCGAGGTCTCGGGCAAGGTGTCGCGCCTGGCCGTGGCCGAGGGCGACGTGGTCCAGGAGGGCGACCTCATCGCCGTGATCGGCTGAGGGTCCTGACAGTCCGGAGCACCGTTCCACGGAGAACGGTGCTCTTTGTCAGCTGGTGACGGTCCCGTGCTCGACGCAGCGCGCCGACCACCCTGTCGGCACGACCTGTACCACCATCCGGCGGCGGCAGCGCCCGCAGTACCGCGGCGGCTCCAGCTCCGCCCGCGCGGCGCACCGCTCGTGGCCGGTCGCGGCTGTCGGCTCGCCGCACTGTCCGCAGAAATCCATGCAGGCAAAATTACACCCGGCCTGGTCGTGCCGCCGAACAGGTGACGTGCCTTTGACATCACAGAACTCGGCTCCACTACCCTGCGTGATCAGCTGACCGCGTCAGTCTGTCGGTAGGAGGCCGAGCCGTGCACCAGTCCGTGACCGCCGCGATGGACCCGGTGTCGGTGGCCCGCTGGCAGTTCGCGATCACGACGGTGTACCACTTCCTGTTCGTGCCGCTGACCATCGGCACCTCGTTCCTGGTCGCGGGCTTCCAGACGGCGTGGCACCGCACCGGGAAGGAGCAGTACTACCAGGCTACGAAGTTCTGGGGTCGGCTCTTCCTGATCAACTTCGCCCTCGGCCTGGTCACCGGCATCGTGCAGGAGTTCCAGTTCGGCATGAACTGGTCGGAGTACTCCCGCTTCGTCGGCGACATCTTCGGCTCGCCGCTGGCCGTCGAGGCGCTGCTGGCGTTCTTCCTGGAGTCCACGTTCCTCGGCCTGTGGATCTTCGGCTGGGAGCGGCTGCCCCGCGGCGTGCACCTGGCCTGTATCTGGATCGCCGCCTTCGGGACCATGGCCAGCGCCTACTTCATCCTGGCCGCCAACTCCTTCATGCAGCATCCGATCGGCTACGTGTTCAACGAGTTGAAGGGCCGCGCCGAGCTCACCGACTTCTGGGCCGTGATCACCCAGCGGACCACCGTCATCACCTTCCTGCACGTCCTGACCGCCTGCTTCCTGTGCGCCGGCGCCGCCCTGGTCGGCATCTCCTGCTACCACCTGCGCAAGAAGCAGCAGCCCGCGGTCTTCCGACCCTCGCTCCTGGTCGGCCTGTGGGCGCTGCTGATCGCCGGCGTCGGCGTCGCGCTGACCGGGGACCAGCAGGGCAAGGTCATGTTCGAGCAGCAGCCGATGAAGATGGCCTCGGCCGAGGCGCTGTGGGACACGCAGGGACCGGCGCCGTTCTCGGTGTTCGCGGTCGGCGACGTCGAGAAGGGCCGCAACTCGGTGGAGATCGAGATCCCGCGGCTGTTGTCCTTCCTGGCGCACGGCAACTTCCACGACCCGGTCCCCGGCATCAACCAGACCAACGCCGCCGAGCAGGCCAAGTACGGCCCCGGCGACTACCGGCCGTGGATCCCGATGGCGTACTGGTCCTTCCGCTGGATGATCGGCTTCGGGATGTTCTCGGTGCTGGTGGCGTTGTTCGGCCTCTGGTTCACCCGGCGTGGCCGCGCGCCGTCGGGCCGCTGGGGCACCTGGTTCTGGCGGTTCGGGCTGTGGACCCTGGTGTTCCCGGTGATCGGCTCGGCCTGGGGCTGGATCTTCACCGAGACCGGGCGCCAGCCCTGGATCGTGTACGGCTTGATGCGCACCCGCGAGGGCGTCTCGACGTCGGTGCCGGCCGGCCGGGTGCTGACCTCGCTGATCCTGTTCGCGGCTCTCTACGCGGTGCTGGCCGTGGTCGAGGTGGGGTTGTGCGTGAAGTACGCCCGCGCCGGAGCCCATGACGTCGTCCCGGCCGCTGTGCCGCCGTCCCTGTCCGGGGACGGCGACGGCGACGAGGACCAGCCGCTGGCGTTCGCGTACTGAGCCGCTGATGCCGACCCGCGTACCGAGCGCTGAGCACTGAGAGGTAGACGGCCGTGAGCCTGGTGAACTTCTGGTACCTGCTGATCGCGGTGCTGTGGATCGGTTACTTCTTCCTGGAGGGCTTCGACTTCGGGGTCGGGATCCTGACCAAGGTCCTGGCGCGCGACGAGACCAACCGCCGGGTCCTGATCAACACCATCGGCCCGGTGTGGGACGGCAACGAGGTGTGGGTGATCACGGCGGTCGGGGCCACGTTCGCGGCGTTCCCGAACTGGTACGCGACCCTGCTGTCGGGGTTCTACGTGCCGCTGCTGTTGGTGCTGCTGTCGCTGATCGTCCGCAACGTCGCCTTCGAGTACCGGGGCAAGAGCGACGCCCGGCACCGGCCGTGGTGGGACTGGTGTATCTTCCTCGGCTCGCTGCTCCCGCCGCTGCTGTGGGGCCTGGTGTTCGGCTGTATGTTCTCCGGTACCAAGATCGGCGACGACATGAACTTCCACGGCCGGATGTCGGACTTCCTCACGACCTTCGACGGGCTCGTCGGGGCCTTGGCTTTCCTGGCCCTGTTCCTGACTCACGGCGCCGTCTACACGGCGTTGAAGACGCGCGGGCCCATCCGCGACAGCGCTCGGCGCCTGGCGGTGCCGGGCGCGCTGGTGAGCCTGGTGCTGGTCGGGGTGCTGCTGGGACGGATCAACGGCCACTGGGGCGGGCCGCTGTCGTGGACGGTGGGGGTGGTGCCGCTGGTGGCGCTGCTGGCGTGCGCGGCGGTGGTGCGGCTCGGGCGGGACGGGTGGGCGTTCGTGCTGTCGGGGGCGGCGGTGGCGACGATGGTGGCGTCGATGTTCATCGCGATGTTCCCGATCGTGATGCCGTCGTCGCTGGATCCGCAGTGGTCGCTGACGGTGCACTCGGCGGCCTCGTCGCACTACACGCTGACGGTGATGAGTGTGGTGGCGTGCGTTTTCACGCCGCTGGTGCTGCTTTATCAGGGCTGGACGTATTGGGTGTTCCGGAAGCGCATCGGGGTCCGGAACATTCCGGCGGCGCACTGATGCGGCTGCTTTTCCCTGCGGTGGGCAGCTGATGCTCGATCGGCGGTTGGCGCGGGAGGCCGAGGCGGTACGTCCGTGGGTGGCGCTGTGCGCGGTGCTCGGGACGCTGTCGGCGCTGGCGGTGATCGGACAGGCGTGGGCGCTGGCGTCGCTGATCGCGGCGGGGTTCGCGCAGCGGGCGGCGGCCACGTCGGCTGCGGTCTGGCCGGGGGCGTGGCCGTGGGCATGGGCGTGGCCGTGGCCGTGGCTGGCGGTGCTGGGGTGCTGCGTCTGTGCGCGGGCGGCGCTGTCCTGGGCGACGGAGACGGCGGCGTTCCGGGCGTCGGCGTCGGTCAAGTCGGCGCTGCGTCTGCGGCTGGCCGCGCATCTGATGGCGCTGGGCCCGCGCTGGCTGGCGACGCGCAAGACAGCCCCGTTGGTGACGCTGGCGACGCGCGGGGTGGACGGCCTCGACGACTACTTCGCGCGCTACCTGCCGCAGGTGGTGCTGTCGGCGACGGTGCCGGCCGCGGTCCTGGCGGTGCTGTTCGGCGCGGACTGGGAATCGGGGCTCATCGTCCTGGTGACGCTGCCGCTGATCCCACTGTTCCTGTGGCTGGTCGGCGTGGCGACACGGACGCACGTGGAGCGCCGCCGCCGGGCCCTGGACGTGCTGGCGGGGCACTTCCTGGACGTGGTCGCGGGACTGCCGGACCTGCTGGTGTTCGGCCGGGCCCGGGCCCAGGCCGCCGCGATCCGGCGCGCGACGGACGAGGACCGGGCGGCGACGCTGCGGACACTGCGGCTGGCGTTCCTGTCGTCGCTGGTGCTGGAGCTGGCGGCGACGATCTCGGTGGCGATGGTCGCGGTGGGGGTCGGGCTGCGGCTGGTCGGCGGCTCGCTGGACCTGCGGACGGGGCTGCTGGTGCTGATCCTGGCGCCGGAGGCGTACTGGCCGCTGCGGCAGGTGGGGGCTTTTTACCACGCGAGTGCGGAGGGGAAGGCGGCTGCGGCGGAGGCTTTGGGGCTTCTGGACTTGGCCCCGCCTGCGCTCGCGCCTGCTCCTGTACCCAGCCAGCGATCCGCGACCGCCCCCGCCGGCATTGAAATCAATAACCTGACAGTCCGCTACCCGGGCCGCACCGAACCGGCACTGTCGGACTTCTCGCTGACGGTCGCGCCGGGGGAGTGCGTGGCCCTGGTCGGGGCGTCGGGCGCGGGGAAGTCGACGGTGCTGAAGGCGCTGCTGGGCTTCGTGGAGCCGTCGTCGGGCTCGGCGACCGTGGCGCCCGCGGCCGGCCCGGTTGCGTGGCTGCCGCAGCATCCGTACTTGTTCGCGGGGACGGTGGCGGAGAACGTGCGCCTAGCGCGCGCAGAGGCATCGGACGCAGCGGTCTGGGCAGCCCTCCGATCGGCCGCGGCAGCAGACTTCGTCGCAGCGCTCCCCGGCGGCCTGTCAGCTCGCATCGGCGAAGGCGGCCACGGCCTGTCGGCAGGCCAACGCCAACGCCTCGGCATCGCCCGCGCGTTCCTGGCCGACCGCCCTGTGCTCCTGCTCGACGAACCCACGGCATCCCTGGACGCCATCGCCGAAGCCGAGGTCGTGGCCAGCATCCGCAGCCTGATCAAGGGCCGCACCGCGATCGTGGTGGCGCACCGCACGGCGCTGGCGGCGCTCGCGGATCGCGTGGTCCAGGTCGGCCCCGCCGCGAGCAGTCGCGGAACACACCCCCCTCAGGCCCCGCCCACCCAGGGGGCGCACCGCCTCAATAACAACAATCTTCGCAATTCGTTACCATGTCAAGACCCTGCCGAGGAAATCCGCGCTCAGATTCGGCCGGATGAGCGACCGGGCCCCGACCGCCACCCCACCGCGCGCCTCGCCCTCGCAGCAGCCCTCGGCGCTGCCGCGCTGGCCTCCGCGGTCGGTCTGACCGCCACGTCCGCGTGGCTCATCTCGCGGGCGTCGCAGCGGCCGCCGATCTTCGACCTCATGATCGCCATCACCGCTGTGCGTGCCCTCGGCATCGGCCGCGCCGTGTTCCGCTACGCCGAGCGGCTGGTCGCGCATGATGCCGCGTACCGCATTCTCGGCAACCTGCGTGCCCGCACCTACGAGCGCCTCACCCGCCAGGCGCCGGGGCGTCGGCGGGGGGAGTTGCTGGCGCGCTTCGTGGCCGACGTCGACGCGGTGCAGGACCGCTACCTCCGGTTCCTGCTCCCAGCGATCGCGGCGGCGACGGCCGGCACCTTCGTCGTGGCGGCGCTGGCGCAGGCACTCCCGAGCGTCGCGGCGATCACGGCGGCCGGCCTGCTCGTCAGCGGCGTCGCGATCCCCCAGGCCGCGTCGCGCATCTCGGCCAAGGCCGACCAGCACGTGGCGCCCGCGAAGGGCCACCTCACCACCGAACTCCACGACCTCCTGCGCGGCGCCCCCGACCTGATCGCCGCCGACGCGGTCCCACCCCGCCTCGCCCGCATCAAGGCCGCCGACCACGACCTCACCGCCACGGAACGCCGCTCCGCCAAAGCCCGCGGCATGGGCACCGGCCTCGCCATCCTGGCCACCGGCGCGACGGTCTGGGCCGCCGCATACACCGCGCTGGGGGCTCTGCACGGGGGAGCGGTGGCACACGCCGGATCGGTGGCCACGACCGACCAGTCTCCGCGCGCCGAGGTCGCCACCACGGCAGGGCAAGCGGTCCAAGCCGCCGGGCGAGCCGGTGCGGCTACTGGCCATGCCGCTGCTGCCATCGGCCACGCTGCCGCTGGTCAAGTCGCTGCCGCCGCCGCGACCGTCAGCCACGCTGCCGCTGCCGCCGCCGTCAGCCACGCCGCCGCGACCGCCGAGCAAGCCGGTGCGGCTGCTGGCCATGCCGCTGCTGCCATCGGTCACGCTGCCGCTGGTCAAGTCGCTGCCGCTGCCGCGACCGCCAGCCACGCCGCTGCCGCGACCGCCGGCCACGCGACCGCAGCCCTCCCCGCCACCCTCCTAGCCGTCCTCATCCTCACCCCGCTAGCCCTCGCCGAAGCCACCGCCGGCCTCCCGCAAGCCCTCCAGCACCTCCGGCGCGCCCGAGCCGCCGAGCGCCGCGTCCGCGAGGTCCTCGCGGCCCCCGATGCCGTCCGCGAGCCCACAGACCCGCGATCGCTGCCCGCGGACCACACCATCCGCGTCCGCGGCCTCAGCGTCACCTGGCCCGGTCGCGAGCAGCCCGCGCTGCGCGGCTTCGACCTCGACCTCGCGCCCGGCCGCAACGTCGCCGTCGTCGGTCCCAGCGGCTGCGGCAAGACCACCCTCATCAGTGCCCTGCTTCGCCTCGTCGACCCCGACCCGGCCGCCGAGCCTCCCATCACCCTCGGCGGCGCCCCCACCACCGCCCTCCGCGCCGAGGAAGTCCGCCGGGTCATCGGCCTCTGCGCTCAGGATGCCCACGTCTTCGACAGCACCCTGCGCGAGAACCTCCGCCTCGCGCGTCCCGCCGCCAGCACCTCAGACCTCGAAGACGCCCTCACCCGCGCCCGCCTCGCCGACTGGGTCCGCACCCTCCCGGCCGGCCTCGACACCTTCGTCGGCGAGCACGGCGCGCGCCTCTCCGGCGGCCAGCACCGTCGGCTCGTGCTGGCTCGCGCGCTGCTGGCCGACTTTCCGGTCCTGCTCCTCGACGAGCCGACCGAGCACCTCGACCCCGCCACCGCCGACGCGCTCCTGCGCGATCTGCTCGCGCTGCCGACGACCACGCTGCTCGTCACGCACCGCCTCACCGGCTTGGAGCACGTCGACGAGATCGTCGTCCTGGACGCCGGCCGCGTTGTCGAGCGCGGCACCTGGACGGAGCTCATGCGCGAGCGGGGCGCCTTCCACAGCCTGTGTAGGGTCGACGCGTGACCGAAGCCCACGAAGCCCGCGCCGACGAAACGCCCGCAGCCGCTCCAGCCGCCCCAGCCCCCGCCGGCGAAAGCGCCCCACTCCAGGCGCACACCACCCTGCGCGTCACCGCCGCCGACACCGCCCAAGCCGTCGGCTCCGGCGACCTCCCGGTCCTCGGCACGCCCCGCCTCGTCGCCCTCGCCGAGCAGGCCACGGTCGCGGCCGCCGCGCCGCTCCTGGCCGAAGGCCAGACCACCGTCGGCACCCGCATCCGCTTCGACCACGTCTACCCCACGCCGGTCGGCGGCACCGTCACCGCCACCGCCGACCTCGCGCACCGCGACGACCGCCTCCTGCGCTTCACCGTGGCCGCCCACGACGCCGACGGCCGCCTGGTCGGCGAAGGCGAGATCACCCGCGTCATCGTCAACGCCGAACGGTTCATGGCGAAGCTGTGAAGAGTGCTGCGGGAAAGTGAAACATCAGAGCTCTGATCTCTGGGCCGACCGCCTAGGCCGCCCAGCCCGCCTAGCCGCCTAGCCCACCTCGGGCTTCGAAGCCCGCAAAGAGAACATCAAAGGCACCCGAGGCCGCCCCTCCGGCAGCCGATAGACCCCGTCCCGCTGCTCCAGCGCCCGAAACCGCGCGAACAGCGTCACGTCGTACTCGTGCAGGAACTCCAGCCGCAGCCCCGCCCCGATCAGGGCGCTGACGATCTCCCCGATGCCGTGGTTGAACTCCACGCTCACGTTCTGCTGCGTCTGCGCCTCGAAGTCCGCGTACGTCCCCGGCTCGTCCCACACCTGCGGCGACCGGTCGAAGTAGTCGTACGCGACCGTGCGCCCGTCCTCGTCGTCGAGTGTGTTCCCGAACGGATGGAACTCCGACACGTACAAGAACCCGCCCGGCTTCACCATCGAAGCCGCGACCCGGGCCCACCGCTCGATGTCCGGCAGCCAGCACAGCGCGCCCTTGCCGGTGTACACGACGTCGAACTGCTCCCCGCCGAGCGCCTCGGCCGCGTCGTAGAGGTTCGACGTGACCCACCGCGAGTCCGTGACGCCGATCCGCTTCGCCAGCCCGGCCGCGGCCTCCATCGCCGGCTGTGAGAAGTCCAGCCCGGTGACCACCGCGCCGTGCCGGGCCCAGCCCAGCGTCTCGACGCCGATGTGGCTCTGCAGGTGCAGCAGGCTCTTGCCGCGCACGTCGCCGACCTCGGTCAGCTCGAACGGCTCCAGCGTCTCCCGGCCCGCGACGAACGAGTCCAGGTCGTAGAACTGGCTGTCCACATGGATCGGCACCCGCTCGTCCCAGTTGGCCCGGTTGTACTCCAGCCACTTCTCCGGATCGGGTTGTGCGGCGGTCGTCTCAGTGCTCATGACACCCGACGCTAGTCGGCCCACATCCCGTGAACAAAGGGATAATCCCCTCGCGCAGACTCATGCAGACTCACACAGACTCACACAGACTCACACAGACCACACAGCCCGAGGATCCGGCCGGTCCAGATTCCAGTGCCGCCCGACCCCGGTGATCCAGTCCGCCAGGTTCCCGTCCTTGTCCCGAGGCCGCAGCACGAACCGGCAGATGCTGCTCTGCCCGCCCTCGTGGTCGCTGTACAGGATCTCGACGGTGAACACCCGCCGCTCCTTGATCGCCGCCTCCATCGCCGCGTACTGCGGATCGTCGGCGTCGCGCAGCGCGGCGTGCCAGTAGCCGATGTCGTGCGCCGGGATGAACAGGTCGCGGATCATCCGTCGGTAGTCCTGCGGCGCTGTGTGCTGGTCCTCGGGTCCCCGGCGCTCGTCCGAGACGGCCCAGCCCTGCAGGACCGCCAGCCCCGCGCCCGCGTTGCGCACGGAGATCGCGAAGTAGATGACCCCGTCCACGATCTCCGCGTAGCCCCGTCCGCCGCTCACCACCGCCCAGTGGTCGTCGGCCCAGAAGATCTTCTCGTCCCGGTCGGTCAGCCGCGAGTTCAGCAGCACCGGCCGCAGCCCCACCAGCACCGCCCGCTCGGCGGCGGCCGCGGCGCGCGAGGCCGAGCGCACCGACTTCAGCGTGGCCGCCGCCAGGATCACCGTGGTCCCGGCGGTGGCCAGCGAGGATATGGTCACCCAGTCAGTCACGCGCTGGAGGCTACAGAACTCACAGCCCCGTGGTCGATCGCGGATAGGCGATCGCCTGGTCGGTGGCGATGTTGACCAGGTACGGGACGCCCGAGGCGAACGCCCGGTCCAGGGCCGGCCCGATCTGCGCCGGGTCGGTGACGAACTCCCCGCCGCCGCCGAGCGCCCGCACCACCTTGTCGTAGCGCGCGTCCGGGTTCAGGTCGGCGGCGACGTCGTACCCGTACAACGCCTGCATCGGGTGCTTCTCCAAGCCCCAGCACGCGTTGTTGCCCATCACCATCACCACCGGCAGTCCGTGCCGCACCAGGGTGTCCACGTCCATCAGCGAGAAGCCGGCCGCGCCGTCGCCGAGCATCAGGACCACCTGCGACGTCGGCCGTGCCAGCCGCGCGGCGATCGCGTACCCGAGCCCGGTGCCCAGGCAGCCGTAGGGGCCCGGGTCCAGCCAGCAGCCCGCACGCCCCGGCTCCACGAACCGGCCGGCGAAGGAGACGAAGTCGCCGCCGTCGCCGATCACCACCGCGTCGTCGGCCAGCCGCGGCAGCAACTCGCCGTAGATGCGGGCCGGGTGGATCGGGTCCGAGGCCGCGGTCAGCAGGTCCAGGTCCGCGGCGATGGCCGCGGATGCCTTGTCCTGCAAAGCGTTCAGCCAGTCCGCGTACGCCCCCGACTTAGCGGACCTGCGCCAGGACTCTGCGATGCCGTCGAACGCCGCGGCCAGGTCCCCGGCGGCGCTCGCCGCCAGCCCGATGTGACCGCTGATCTGCCCGGGGGAGTCGACCAGGTGCACCACCGGCGCGAGCGGGTCGCCGTCCCGGCCGCCGAACAGTCCGTAGCCCAGCCGGAAGTCCAGCGGAGTGCCGACGACGATCACCAGGTCCGCGCCGCCGAACGCAGCCGAGCGGGCCCGGGTGACCAGCTGGCGGTGGCCGCGCGGCAGGATGCCGCGGCCCATGCCGTTGGTGATGACCGGGACCCCGGTCTCCTCGGCGAACGCCAGCGCGGCGGCCTCGGCGCCGTCCATCCACACGTCGGAGCCCAGCACCAGCACCGGTTTGGCGGCGCGGGCCAGCAGGTCGCCGATGGCTGCCAGGGCGTCGGGGTCGGGCGTGACCGCCTCGCGCGCACCGACCGTCGGCAGCGGCTTGGCGTCGACGTCGAACGCGGCCTCCAGCGACAGGTCGAGGAAGACCGGGCCGCGGTGCGGGGCGTCGGCGAGCGTGAAGGCGTCGTCGAGGTCCGCGGCCAGGGTCGCGGTGGTGTGCACGGTCGCCGAGCGCTTGGTCACCGGCGCCAGCAGCGGCGGGTGGTCCAGTTCCTGCAGCGCGCCCTTGCCCCAGTTGGAGTCCGCGGCCCGGCCGCCGAGCACGACCACCGGCGAGCCGTTGAAGTGCGCGGTGGTGACCGCCGAGACGCCGTTGGTGATGCCCGGGCCGGCGGTGAGGACGGCCAGCCCCGGCTTGCGCGTCAGCTTGGCCGTGGCCTCGGCGGCGAAGACCGCGGTCTGCTCGTGCCGGACGTCCAGGATCGGCATCGGGGGGTCGGCCTTCACCGCGCCGTCGTAGAGCGAGAAGACGTGTCCGCCGGAGAGCGTGAACATCGTCTCGACGCCGTGGGCTCGGGCCACCTCGACGGAGATCTGGCCGCCGTGCAGCGGTTGCGGGGTTTCGGGCTGTGCTTCGGTCACGACGGTCACCTGCGGGGGCTCGGGCGGACGGGGGCGAAGTTACGAGTCAGTAGCTTTCCGCCCGCACCTGGCTTCCGCAAGGGTCGCCGCACCGCTCGAAGCCGATCCTCACCGCTCGAACTCGATCCGCATCACCCGGCGCCGGGGCGTCGGAGCGCTGACTTCCTGGAAGCCACAGGTCTCGTAGGTGCTCTTCGCCCCGACGAACAGTTCGCCCCACACGATCTCCTTGCCGGGCTCGGTGATCAGCGCGTAGCCCTCGATCGCGGTGGCGCCGTGGTCCCGGGCGTGCTCCACGGCGGCCTCGGTCAGGGCCCGGCTGATCCCGCGCCGGCGGTATCCGGTGCGGACCACGAAGCAGGTCACCGTCCAGACGCCCGGGTCGTCGCGGTCCTCGTCGCGGCCGGTCCACGGGACTCGCAGCGTCCGGAGCCGCGGGTACTCCGTTCGGGGCTCGACGGCGCACCAGCCGACCGGCTCGCCGTCGAGGTACGCGACCAGGCCGGTGGTGTTCTCGGAGTCGGGCTCGCCGCAGTGGGTCTGGTCGCGCAGATGGGATTGGCGCTCCTCCCGCGGCATGGACCGCCATTCCTTGGAGGGGAACTTGAACCACTGGCATTGGCAGCGATACGGGTCCCCGCGTTCGCCGAAGACCGTGCGCAGGTCCTCCCACGAGGCCTGGTTGGCGGGAACAACGGTGATGGTCGTCGTCGGGTCCGTCATAGGCGCACGATAAACCCGGCCGGGGACGCCGGCCGGGTTCATCGCTCGGGTCACAGACCGATCGCCGTGGCGACCTCGGCCAGGTCCTGTGCGGTCAGCCTTACCGCGCCGGCGTTCACCCAGCCGTCCACCTGGGTGCGGGTCCGGGCGCCGACGATCGCGCCGGTGACGCCGGGCCAGGCCAGCGTCCAGGCGATCGCGACTTCGGCGACGCTCACGCCGTGCCGCGCGGCGATCGGCTTGAGGGCGTCGGCGACGCGCAGGTTCGCGGCCAGGCCGGAGGTGTAGTCCGGGCTCGCGCGGCGCCAGTCGTCGGCCGGCAGGCTCGCCACCCGCTCGGCGGAGAAGGTCCCGGTGAGCAGGCCGGACTGGAGCGGCGAGTAGACTATGACGCCGGTGTCGTGCTGCTTCGCCCACGCGATGTCCGGCGCGGCCGAACGGTTGATCGCGGAGAACGGCGGCTGGATCGCGTCGACGTGCGCGATGGACTCGGCGACGGTCAGCTGCTCGGCGTCGTGGTTCGACAAGGCGATCGCCCGGATCTTGCCCTCGGCCTTGAGGTCGGCCATGAGCTGCCAGTACTCCTCCAGCGGAGTGTGATTCGGGGAGGCCGCGCCCTCCTCCTCGGCCCCGAAGACGAAGGCCTCGCCGGTGTCCGGCCAGTGCACCTGGTACAGGTCGATGCGCTCGACGCCGAGGCGGCGCAGCGAGTCCTCCAGCTCGCGGCGGACGCTGGCCGGCTTCATGGTGCGGATCGGCGCGCCTTGCGGATCCTCCGGGTCCCAGACCAGGCCGACCTTGGTGAAGATATAGGGCCGGTCGGCGTCGGAGTAGGCCGCGATCGCCTTGCCGACCAGCTGCTCGGAGTGGCCGAGGCCGTAGACCGCGGCGGTGTCGATCCAGTTCACGCCGGAGTCGACGGCGTGGCGGATCGCGGCGACGGACTCGGCGTCGTCGGTGGCGCCCCAGCTGTAGGTCCAGCCGCTGCCGGAGACGGCCCAGGAGCCGAAGCCGACGCGGGTGATGGTCATGTCGGTGGTGCCGAGGCGGGCGGTGTCCAGTGCCGTGTGCGATGCAGTGTCCGGCACGGTGTTCATGGTCTCGTTCGTCATGGCTCCGACGATCCGCCTCGCGCGCCGGCTTACCCAGGACCGCGCGATGCCTAGGCACGGGATGACCAGGATGCGCCGCGCGTGTTAGGCAGGACCGTGAGCATCGACAGGCGTGCGGAGTTGGGTGAGTTCCTGCGGTCCCGGCGGGCCCGGCTGAACCCGGCCGAGGTGGGGCTGCCCGACTACGGCGGCCGGCGTCGGGTCCCGGGGCTGCGGCGTGAGGAGCTGGCGCTGCTGGCGGGGGTCAGCGTGGACCACTACGTGCGGCTGGAGCAGGGCCGGACGTTGCAGTTCTCCGAGGAGGTCCTCGACGCGGTCGCCCGGGCGCTCCAGCTGGACGCGACGGAGCGCGAGCACCTGTACCGGCTCGCGCGGCCGTACCAGGCGCACGTGTATCAGGGGACTGGTAAGCACGAGCCGCAGGAGGTGCGGCCAGGGCTGCGGCGGCTGCTGGAGTCCACGACCGACGTGCCGGCCTACGTGGTGGGCCTGGGCACCGACGTGCTGGCGTGGAACCGGCTGGCCGCCGCGCTGCTGACCGACTTCGGGACGCTGGCTCCGCACGAGCGCAACCTCGCCTGGCTGGTCTGCCACGACGAGGGCTTCCGCGCGCTGTTCGCGGACCCGGCCAAGAAGATGGCGGACGTCGCGGCCTACGTGCGCTTCGACATCGGCCGGCACCCGGACGACCCGGCGCTCGGCGCGCTGGTCGCCGAACTGTGCCGGAACCAGGAGTTCGCGCGGATCTGGGCCCGGCACGACGTGCGCGACAAGACACACGGCAGCTACACGTACCGCAACGCGGTCATCGGCGAGATCACGCTCGACTACGAGACCTTCCGCGCCCCCGACGACCCGGATCAGGCGCTGATCATGCAGACCGTGCCGGAGGGCTCGCCGGCCGAGGCGGCCTTGCAGCTGCTGGCGGCTTGGGCGCAGACGGTGCGGATCGGCTGACCGACCCGGACCACGTTCGCGGTGGCGGGCGTACGCACCAGCCGCAGCCGGCATCTCGCGGGCCGCCGGTCGCAGCGAACCGTCCCGCGCGCCGCCAGCCTCGCCGGGAGCCGGAAACCAAACAGTCCGGGTCGGCATCCCGACCCGGACTGCGAAAGCCGCCCTACAGCGTCTTCGACAGCTCCTTGATCGGCATCTCCAGCTTCGTCAGCAACGCCAGATCCTCCTCGGGCGAGCGCCCGAGCGTCGTGAGGTAGTTGCCGACGATGACGGCGTTGATGCCGCCCAGCAGTCCCTGTTCGGTGCCGAGGTCGCCGAGGGTGATCTCGCGGCCGCCGGCGTAGCGCAGGATGGTGCGCGGCAGGGCCAGGCGGAAGGCCGCGATGGTTTTCAGGGCCTCGTGCGCGCTCAGGGGTTCCATGTCGCCGAAGGGGGTGCCGGGGCGGGGGTTGAGGAAGTTCAGCGGGACCTCGTCGGGGGTCAGGGCGGCCAGCTGGGCGGCGAACTCGGCGCGCTGTTCCAGGGTTTCGCCCATGCCGACGATGCCGCCGCAGCAGACTTCCATGCCGGCCTGGCGGACCATGGTCAGGGTGTCCCAGCGCTCCTGCCAGGTGTGGGTGGTGACCACGTTGGGGAAGTGGGAGCGGGCGGTCTCCAGGTTGTGGTTGTAGCGGTGCACGCCCATGTCGGCCAGGTCGTCGACCTGCTCCTGGGTCAGCATGCCCAGGGACGCCGCGACCTGGATGTCGACCGCGTCCTGGATCGCCTTCACGCCCTCGCGCATCTGCTTCATCAGGCGCGCGTCGGGGCCGCGGACGGCCGCGACGATGCAGAACTCGGTGGCGCCGGTGGCCGCGGTCTGTTTGGCCGCCTCGACCAGTTCGGGGATGTTGAGCCAGGCCGCGCGGACCGGGGAGGGGAACAGGCCGGACTGGGAGCAGAAGTGGCAGTCCTCGGGGCAGCCGCCGGTCTTGAGGGAGACGATGCCCTCGACCTCGACCTCCGGGCCGCACCACTTCTCGCGGACCTCGTGCGCCAGCTGCAGCAGCTCCGGCAACGCCTCGTCGGGGAGCCGCAGCACCCGCAGCACCTGCTCCTCGGTCAGCCCCGCGCCCTCGTCGAGGACCTGGCGCCGGGCCTCGGCGAGGATGTCGAGGTCTTGTTCGGTGGTTGTCATGGTTCAGGCCGCCTTCCGAGGGTCCCAGGTCTGCCGAAATTCTGCCGGATCGAAGGTGCCGCCGAACGCCGGGGCCAGGGAGGCCCGGGCGGCGAGGAGGAACTCGGCCGGGTCCAGGGCGCCGGCGCCTTCGGGGAGCGCGCCGGCCAGCGGGCGGGCGCCGATCGTCTCCAGGTCGCGGATGTTGCTGCGCATCGCCAGGTCGGGGTCGGCGGGCCAGGAGCCCAGCACGATGCCCGCTAGGTCCAGGCCGCGGGCGGCCATCGCCTCCAGGGTGAGCGCGGCGATGTTCAGGGTGCCCAGGTTCGGGTGCGCGACCAGCAGCACCGGCGCCTTGAGCGCGTGCGCCAGGTCGGCCAGGGTGCTGCCGTCCTCGTCGTTGCGGACCAGCAGGCCGCCGGCGCCCTCGACGAGCACCAGGCGGCGACTCTCGGCCAGTTCCCGGACGCGGCGGACGGTCTCGTCGAAGTCCAGCGGCGGCAGGCCCGAGCGGCGCGCCGCGGCCGCGGGGGAGAGCGGGTCCGGGTAGCGGGCGTACTCGTGCAGATCGGTCACGCCGGCCAGCCGCTGGACGGTCGCCAGGTCGCCCGGCCCGTCGGGCGTGACCCCGGTCTGCGCCGGCTTCACGACGGCCACGGAGGTGCCGCGGGTCGCGGCCAGCGTGGCCACGGCGGCGGTGACGACGGTCTTGCCGACGTCTGTGTTGGTTCCGGTTACTACGACGATGGACACGACGCGACTTTACGGGAGGCTGAGGCCCCGACCGTGCGATCGCGGGGTGAGTCGGGTCACGCCCCGGCTCGCGTCACTCGCCGTCCGGCCGCTTCAACCGCGCCACGAACTTGTACCGGTCGCCCCGGTACACCGACCGCACCCACTCCACCGGCTCCCCCTCGGTGTCGATCGAGTGCCGCGACAGCAGCAGCATCGGCAGCCCGGTGTCGGTCCCCAGCAGGCCGGCCTCGGTCGGGGTGGCCAGCGCGGTCTCGATCGTCTCCTCGGCCTCGCCCAGGTGCACGCCGTACTCCTCGGCCAGCGCCGTGTACAGCGAGGAGTACCGCCCCAGCAGTTTGCGCAGGTTGGGGAAGCGCTGCTGCGACAGGTGCGTGGTCTCGATCGCCATCGGCTCGCCGTTGGCCAGTCGCAGACGGCTGATGCGCAGCACCTTCGCCGAGGCCCGGATGCCCAGGCGCTCGCCGAGTTCCACCCCGGCGGCCACGTACTCCATCTCCAGCAGCCGCGAGGTCGGCTCCAGACCTTGGGCCCGCATGTCCTCGGTGTAGGAGGTCAATTGCAGCGACTGCGCCACCTTCGGCTTGGCCACGAAGGTGCCCTTGCCCTGGATCCGCTCCAGGCGGCCCTCCACGACCAGCTCGGCCAGCGCCTGCCGGACGGTGGTGCGCGAGGTGTCGAACTCGGTCGCGAGCAGGCGTTCCGGGGGGACCGGCGTGCCCGGGGGCATCGTCTGGGTGAGGTCCAGCAAGTGTTGCTTCAGGCGGTAGTACTTGGGAACGCGCACCGTTTCCAGTGCCGATTCCAGCCCTGACTCCAGTGCCGGTGCCGGCCCTTGCGGGCCCTGCGTCTCCAGAGCGATGTTCGCGGGTTCTGCGGTCATTGAACGGCCCCTCCTCGTGGCCCAAAGTGCCATGGACCCGCGTGTGTGTCCAGCCGGGTTGATCTCGGCGCCGACTTTGTTCGGAAACCGGTGTTTACCTGGGGCGGGATTGTGTGTGTCAGTGCTGGTTGCGTCTTGGTAACGGGTTGGACAACCGGGGTCGCGCTCTCTTGACGACCCCAGTGGTCTATGCCAGTCTCCGGACTGGTCTAAACCAATCGGGAAAGGCCGGGAGGCGCTTCAGGAGGCGCCTTTTCTTCGCAGGAACTCGCTCTGCATTTTCCCGACAGCTCGACACCACAACCAGATCCACGAGACCGGGTACACCGATTCAACGCAGCACGGGACGGCATCGCTCAGGGTTGCCGTGTCGCGCGGTCGGTCTATCTCCGTTGGTCGCAGTGGGTCGTCCACACCCACCAAGGAGTACGGCATGAGGCGCAAGCTCATAGCCCTGACGTCGGCCGCCGCGGCCGTGGCGCTCATGGCCTCCGCGTGCAGCTCGTCGAAGTCCAACAGCTCGTCCAACGGCGCGCCCTCGCAGGGCGGTTCGGTGACCGCGACCAACGCCCCGGCGCTGACCGGGCCGGCGACCGGTGCCACCGGCGTCAAGCTGAACGTCTGGCTGGTCTCGGACCCCAAGGACAACCCCAAGTGGATGGCGATCATCAACAACGCGACGGCCGCCTTCAAGGCCAAGACCGGTGCTGATATCAACATCATCTGGCAGACCTGGAGCAACCACCTGACGAACCTGGACGCGACGCTCGGCGGCAACGGCGACGTCCCGGACATCGTCGAGCTGGGCAACACCGAGGCCCCCAAGTACGCGTTCAACGGCGCGCTGGCCGACGTCTCGTCGGCGAAGTCGACCTTCGACAACAACGCCACCTGGCTCAACGGCCTGTCCGCGCCCTGCACCCAGGGCGGCCACCTGTACTGCATCCCGTACTACGCGGGCACCCGCACCCTGATCTACCGCACCGACCTGCTGACCGCGGCCGGGGTGACCACCCCGCCGACCACCTGGTCGGACTTCACCGCGGCGCTGGACAAGGTCAAGGCCGCCAACGCCTCGAACGCGAACTTCGTCACCTACAACGCCCCGGGCAAGGACTGGTACCAGGTCGGCTCCTTCGTCTACGGCCAGGGCGGCTCGTTCGCGGTCAAGGGCTCGGACGGCAAGTGGAAGGGCGACCTGGAGGACCCCAAGTCCATCTCGGGCCTGCAGCAGTGGTCCGACCTGGTCTCCAAGTACTCCACCGCGGCCAGCCACACCAAGGACGAGTCGGACCAGGACACCCTGTTCGAGACCAGTAACGTCTTCGCCGAGTACGACGCGGCCTGGCACCTGGGCGCCGTGCAGCAGGTGAACCAGAACCCCAACGACCCGAAGTCGCCGCTGGAGGACACCAAGGTCAAGGGCAAGGTCGCCACCATGCCGCTGCCCGGTGTCACCGCTGACAAGCCGTCGCCGGCCTTCCTCGGCGGCTCGGTCCTGGGCATCGCGCAGAAGTCGAAGTACCAGGCGCTGGCCGCGGAGTGGATCCAGGCCTACACCAACTCGGCCTCCAACGCCGCCGAGGGCGCGCTGGGCAACCTGCCGAACAACCAGACCGACCTGTCCAAGGCGGTGGGCCCGGCGATCAGCCAGCAGGTGGCCGACCAGGCCGCGTCCAGCTGGTTCACCCCGGTCGCCCCGAACTGGGCCGACGTGGAGTCCAGCAACGTGCTGCAGAACATGGCGGAGAGCATCGCGACCGGCAAGTCCTCGGTCGCCGACGCGGCCAAGGCCGCGGACGACCAGATCACCTCGATCCTGAACAAGAGCTGATCCAGCACTTCTTCAGGGGTACGGACGCCGCCTTCGAGGAGGCGGTGTCCGCGACACCCGGGTGAGTTTTCCGGTGGGGGCCGTGCCGCGCACTCGCGGCACGGCCTCTTCAACGAGGTGAGGTGTGCACATGACCGCGGTAGTGGGGAAGGCTGTAGGCCCCCTCGAACCGCCTCCGACGCTGGGCGACGAGCGCCCGCCGAAGCGCCGACGGTTCGAATCGACTCCGTACGTCCTGGTGATCCCGACGCTCCTGGTGATCGTCGTGACGCTGGGGATCCCGCTCTACAAGATCGTGGTGCTGGCCTTCCAGCACCAGACCAAGCGTGAGCTCTACACGAACAAGCCCGGCGACTGGGTCGGGTTCCAGAACTTCTCCGACGTCCTGGGCAGCTCGGACTTCTGGTCCGTGGTCGAGCGGACCTTCGTGGTCTGCGCGGTCCTGGTGGTCCTGTCCATGGCCGTCGCGCTGCTGCTCTCGCTGATGATGAACCAGCTCTCCCGCTGGGTCCGCACGCCGCTGATGGCGCTGCTTCTGTTCGTCTGGGCGATCCCGCAGATCGTCGCGGTCGAGCTGTTCGTGTGGTTCACCGACCCGAACTTCGGCGTCATCAACTACATGCTGGACAAGCTGGGCTTCCACGGGTTCAAGACGCACGACTGGTTCGTGGACCCGGTGCAGGGCTGGATCGTCATCATCGCGCTGGTGGTCTGGCAGGCGCTGCCGTTCCTGACCGTGACGCTGACCGCCGGCATGTCGATGGTGCCCAAGGAGCTCGGCGAGGCGGCGCGCATGGACGGGGCCAACCCGTTCCAGGTGTTCCGCACGGTCACCTACCCGACCATCAAGCCCCTGCTGATCATCGCCACCTCGCTGTCGGTGATCTGGGACTTCCAGCTGTTCAACCAGGTGTTCGTGATCCGGCAGACCAAGCCGGAGCCGGACTACCAGGTGCTCAGCGTCTTCTCCTACACCCAGGCGTTCGGGCACAGCGACTACGGGCTCGGCGCCGCGATCTCGATCCTGACCATCCTGGCGATGCTCGGGATGATGATCTTCTACGTGCGGCAGATGCTGCGGATCGGAGACGCTGACTGATGAGCGTCGACATCAATCCCGGCCGTCGCCGGACCGTCGCCCCGCGCCCCGGCGCGGCCCGCAAGAAGACCAAGAAGGCCGCCTGGAACACCCTGGGCATCCTGGTCTTCGTGGTCATGGGCTTCCCGGTGTACTGGATGCTCAACACCTCGCTGAAGCGGCTCAGCGAATGGCAGAACTACACGCCGCACTTCATCCCCGAGCACCCCACGCTCAAGAACTTCTCCGGGGCCTTCCAGGCCTCGAACTTCGGCATCGACCTGTGGAACAGCGTCGTGATCACGCTCGGCGCGGTGGTGGTCTCCCTGGTCGTCGGGTTCTTCGGCGCGCTGGCCATCGCCCGCTTCCACTTCGCCGGCAAGAAGGTGATCATCTTCACCGTCCTGCTGGTGCAGATGGTCCCGCTGATCGTGCTGGTCATCCCGGTGACGCAGACCCTGCAGACCCTGAACATGACCGACACCCTGTACGGCATCATCCTCACCTACCTGGTGTTCTCGGTGCCCTACACGGTCTGGACGCTGCGCGGCTTCATCACCAACATCCCGCGCGAGCTGGACGAGGCGGCGATGGTCGACGGCTGCACCCGCTGGCAGACCTTCTACCGCATCATCCTGCCGCTCACCGGACCCGGCCTGGTGGCCACCTCGGTCTACGGCTTCATCCAGGCCTGGAACGAGTTCATCCTGATCACCACCATCAACCACGACCCCCGCAAGCAGAACATGATGGCGTGGCTGGTCCAGACCGCCACCGGCTCGCGCGGCACCGACTGGGGCGTGCTGATGGCCGGCGCCACGATCACCTCGATCCCCGTGGTCATCCTGTTCCTGGCCATCCAGAAGAACATCGCGACCGGTCTGACCGCCGGCGCGGTGAAGGGGTAGGGGGAACGGCGCGCGTGGGAGAACAACTGCTGCGCGACGCCGCCGCCGTCCTCCAGCCGGGGTTCGTCAACGACGACTCCGGCCGGGTTCCCGACTGGGTGCGTCGCGCCCTGACGGAGGACGGCCTGGGCGGGGTCGCCTACTACGGACGGAACATAGCCGCGACGCCGGAACGCACCGGCGAGCTGTCGGCGGCGCTGCGGGCCGAGAACCCGCACGTGCTGGTCGCGGTGGACGAGGAAGGGGGCGACGTCACCCGGCTGGACGTCGCCACCGGGTCGGCGTTCCCGGGCAACTACGCCCTGGGGTACGTGGACGACCCGGAGCTGACCGAGACGGTCGCCCGGCAGATCGGGCGCTCGCTGTGGCGCGCCGGCATCAACCTGAACTACGCGCCGGACGCGGACCTGAACACGAACCCGGACAACCCGGTGATCGGCACCCGGTCCTTCGGGTCCGACCCGGGCGTGGCGGCGCGGCACGTCGCGGCGTATGTCAGGGGCCTGCAGGGAGCCGGCGTGGCCGGGTGCGCCAAGCACTTCCCCGGCCACGGCGACACCGCCGTGGACTCGCACCACGGGCTGCCGCTGGTGCAGCACTCCGAACAGGAGTGGGCCAAGCACCTGGCGCCGTTCCGGGCCGCGATCGAGGCCGGGGTGAAGTCGGTGATGACCGCGCACATCCTGGCGCCGCGCTACGACCCGGAGTTCCCGTCGACCATGAGCCGCAAGGTCCTGGTGGACCTGCTGCGCGGCGAGCTCGGCTTCACCGGGCTGGTGGTCACCGACGGCATCGAGATGTCCGCCATCGCCGACACCTTCGGGATCGCCGAGGGGACGGTCCTGGCGCTGGCCGCGGGCGTCGACGCGGTCTGCGTCGGCGGCGGGCTGCGCGACGAGTGCGACTACCTGATGCTGCGGGACGCGCTGGTCGACGCGGTGCGCGAGGGCCGGCTGCCCGCCGAGCGGCTGCACGACGCCGCGACGCGGGTGCGGGAGCTGGGGGCGTGGGCCGCCGCGCAGCGTGCGACCGTGGAGGGGACGCACGCTGCCGGGGGTGAGGCCGGCGCCGGCGGTTCCTCGGGCGGGGCGTCGTCGAACGGCGTTCCGGCTTCCGTGGGGGGTTCGGCTTCGTCGGCGGCATCGGCTGTGTCGGTATCGGCTTCGGCCGACTCCGAAGACGCCGAGCAGATCGGCCTGAACGCCGCCCTGCGCGCCGTCACCGTCTCCGGCGCCCCGCTGGTCCCGCTGACCGGCCCGGTGTCGATCCTGGAGTTCGTGCCGCTGGCCAACAACGCGGCCGGCAACGCGGTGCCCTGGGGTCTGAGCCCGGTGCTGGCCGAACTCCCGGCCGGCTCCGTGGCCGCGCGGTTCGTGGAGCCCGGCGCCGCGACCAGCTTCGCCGGCGACGAGGACACCGCCGAGGCGCTCGCCGCGGTGCGTCCCAGGCTGGTCGCGCTTCCCTACACCCCGGCCGGGGTGTCGGAGGCCGTGGCCGCCGCCGCGGGCCGTCCGCTGGTGCTGGTGGTGCGCGACGCGCACCGGCACGCCTGGATGGCCTCCGCCGTGACCGCCGTGACCGCCCTCCGGCCCGACGCGATCGTGGTCGAGATGGGGATCGCTTACGGTCGGGGGGAGAAGTCCGGCGGGGCGACGCTGATCGCCACGCACGGCGCGGCGCTGGTGTCCGGGCTCGCCGTCGCCCGGCTCCTGACGGAGGGATCGGTCTAGGTGAGCGACGTGAGCGACGTCATGCCCGGCGAAATCATGGCCGGCGAGATCGCCGAGCAACCGGCGGTCCTCGAACGGATCCTCACCGAGGGCCTGCCGCGCATCCGCGAGACGGCCGAGCGCGTGCGGGCGGCCCGGCCGCGCTTCGCGCTGCTCACCGCCCGCGGCACCAGCGACAACGCGGCGTACTACGCCAAGTACCTCATGGAGATCGCGCTCGGGCTGCCGGTCGGGCTGACGTCGATGTCGACCACGACGGCCTACCGGGCCGAGCCGGACCTGCGGGACGTGCTGTGCGTGACGGTCTCGCAGTCCGGCGGCTCGCCGGACCTGGTGGCGTACACCGAGATGGCCGAGGCGCGCGGCGGGCTGACGCTGGCCGTCACCAACGTCGCCGGCTCCCCGGTGAACCAGGCCTCTGAGCTGTCTCTGGACGTCCTGGCGGGTCCGGAGCTGGCTCTTCCGGCGACCAAGACGTACACCGCGGAGCTGCTGACGCTGTGGCTCCTGGTGGACGCGCTGCGCGGCGGCGACGGTGCGGCGGCCCGGGCGCTGCCGGAGCTGGCCGCCGCGGTGCTGGCCCGGGAGTCCGAGGTGGTCGATCTGGCGCAGCGCTACCGCTTCGCCTCCCGCCTGGTGCTGACCGCGCGCGGGTACTCGTACCCGACGGTGCGCGAGGCGGCGCTGAAGATCATGGAGACCAGCTACCTGCCGGCCCACGCCTTCTCCGGCGCGGACCTGCTGCACGGCCCGCTGGCCATGGTCGACAACGTCAGCCCGGTGGTCGCGGTGGCGTCCGAGGGCGCCGGCGGCACGGCGCTGGAACCGGTGCTGGAGCGGCTGCGCGAGCGCGGCGCCGACCTGGTCGTGGTCGGATCCGCCGAGCACGTCGCCGGGGCTACGGCGGGCTTCGTGCTCCCTTCGGGCGTCCCGGAGGAGCTGGCTCCGATCCTGGAGATCCTGCCGCTGCAGCAACTGGCCTACCACGTGACGATGAGCCGGGGCCTGAACCCGGACGCGCCGCGGGCGTTGGCGAAGGTGACGCAGACGCACTGAGCTGCCTCTGCTTCAGTGGGCCCGGGGCCCGCCGGTCCGAAACGACCGGCGGGCCCCGGGTCTTTTTCCGGGCCTCCCGAGATTTTCTTTCCTCCCGGGGAACCCGCGAGGCGGCCGGGGCGTGTCCGATCGGTGGCGCCGATCGCCACCATCGGAGGACAAGGGGCGGGATCTGATGGGTTCAGCGAGATCGGAGGCGGACTTCGAGGCCTTCTACAGCGCCTCGTCACGCCGGCTGCTCGGCCATGTGTACGCGATGGTCGGCGATCTGGCCGAGGCCGAGGACGCGCTCCAGGAGGCCTACGCGCGGGCCTGGCAGCGCTGGAGCCGGGTGGCCGACTACGAGGACCCGGAGGCCTGGGTCCGCACCGTCGCCTACCGCATCGCGGTGAGCTCCTGGCGCCGGACGGCCAACCGGCTGCGCGCGCACCGGCGCGGCGCCCGGCTGGAGGAGGCGCCGGGCGCCTCGCCGGACCGGCTGGCGCTGGTCGCGGCGCTGCGCGAGATCCCCGCCGAACAACGGCGGGCGATCGTGCTGCACCACCTGGTGGGCCTGACCGTGGAGGAGGTCTCCGCGGAGACCTCCACCCCGACCGGCACGGTGAAGTCGCGCCTGGCCCGGGGCCGCCGTGCGCTGGCTGGCCACGTTTCCGAGTACGCCGATGAGCACCAGGAAGCGGAGAACTATGTCTGAGTTCGATGAAGCGCTCGCACAGTCCGTGCAGGACGGCATCGCGCGGGGCGGGCTGCCGGGGGCCGCGGACGCGGTCCGGCGGGGCCGGAGGCGATCGCTGCGGGCCCGCAGCGGGGTCACGGTGCTGGGCGTCGCCGTGGTCGCCGGCGCGCTCGGGGGCGCCGGGGCGCTCGGTGGGGGAGCGGGGTCGGTGCGGGCCGGAACGGGGTCGAGCGTCCACGCCGACGAAGGCATCCTTCCGGCCGCGCAGTGGCCGGGCTACGACCTCGGGCACTGGAAGCTGTCGGCGGCCTGTGCCGCCGCCGACCGGTCGAAATGCCGTGCGGGGGACCCGACCGATGATGTCAAGCAGGTCAAGGTCGGCGAATACGTGGGGCAGTGCACCCCGGGCGCGTCGTTCCAGATCCGGAGGTTCGTGCAGTTCGGGACCCAGTACGACACCGCGCACAAGCTGGACGCCAATGAGATCGTGTTCACCTTCGCCAACGGTGACGCGGCAGCCGCCTTCATGGCGGACGCTCGCACCGCGGTTTCGGCGAGAGGCTGCGCCGGTGTCTCCGGCGCGGAAGCCACCTCGCCCGGCGTCAACACCGCCGACGGGGTGTCGTGGGTGATGACGCAACAGGACGGCGGTGTGAACCACGTGCCGTCCGTCGGCCACCAGTACCTGGTGCAGTCCGACAACCGGGTCGCGCTGCTGCGAGTGATGCAGTCCGGCACCGATTTCCAGAGCACCGTCGGTGACGCGAAGGTCCTCGCGGAGATGCAGCAGGCGCTGGAGAAGTAGCGCGAGGTATGGCGAAGGCCCGCCGAGATGTTCGGCGGGCCTTCGCCATAGGGCGTCTCATGGGGCGCGAGACGCCCCGGCACATGGTCTGCAGCGGGCTCCGAAAGCCCCCGGCCCCGGGCCCGCGGCGGTTTCGGCCCCTCAACCTCCACCGCCGCGCTAGCCCGCGGCCTTCTTGGTTCGCCGCCGTCCCGGCCGTCCGGCGAGGCGTGCGGAGCCTCGTCGTGCGTTGCCGCCGGGTGGCGGCCTGGTCGGAAACACCCGTCCCGCGCCTGTCAGGGCTAGGCGGGCTGGTGCTCCCTCGCCAGTCTGTGGGGCCCGTCCGACGCCTGGGCGCCGGAACCGGCCTCGAATACGCTACGCCCTGCGACCCAGGTGTGCAGCGGGTGGTACCCGTCGTCGAACCACACCAGGTCGGCGCGGGCGCCGGGGGCGATGCGGCCCAGATCGGTCCGGCCCAGCGCGTCGGCGGGCACCCGGGTGGCCGCGACCAGCACCGACGCCTCGTCCAGGCCGATGCCGACCAGGTTGCGGACCGCGCGGTCCAGGGTCAGCGCCGAGCCGCCGATGACGCCGGCCGCGTCGCGCGGCACGCCGTCCTCGCCGAGGTGGACCTTGATCCCCGACAACTCGTACTCGCCGGGCGGCATTCCGGCCGCCGCTATGGCGTCCGTCACCAGCGCCACCCGGCCGCCGGCCGCGCGCCAGACCAGCGTGCAGATCTCCGGGGCCACGTGGTGCAGGTCGGCGATCAGCCCGCAGGTGAACCGGGAGTCGTACAGCGCGGCGCCCGGGACCCCGGGCTCGCGGTGGTTCAGCGGGCGCTGGGCGTTGAAGATGTGCGTGACCAGGGTCGCCCCGGCGTCCGCCGCGGCGAGCACCTGCGCGGCCAGCGCGTCGGTGTGCCCCAGCGAGACCCGCACCCCGGCCTCGGACAGCCGGCGTACCGCCTCCGGCGCGCCGGCGAGTTCCGGGGCCAGGGTCACCATCGTGACCACGCCGCGCGTGCCCTCGGCGGACCGCGTCGCCAGGATCGAGCCGACGCGCTCCGGCGTCGGCTCGACCAGGTACCGGGGGTCGTGGACCCCGGGGCGCAGCGGCGACAGGAACGGCCCCTCCAGGTGGACCCCCGTCGCCTGCGCGCCCCGCAGGGAGCCGAAGACCGCACCGGCCCGCTCCACCCCCGCCAGCAGGGTCTCCAGCGGCGCGGTGATGTACGTGGGCTGGAACGCCGTCACGCCGGTGCTCGGCAGCCGGTCGGAGACCAGCCGCCAGTCGTCGTCGGAGGCGGTGATGAAGTCGACGCCGAAGCAGCCGTTGGTCTGGATGTCCACCAGACCCGGCGCGAGCACGCCGGAGTCCAGGACTATGTCGGCGTCGGGCGAAGCGCCGTCCAGCACCTCGGCCACGACGCCGTCGTCGACGACGACGGTGGCGGGTCCCGCCAGGCGCCCGTCGAGAAGGACGCGCGGAGCTGAGATGCTGGTCACGAGAAAAGATTGTGGACTAGACCATTTGTGGATGTCTAGACCTGTGCGGGATTCTCCGCGAGTTCGCTCAAGACCGAACGGATCAGCTCTGCTTCAAGGTCGGACAAATCCGCACGTGCCGTCACTCTTAGGCGTGACTTACCGTCCGGTACGGACGGTGGCCGAAAACAGCCGACGTGCAGTCCGCGCTCCAGACAGAAGTCCCGCGCGGCCACCGCGGCCTCGGGTGCGCCCATGATGATCGACGTCACCGCGCCGCTCGGGGGAGTGGCCTCCAACCCCAGGGCCAGCGCCAGCTCGTAGATCTCCCACGACCGCTTCCGCACCAGCTCCGGCAGCCCCGGGTCGCGCCGGATCACCCGCAGCGCGGCCAGCGCCGCCCCGGCCGCGGCCGGGGCCAGCCCGGTGTCGAAGATCATCGACCGGGCCGCGTCCACCAGATGCGCGACCAGCTCCGCCGAGCCCAGGATCGCCCCGCCCTGCGAGGCCAGCGCCTTGGACAGGGTCGCGGCCACGATCACGTCCGGCTGTCCGGCGAGCCCGGCGTCGAAAACGGCTCCACGGCCCTCAGGACCGGCCACACCGAACCCGTGCGCCTCATCCACCACAAGGACCGCGCCGTGCGCTCTACAGGCCTCGTGGAGCTCTCTGAGGGGTGCTGTGTCCCCGTCCACCGAGAACAAGGATTCGACGACGACCAGAGCCCGCTCCTCGGACCGCTCCGCCAGCGCCCGGGAGACGGCCTCCACATCGCTGTGCGGCGTGACCGCGACCCGGGCCCGCGACAGCCGCGCGGCGTCGATGATCGAGGCGTGGTTGAGGCTGTCCGAGACGATCAGGTCGCCGCGGCCGGCCAGCGCCGTGATGACCCCCAGGTTCCCCAGGTAGCCGGAGGAGAACACCAGGCCGGCCTCCATGCCGGCGTGCGCGGCGAGCTCGGCCTCCAGCTCCGCGTGCAGCTCCGTGGTCCCGGTCACCAGCCGGGAGCCGGTGGAGCCGGTGCCCCAGCGCCGCACCGCCTCGACCGCGCCCTCGACGACCTCCGGATGCCGGGTCAGGCCGAGGTAGTCGTTGCCCGCGAGGTCGATCAGCGCGGAGTCGGCGCCGCGCGGGACCAGGGTCCGGCGCAGCCCGGCGGCGCGGCGCTCGTCCGCGCGGCCGGCGAGCCAGGACAGCGGGTGCTGGGAAGGCTGGTCGAGGGTGCTCACGAAGCCAAGAGGCTACCCGCCCCCGCAGGGCTCCGGACCTGCCGGAACTTCCAAAACGATCGTGGGGGGCCTGTCCGGGCCGACAATCAGTTGTGGGCGCCGGCTTGTGATACGAAGAAGCATGCCGTCCATGAACGACCTGATCCACACGCGGACCGACCTCGACGCGGCCGATCTGGACTGGCTGCACCTGCTGATCGCGGACTGGCAGCTGCTGGCCGACCTGTCGTTCGCCGACCTGGTGCTGTGGGCCCCGCTGCGGACCGAGGGCGGCACCGACGCCGAGCCCGCCGCGCTGGGCGGCCCCGGCTACGTCGCGGTGGCCCAGATGCGCCCGAACACCGGCCCCACCTGCTACACCGCCGACCTGGTCGGCTCCACGCTGCGGCGGGGCGAGCGGCCGATGCTGGACCTGGCCATCGACTCCGGGCGGATCCGGCGCGAGGGCGACCCGGAGTGGCGCGAGGACGTGCCGGTCCGGGTCGAGGCGATCCCGGTGCGCCGCGGGGACCGGATCATCGCGGTGATCTCCCGCAACACCAACCTGCTCGCCGCCCGCACCCCGAGCCGGCTGGAGCTGACCTATCTGCAGACCGCGGCGGACCTCTCGCGGATGATCGCCGAGGGGATCTTCCCCTACCCGGAGTCGCGCGATCAGCAGGACAACTCCCCGCGCGTCGGCGACGGCGTGATCCGGCTCGACGCCGAGGGCGCCGTCGTCTACGCCAGCCCGAACGCGCTGTCCGCCTACCACCGGCTCGGCTACGCCGCCGACATGGTGGGGGAGCACCTCGGCGACCTGACCGCGACCCTGGCCCCGGTCCAGGGCGCGATGGAGGAGGCACTTCAAGTCGTGGCCTCCGGTCGCAAGCCGCGCGAGGCCGAGGTCGAGGGCAACGGCACCGTGGTCCAGCTCCGGGCCATCCCGCTGCGGCCGCAGGGGGAGCGCACCGGCGCGCTGGTCCTGGTGCACGACGTCACCGAGCTGCGCCGCCGCGAGCGCGAGCTGATCAGCAAGGACGCGACGATCCGGGAGATCCACCACCGGGTGAAGAACAACCTCCAGACCGTGGCCGCGCTGCTGCGCCTCCAGGCCCGGCGCATCGACGACGGCACCGGCCGCGCCGCGCTGGAGGAGGCGGTCCGCCGGGTGGGCTCGATCGCCCTGGTCCACGAGACGCTGTCGCAGACCCTGGACGAGCAGGTCGACTTCGACGAGATCGCCGACCGGGTGCTGGAGATGGTGGTGGACGTCGGCGCCGGCGGTCCGGGCGGCCCCGGCGGGGTGACCGTGCGCTCGCGCCGGATCGGCCGCTTCGGCATCCTGTCCGCGCAGATCGCCACCCCGCTGTCGATGGTGCTGACCGAGGTTCTGCAGAACTCGCTGGAGCACGGCCTGGCCGACCAGGGGGGATCGCTGGAGGTCGAGGCGCGGCGCTCCGGACCCCGGCTGAGCGTGATCGTCACCGACGACGGAAACGGGCTGCCGGCGGGTTTCGACGCCGCCACGGCCGGGAACCTCGGACTTCAGATCGTCAGAACACTTGTGCACGGCGATCTGAAGGGCACCTTCGATCTCCGGCCGGCCCCCAGCGGCCGAGGCGCGGTGGCGGTGCTGGACCTGGAGGTCGGCGAGGTGCCTCAGACGAAGAGCTGAGCGGCGTCTCAACCGAAGAGCTGAGATTGGGCGAGAGGGGCTACCCGGGGGCGCAACAGAGTGGTAACAGGACTCCGCTACGCTATGAGCGGAAGCCCCGGAGAAAGACCCCGGGAAAACCAACAGAGCGGCCCTATTGGGACCGCTCAGTCTCGGCGTCCGTACTGCGGTCCAAGACCGCCGCAGCACGGAGATACGTTTGAAGTTGTCGTGCGGTCGTGCGAGAGCTTGCCGGGGGTGGGAAGCCGAGGGCCTGGTCAGGCCATCCGGCTGCGGGCCCGCGCGGCGCGACGCTTCAGCGCGCGACGCTCGTCCTCGCTCATCCCGCCCCACACGCCGGCGTCCTGGCCGCTCTCCAGAGCCCACTGAAGGCACTGGTCGACCACGTCACAACGGCGGCATACGGCCTTGGCATCTTCGATCTGCAGCAACGCGGGCCCGGTGTTCCCGATGGGGAAGAAGAGCTCTGGGTCCTCGTCACGGCAGGCAGCGCGGTGGCGCCAGTCCATGGGGTCCACTCCTTCGGTTCAGTCGTGTACGTATGTTTGCTCGTCCGCCGGCACGGAAGCGGCGACTCGACCAGGTCCCCCACGGCCCTGGCGGGTCCGGTCGCGTCCGATGTGCCGGTTACTACAGCCACAACGCCGGACGCGGGTGTCCGGTCACTGTGGGTCCTGCTGTTGTACGTCTTCTGTACGGCTCTACCTGTGTGGCGGCGGGCCCGCCACTGGACGACCGCCGCGCGGGTTCCCCGTTCCGGCGTCCACCTTGTGAATGTGAACGCTTTCACTAGTAACCCCGGCGATCTGCGACCACTCGAACTACTGGGCAGTTGGCCTGGCGCGGAGATCGCTGACGCGCTCCACAGACGAAGGCATGACGCAAAGGGAGAACCGCGACCCGGACAAGATCCGTGCCGCTTTTCCCTCGCGCCCAACCGCACCAAGCCGGGTGATCCTCCGACAGGTGCCTTCACAAAGGGTGTCAGGGGATCCGGCCGGTGCACAAGAGGTTGGTCTGATGTTTTTGGATTCCAGGGTGTCTCCTCGCTCACACCTTGCCTTCCAAGGGGGTAACGAGGTGCCGATGACTAGTCCAAAGGCACTAGAGCGAGCTAGTACCTGAGAATCCTCGGCAACGTCAGGACCCCGGCGACCGGCTGTGACTCCATGTCATCACATCGCGACGCGCAGCGCGTCGCGAATCGCGCGGAACGTCACACTTTCGCGTAGCCCCAAGTGGTCCCCGTCGACCTGGAAGTCGGTCGGGACCTCGGCGGTGAGCGTGAATTCCGTCAGGTCGTGCTGCAGGCTGACATTCTTCCCGCGGACCAGCTTGTCAGTGGACGTGAACATCTGCCGCACTATCCTCAACGCCGCCCGGCCGGACATCCTGGTGACGCCGAACAAGTCCAGACCGTCCTCGAACGAGGATTCCGGCGTGATCACGATCGGCTTGTTCCCGAGATAGGTCCAGGGCGAGGTGTTCGTGACGATCGCCATGAACAGGCGCGGTATCTCCGTGCCGTCGGCCATCTTCATGCCGATCGGCGGATTCCTGCGGTCCAGGCCGTGCCAGTAGTGGCGCAGCGCCGAACGGATGTACAGCGAACCGGTCGACTTGTGCCCGGCGCTGCGGCGCTCCTCCACTATCCCGACCACCGCGGCGTCGAAGCCGTACCCGGCGGTGAAGGTGAAGTAGCGGTCGTCGGCAAGGCCCATGGAGACCGGCCGGCGCCGGTTCTCGTGGATCGCGTCCAGCAGCACGCCCGTGGCCTCGACCGGATCGTTCGGCAGCCCGAGCGCGCGGGCGAAGACGTTCGTCGACCCGCCGGGGACCACGCCGAGATCGGGCAGCCGGCCGCCCTCCGGGATCCGCGCGGTCAGTATGCCGTTCACGACCTCGTTGACCGTGCCGTCCCCGCCGAGCGCGACGATCAGGTCGAACCCGTCCTCGGCGGCGGCGCGCGCCAGCTCGACCGCGTGCCCGCGGTAGGCGGTCTCGCCGATCTCGGTGTCGAGCTCCCCGGCCAGGGCGTGCGCCAGCACTTCACGCGTGCGTTCGGAGGTGCTGGTCGCCTTGGGGTTCATGACCAGGAGCGCGCGCATGGGCACACGTTACTGGTTCGTATTACGACTGCGGTATGCGACCCGCCCGCACGCGGCCGGTGCTGCGTCGGGAGGTACCCTCGGTGTCTATGCCGAGCAATCCGACCCCGCAGGCCGCGCCCGCCGTTCCCGGCGTCCGGGAGCAGATCCCGCGTCCGCTGCTGGGCGCCGCCGCGGTGACGGCGGTGGAGAGCCTGGTCGCCCTGGTGTACGTGGTCTGGCTGCTGGTCGAGGCCTTCGTCGGCACGCCCCGGGAGCGGGGGCAGGCGATCGCGGTCGCCGTCACGTTCCTGATCTTCGCCGTCCCGCTGCCGCTGGTTCCGCGCGGCCTGGCGCGGGCGAGCATGCGGGCCCGCACCCCGGCCGTGATGATGCAGCTGCTGGCGCTGTGGGTCGCCTACTTCATGGTCCAGGCGCACTTCTGGATCGGCGCGGTGCCGACCGTGGCCGCCGCGGTCGTCGGGCTGGTGTGCATCTTCACTCCCGCCTCCACAGCGGCGCTGACCAAGCACTGGCGCGAGGACGAGAGCCCCGAGGGGACATGAGACGACGAGTCCCGAGCGGACGTGAGAAGAGCGGCGGCCCGGTCGGGCCGCCGCTCTTCTGCTTCTCCGCCTAACCGATCACTCGCCGGCTCACTCGTCGACCAGCAGCTGGGCCCGGAGCTGTTCCAGGGTCCGCGCGAGCAGGCGCGAGACGTGCATCTGCGAGATGCCGATCTCCTCGGCGATCTGCGACTGCGTCATGTTGCCGAAGAACCGCAGCAGCAGGATCTTCTTCTCGCGCGGCGGCAGCTGCTCCAGGAGCGGCTTGAGCGACTCGCGGTACTCCACGCCCTCCAGCGCCTCGTCCTCGCTGCCGAGGGAGTCCGCGACGGCCGGCGAGTCCTCGTCGCCGCCCTCGGAGACGTCCAGGGACAGGGTCGAGTAGGCGTTCGCCGACTCCAGCCCCTCCAGGACCTCCTCCTCGGAGATCTTGAGGTACTCGGCGAGCTCGGCCACCGTGGGGGAGCGCCGGTTGCGCTGCGAGAGCTCGGAGGTGGCGCTGGTCAGCGACAGCCGGAGCTCCTGCAGGCGGCGGGGGACCCGGACCGCCCAGCCCTTGTCGCGGAAGTGGCGCTTGATCTCGCCGATCACGGTCGGCGTGGCGTAGGTCGAGAACTCCACGCCGCGCTCGGTGTCGAAGCGGTCCACCGACTTGATCAGGCCGATGGTCGCCACCTGGGTCAGGTCGTCCAGCGGCTCGCCGCGGTTGCGGAAGCGCCGGGCCAGGTGCTCCACCAGCGGCAGGTGCATCTGGACCAGCTCGTCGCGGATCTGCTTGCGCTCGGTGGAGCCCTCGGGGAGCTCGTTCAGCCGGGCGAACAGCTCGCGGGCGCGGGCGTGCGCCTCGGCGTGCGGGCCGCCCTGGCGCGGCGTCCGGCGCAGCGGGAAGGAGGCGACGACCGGGGCGACGGTCTCGGCGTCGGCGTCGGTGTCCGGGTCCTCGGCCTCCACCAGGTCTGCGCTGAGGTCTGCGGCGAGGTCCTCCAGCTCCAGGACCGGCTCGTCGAAGTCGGCGTCCTCGACGTCGGCGTCCGGCTCGTCCGGGGTGTCCGGGGCGTCCGGGACGTCGTCGTCCCCGGCCGCGCCGGCGGCGGCCGCGGGCGTGCCCCGCTGACCCTCGCCGTACCCGGCCCGGCGGGCGGCCGGGATCTCGTCGGGCTCGAAGGCGCGCACTGGGATCTCCTCGGCGGCGCTCACGAAGCTCCCACGCCGCGCTGCTTGAGCATGCTGATGGTGACGATCTGGCCGATGCTGTTCCCGGCCGGGCCGTCGGGCCCCTCCGCGTCGGAGACCTTCGCGTCCACCTGGCCGGCCAGCGCCGCCAGCACGGTCCAGGCGAAGGTGTCCCGGGCCGGCGGCCGGCCGTCCAGCGTGGGCACCGAGACGTCCACGGCGAGCGCGCCGTCGCGCAGCTCGAAGCGGCACGTCAGCCCGGATCCGGGCACCGCCTTGGTGAGCAGGATCGCGCACGCCTCGTCCACGGCGATGCGCAGGTCCTCGATCTCGTCCAAAGTGAAGTCCAGCCGGGCCGCCAGGCCCGCGGTCGCTGTGCGCAGCACCGACAGGTACGCTCCCTCGGCCGGGATGCGTACCTCGACGAAGTCCTGCGGGGCACCGTTTTGTTGTCCCATTCCGCTTCCTGCGCTCGTTGAGGCGATTGTGGGGACGGCTGTCCGCTGGGCAGAGTGCTGATGCACGACACCTCCGCTGCTGGAGTGAATCATTCTGCTGCGGATCGTACGCCGAACGCGTGCCCGGGCGTGGCCCGGACGCACCCTCAGTGCTCGTCCCTCACACTCAACGTACCCCGAACGGGGGACAGACGAGCCGTCCCGCGCCGGGGAAAATCCGGCGCGGGACGGCTCGCGGGACCGTGCTGATCGCTCAGCGGCCGATCAAGGACCGGTCAGGCCTGCTTGGTCTCCCAGAAGATCTTCGAGATCTCCTCGATCTTGCCCAGCAGCTGCTCGGCCACGGCCGGGTCCATGCTGCCCTTCGTGCCACCCGCGCCGGCCAGCTTGGTGGCCTCGTTGAACAGGGTGTTCAGCTGCGGGTACTTCTCGAAGTGCGGCGCCTTGAAGTAGTCGGTCCACAGCACCCACAGGTGGTGCTTGACCAGCTCGGAGCGCTGCTCCTTGATCAGGATGGCGCGGGTCCGGAAGGCCTCGTCGGAGCTGTCGGCGTACTTCTTGGTGATGGCCAGGACCGATTCGGCCTCGATCCGGGCCTGCGCCGGGTCGTAGACGCCGCACGGGAGGTCGCAGTGAGCGTGGACAGCGGTGGTGCGGGAGAAGATCCGCGAGAACATGTCAGGTTCCCCTATCTGATGCGCCGGATACTCGGACAACGGACTACACGACCCTACTGCGCCCCTTGATCCGACGCGTGGCATGGTGGCGTCCGTGAGACTTGTCCCACGCCGGGCCCGGGGGTGGTCCGTGCACCGCGTCAGCGGCCCCTCGATGGCCCCGGCGCTGCGCGACGGCGACTTCGTCGTGGTGCGCGGGGTGCGCCTGGGAAAGATCCGACCGGGCGACGTGGTGGTCGCGCGGCACCCGCTGCGAGCCGACGGATTGCTCGTCGTCAAGCGGGTCGACCGCCGCGAGAGCGGGGGCTGGTGGCTGTTGAGCGACAACGAGTTCGTGACGTCGGACTCGCGCGAGTTCGGCGCGGTGCCGGACGATCTGGTCCTGGCCCGCGCCGTGCTGCGGCTCCGGGATCCGTGCCGGATCGCCCGGATCCCGGAGAAGCGCTGACGCAGCCGGAGCGCCGGCAACGCCGAAAGCGCTGAAGAAAGTTCGTCCGCGAACCGCGGATCGGCCCGCACGGCCGGTGAGGGCCGCTGAGCCGATCGCGGACGCCCGGTGCTCCTGCGAGCTCCCAGTGGGGCTGGGAGCTCGTCAGCGGCCGGGTGCGGCGCTTCCGGCGGCGGCCATCACCTTGCCGGCGGCGGTCGCGGCGGCTTCGGCCTCGCCGGCCGCCGCGGCGGCCCGTGCCTGCTCCTTGCGCCGGGCCCGGTAGGCGGCCACGTTCGCGCGGGTGGCGCAGCGGTCCGAGCAGTAGCGGCGCGAGCGGTTCGTCGAGGTGTCGATGAACACCTCGCGGCACGGTGCGGCCTGGCAGACGCCCAGCCGGTCGAAGCCGAGCTCGGTGGCCTGCACGGCCAGCCCCATCGCGGCCTTGGCGCCGTACACCGCCGCGATGGTCGGCGCGCCCTCGGCCAGGTGCAGGTGCCACGAGGCGCCGTCGTGGTCGGTGACCACGGGGCGGATCGGGTACTGCTTCATCAGGGAGTTGAGGACCTGGACGGCGCGCGGCACGCGGCCGGACTCGGCGGCGTCGAAGACCTCGCGGAGCCGGTCGCGGATCGCGCGCAGCTCCGCCACGTCGGCATTGGTGACGCGGCACCTGCCCTCCGGCGCCAGCAGCTCCTTGGCCTGCTCACACGTGGTGAGGGTGTCCCGGTGCCGGTAAGGGTCGGCGGTGTTCACCAGCGACACCGCCCGATCTGCGTAGGATGCGAGTTCCACGGCCTTCGTCCTTGTTCGCCTTTAGTTAGCGTCAGGCGTCCGATGCCCGACGTTCTGCTCGTTTAGTAGCCCTGACGGTACGCCGTTCGAGGACGCTGCGCGAGGGTCAATTCATCGTCGATTCAACAACCGAGTCGTCCGACCTTTGTGGAGAACGTCCAAAGAGGCGGCCGCGGAACGCTCTTGGAAACGATCCGCGGCCGTTTCGGACATGCCTGGTCGGAGCCGCGTCAGCGCACCTTCGCCAGGAACGCCTGCGTCCGCGCGTGCTGTGGCTCGGCGATGACCTGCCGGGCGTCGCCGTGCTCCACGATCACGCCGCCGTCCATGAACGCCACGGTGTCGCCGACGTCCCGGGCGAAGCCCATCTCGTGGGTCACGACGATCATCGTCATCCCGGACTCGGCCAGCCCGCGCATCACCGCCAGCACGTCCCCGACCAGCTCCGGGTCCAGCGCCGAGGTCGGCTCGTCGAACAGCATCAGCTTCGGCTGCATGGCCAGCGCCCGGGCGATCGCCACCCGCTGCTGCTGCCCGCCGGACAGCTGGGTCGGGTAGTTGTCCGCCTTGTCGGACAAGCCGACCTTCTCCAGGTGCTCGCGGGCCTCTGCGACGGCCACGTCCTTGCTCTTGCCGAGCACCTGGAGCGGGGCCTCGATGATGTTCTCCAGGGCGGTCTTGTGCGGGAACAGGTTGAACCGCTGGAACACCATGCCGATCGTGCGCCGCTGCTTGGCGACGTCCCGGTCGTGCATCTCGTGCAGCCGCTGGTTCTTCTCGTGGTAGCCGACCAGCTGGCCGTGCACGCTGATCCGCCCGGCGCCGATCTTCTCCAGATGGTTCACGCAGCGCAGCAGCGTCGACTTGCCCGAGCCCGAGGGGCCGATGAGGCAGGCCACCTCGCCCTCGCGGACCGTCATGGAGACGCCCTGGAGGACCGGCACGCGGCCGAAGGCCTTGTACACGTCCCTGATCTCGACCGCCGGGCGGTCCGCGGTCCCGGGGGAACCGTCGCTCTGGGGCACGCTGATGGTGGTCATGACGGCCCCTTCTCTGTGCCGGCAGGGGCGTAGGTGTAGGCGCGCCGCCGGAAGGACAGGTTCATCCGCATCAGCTTCTGGAACGGCGTCGGCGGCAGGTTCCGGCTGGAGCCGCGCGCGTAGTGCCGCTCGATGTAGTACTGGCCGATGGACAGCACCGTGGTGAAGAACAGGTACCACAGCGAGGCCACGACGTAGAACGGGATCGCCTTGAAGTACAGGTGGATCGCCGACTCGCTGGCGTCCGTCAGCTCCACCACGCCGATCACCGAGGCCAGCGACGAGGTCTTCAGCATGCTGATGGTCTCGTTGCCGGTCGGCGGGATGATCACCCGCATCGCCTGCGGCAGCACGATCCGGCGCATGATCTTCGCCCGGCGCATGCCCAGGGACGCCGCGGCCTCGGTCTGCCCCTCGTCCACCGACAACAGGCCGGCGCGGACGATCTCGGACATGTAGGCCGCCTCGTTCAGGCCCAGGGCCAGCACCGCCGCGGTGAACGCGGTGATCGTGGAGTTGGTGTTGAGGTGGAGGAACTGCGGCCCGAACGGGATGCCGAAGCCGATCTGCTGACCGACCAGCGCCGCGATGTTGTTCCAGAACAACAGCTGGACCAGGACCGGGGTGCCGCGGAAGAACCACGTGTAGACCCATGCGGCGCTGGAGGAAACCGGATTGCTCGACAGCCGCATCACCGCCAGCAGCACGCCGCCGACGATCCCGATGACCATCGCGTAGACGGTCAGCTCCAGGGTGACCACCACGGCCTGCACGATGGTGTGCCAGAACAGCCACTGCCGGACCAGGTCCCAGCCGAAGTTCTTGTTGAACGCCAGCATGTTGAAGAACATCAGCACGAACACCAGCAGGATGGCCGCGCTGATCCATCGTCCCGGACGTCTCACCGGCACCGCGCGGATCGCGGCGGGCGCGAACGGCATGTCCGGGGCGGCGAACACGTCGTCCGTGCCCGCCGCCGGATTTTTCTCAGTCACGCGCGGCTCAGCTCGTCGCCTGGTTCAAGCCCGGGGTCGTGTAGTCGCCGGCCTGGATCCCGTACTGGCTGGTGAGCTTGTGGTAGGTGCCGTCGGCCACCAGGTCCTTCAAAGCGGCCAGGAACGCCTGCGACAGCCCGCTGTTGCTCTTGGAGATCGCGATACCGTAGGGGGCGCCGGAGTAGATGTCGCCGACCGCCTGGAAGTTGCCGCTCTTGGCGTAGTAGTCGACGACCGGGGAGTCGGCGAGCACCGCGTCGCAGCGGCCGGACTGCAGCGACTCGTTGATCTGGTCCTGGGTGTCCTGGGACAGCGCCTTGACGGCCGGCTTCCCGGCGGCCTGGCAGGCCTTGGTGCGGTTCGGGATGTCCGGGCTCTCCTGGATCGTCCCCTTCTCCACGCCGATCGTCAGTCCGCACAGCGACAGGTCGGTGGGGGAGGTGTCCGTGAGGTTCTTCGGGTTGCCCTTGACGACCATCAGCTTGGTGCCGGCGTTGAAGTAGGTGACGAAGTCGTCGACGCCCTCGCGCGTCTTGTTGTCCGTGATGGAGGACATGCCGGCGTCGTACTTGCCGGTCTGGATGCCGGTCACGATGTTGTCGAAGGTCACTTCCTGGAAGTTGGCCTTCAGGCCCAGCTTCGCCGCGATGGCGTTGCCCATGTCCACGTCCCAGCCGGTGATCTTGCCGTTCTGGTCCTTGGACTCGTTCGGCGGGTAGCTCGGGTCGGTCGCGATGCTGATCTCGCCCTTGCTCTTGATCGTCGCCGGCACCAGGGCCGCGGCCGCGGCGTCGACCGCGCCCGAACCCGAGGAGGAGGCGGTGGAAGACGACCCGGAGCTCGTCGACGCGCCGGTCGTGGACGAGCTCCCCGGCTTGCTGCCGCTTCCGCAACCTGCGGCGGTGAGGACCAGCGCGATCCCCGCGGCCCCGACTATGACGGCCCTGGAAGTTCTCCCGGCTCGCATATGTTCTCCTCCTGTGGGTGATCCATTACCCGCTCAAGCAACGTTCATGGGGTACGGTGCTGGAATCCTTGCACCGCTAATTGGCCGTTGAACATAGGCAGCCATGTAAAAATCGCATCACGGGCGAACCCCGCGTCGTCGATGCGACAGCGTCGAACGGACTGAACGGTGCTCGTGGAACGCGGTACGGACCACCATCCGACGGCAGCGAAGCGGGCCCGGCGAACCTCCCCCTCATCCCTCAACAGGTTCACAGTCCGCCCCTTTTCCGTTCCCTCAACACGCCGCTCGCGGCAGCTAAGGGGTAAGCCATGTCAGGGCAGCTCATCCCGACCCAGTCCATCGAGAGTGACACCGCCGGAGGCTCCGTCGTGGGCGAATCGCCGGTCTTCGACCTGCACCGCGGCGGCAAGATGGAGGTGCGCGCCACGGTCCCGCTGCGGGACCGCGCGGACCTCTCGCTGGCCTACACGCCGGGTGTCGCAGAGGTCTGCACCGCCATCGCCGAGCGTCCGGAGCTCGCGATGGACTACACCTGGAAGGCCAACACCGTCGCGGTGGTCACCGACGGCACCGCCGTGCTCGGGCTCGGCGACATCGGGCCGCTGGCCGCGCTCCCGGTGATGGAGGGCAAGGCGGTCCTGTTCAAGCAGTTCGGCGGCGTGGACGCGGTCCCGGTGTGTCTGGACTGCACCGACGTGGACGAGCTGGTCGAGACCGTGGTCCGGCTGGCCCCGGCCTTCGGCGGCATCAACCTGGAGGACATCTCGGCCCCGCGCTGCTTCGAGGTGGAGCGCCGGCTGCAGGAGCGGCTGGACATCCCGGTCTTCCACGACGACCAGCACGGCACCGCGATCGTGCTGCTGGCCGCGCTGCGCAACGCCGCCAAGGTCGTGAACCGGCCGCTGGCGGACCTGCGCGCGGTGATCTCCGGCGCCGGCGCGGCGGGTGTCGCGATCGCCAAGATCCTGCTGGACGCCGGCATCGGCGACCTGACCGTGGTGGACTCGCGCGGGATCGTCTCGGCCGACCGCGCCGACCTGACCCCGGTGAAGACCGAACTGGCGGCGATCACCAACCGCGGGCGCCTGTCCGGCGGCCTGGCCGAGGCGATGCGCGGCGCCGACGTCTTCATCGGCGTCTCCAGCGGCCGCGTCCCGGAGGAGTACGTCGCCACGATGGCCCCGAACGCGATCATCGCGGCGATGGCCAACCCCAACCCGGAGATCCACCCCGACGTCGCCCACAAGTACGCCGCCGTGGTGGCCACCGGCCGCTCCGACTTCCCCAACCAGATCAACAACGTCCTGGCCTTCCCCGGCGTCTTCGCCGGGGCGCTGTCGGTCCGCGCCTCCCGGATCACCGAGGGCATGAAGCTGGCCGCCGCCGAGGCCCTGGCCGCCGTGGTCGCGGGCGAGCTGTCGGCCGACAAGGTGATCCCCAGCCCCTTCGACGAGCGGGTCGCCCCGGCGGTCACCGCGGCCGTGGCCGACGCCGCCCGGCGCGACGGGGTCGCGCGACTGTAGTCCGGGGGAGTATTAATGCTCACGGGACACCGGTTTCCGGCAGCTGCTCAGGAGCTGCCGGGGGCCGGTGTCTTCTTCGCTCCCGTTCTTCTGAGATCGCCCTTGGCACATTCGGACTTTATGGGGTGAAGTGGAGGCATGACGTCTCACGATCCTGATGCCCGTGTCATGGCCTTCGACCTGGACGGGACCCTCGCCGAGTCCAAGTCCGCGATCACCGCGCGCATGGCCGGCCTGCTGGTCCGGCTGCTGGACGAGGTCCAGGTCTGCGTCATCTCCGGCGGCGCCTTCCCCCAGTTCCAGACGCAGGTCCTGGACCATCTGGACGCCACCCCGCCACAGCTCGCCAAGCTGAACCTGATGCCTACCAACGGGACCCGCTACTACCTCTACCGCGACGGCACCTGGCGCGAGATCTACGCCGAGGACCTGCCCGACGCCACCAAGCGCGAGGTCGTCGACGTGCTGACCGAGGGCGCGAAGACCCTGGGCCTGTGGGAGGACAAGACCTGGGGCGACATCATCGAGGACCGCGGCAGCCAGATCACCTTCTCCGCCCTCGGGCAGCAGGCCCCGGTGGCCGCCAAGACCGACTGGGACCCGGACGGCTCGAAGAAGGAGCGCCTGCGCGCCTGGGCCGCCGAGCGCCTGCCCGGCCTGGAGGTCCGCAGCGGCGGCAGCACCTCGATCGACGTCACCGCCCAGGGCATCGACAAGGCCTACGGGATGCGCAAGCTGATGGCCGAGCTGCACGTCGGCATGGAGGTCATCGTCTTCGTCGGCGACCGCCTGGACCCGCAGGGCAACGACCACCCGGTCGAAGCGATGGGCATCCGCTCGGTGTCGGTGAAGAACTGGCAGGACACCGCCGATTTCGTGGAGCGGTGGCTGGAGAGCTAGTCGGCGACCCGTCGCTAAAGTGCGTGCCATGGCCGAGACCCAGCGCCGCCCGGTACCCCGCAACGACGCCGGCGAACGCGACACCGCGTTGGCCTTCCTGGCGTTCGCCAGGGAATGCGTGGTGAAGAAGACCGACGGACTGACCGAGGAACAGCTGCGCCGAGTCCTGGTGGACTCCGGCACGACGCTCCTGGGCCTGGTCCACCACCTCACCCTCGCCGAGCGGCTCTGGTTCGGCTACTACGTGGCCGGCCGCGAGGAGGAGGACCCCGGCGACGTCGACATGGAGGTGCCCGCGGGCCACAGCGCGGAGCGCGTGCTCGCGGACTACCAGGCGGCGATCGCGGCCAGCGACGCCGTGGTCCGCGCCGTCGACGACCTCGGCACGCCGACCGCGTTCCCGCCGGGGGACACGAGCCAGTCGGTGCGCTGGGTCATCGCCCACATGACCAGCGAGACCGTCCGGCACGCCGGCCACGCGGACATCCTGCGGGAGCAGATCGACGGGACCACCGGGCGCTGAGGCGGGGCGGCCCGGCGGCGGTGGCGGGCCTGCCTCTGCTCCAGCTCCGGCTCTAGCCCCAGCCTCAGCCGCGCCGGGTCTGCCTCGGCTTTAGCCCCAGCGTCTGCCTCAGTCTCGGCCGCAGCCCCAGCCTCAGCCGCGCTGGATCTGCTTCAGCGCCGGCTCGACCTTCGCCTTGGCCAGCAGCCGTTCCCAGGCCCGGGCCCGCGCCGCCGGCAGCCGCATCGGGGCGGCGACCCGCAGCACGTCGCCGTCCCCGAGCAGGATGCGCTCGGTGTTCTCGGTGACCAGTCCCCAGCGGCCTTCGACCTGGCGGGGCAGGCCCATGCGCCACCCGGCCCCGTCGTCGGCGTCGCCGTCCCGCGTCTCCCACAACAGGGTCTTGGCGAGCGTGCCGGTCACCGGATGCGTGATGTAGTGCTCGATCCAGTCCGCCGTGGGGATCTCGCGACGCTCCTTCTGGGCGGATTCCAGGCGCGTCCGAGCCGCGCGGACCGCGGCCCGCAGCTTGGCGGCCAGCTCCGTGACGTCCCGCAGCGTGTCCTGGTCGACGGTCGAGGCGGTCGGCTTCCCGGCCAGGGCGCGTCCGCCGGCCGAGGCGCGGCCGCGGCTCTCGTGATAGCCGACTTTCACCCGCCCGCCGAGCTCGACCCGCACCACCGCGACGTGATCCGGCCCGACCGCCATCCGCAGCCGGCTGTCGCCGTCCAGGCCGAAGGTGTCGACGGTCCACTCCGGCGCGTCGGAGAGCGTGCGCAGGCGGCGCTTCAGCTCCGCGTAGGCCGCCTTCCGCAACGCCGCCAACGGAGACTCCGAAGCCAGCCGGTGCAAAGCCGGCGGCACCAGTTCCCCGGGCACCGAGGCGAGCGCTCGGATCGCGGCGCGCGCCGACGGCATCGACTCGGCCGTGAGCCCGGACTCCTGCGCCGCGAGCCGCACCAGCAGCGGCACCGCCTCCTCGGCGGGCAGCAAAGGCAGGACCCTGATCACCCCGGCGACGAACTCCGCGGACCGCAGCCCGGCGGGCTGCTCCCGGCCGACCAGCCGGCCCAGCGCCTCCCCGGCCCGCGGCGCTTGCCCGACCAGGCTTTGCGCGATGCCGGGCCGCCCCCGCGAGCCCAGCTCGCAGTGGTCCAGAAGCGCGCCGACGCCAGGGTCGTCCGCGAGCGGACCGAGCAGCCGCGGGTACACGCCGCCGTCGAGGCCGCGCCACGGGATGCGGTCCGGGGCCGGGACCGGGGCCCCGGCCGCCGCGGCCGGCTCCTCTCCGAAGTCAGAGCGCCCCGCTTCCGGCGCCTGCCGAGCGCCGGACCCGGGATCTGGTTCGGCCACGCGGCGCATGCTGTCGCCGCCCTCCGGCCCGCGCGCCGCCGCAGCCGCGCGCCGCCTCCGGAACCACCCCATCGCCTCGCTCCCCGATCCCTCAGCCCTGCTGCGCCGCCCACGCCACGTGGTGCTCCCACACCCGCTTCCACAGCCGCTCCTGCGCGACGTCTCCGACCCCCGGCAGCCGCAGCCCGAACACGTCGGCCAGGGCGTCGAACCACTCCTCGGAGTCGGTGATCTCGCGCTTGGTCACAGTGGTCCCGTCCGAGCGGGTCAGCACGCATCCGCGCAGGTGGTCCACGCCGGTGGCGTCGCGCCGGTACACGTCGAGGTTCTTCACGAACCCGGACTCCGGGTCCGTCTCCATCCACTCGTGCCGGGCCAGGAAGTCCGGCAGGGACGCGATCCGCTCCTCGAACACCATGCCGGTGAACGAGTCCGCCTTCGGGTCGTGGGTGAAGCTCCAGCCGGACGCGCCGTTCTCGAAGCGGGTCCGCTCCAGCTTGTACGTGTACGGGCCCTGCGTCGTCTCTCCCGGCACGCACAGCAGCGGCTCGTGCAATCCGTCGCCGAGTCCGGCGTCACAGTAGTAGAGCGTGTTCTCGGCCTCCACGAGAAGCACTATGTGGTTCGGTTCGTCGGTGATCGGCCCGAGCCCCTTGCCCTCCGGCGCCGCGCGCCAGACCCGGCCGCGGTGGGTGGTCACGTCATAGCCCAGCGTTTCGAGCAGCGCGCCGAACGCGCCGTTGAGGTGGTAGCAGTACCCGGACTCGCCGGCCACGATGCGGGCCGCGGAGTCGTACGGGTCCGGTGTCGTGCGCTGGCCGAGATGGAGCTGCAAGGAGGTGTACGCGACACGTTCCACGTGCGCGCGGTGCAGCGCGAAAAGCCCCTCGATCGTGGGCTTTCCGGGATGCTCCGTGCCCAGGCGGCGAAGATACCCCTGGACGTCTATGTTCGCCATGGTGACATAGGGTAAAGCAGTCCTCAGGCGTTGGCGGGCGCGATCTCGTCAAGGACGTGCGCGGGGGTGGCGTAAGCCCCTGATTCCCGCGGATAGTGGACCACGAAGTCGGTGAAGCCGAGCTCTTCCACTCGCCCGGCCACCTCGTCGAACCGGGCCTTGGACTCCATGGTCCGCAACGGCGAGAGCCCGGTCAGCAGCAGCCGCGGCAGCGAGGCCGGGTCCCGGCCCTCCTTCTCGCAGACGTCGTCGAGCTTCCTGCTCACCTTCTCCAGCGCGGCCCAGGTGTCGGCCGCGGTCGGGCCCTCCCCGTCGCGGCCGGCGAGGGTGTCGTCGGCGATCCACATCTGCGCGTGCTTCACCACGGTGCGCAGGCCCAGCGGCCCGGTCGCGGCCAGACCGAACGGCACCCGCGGCTGCTGCACGCAGCCCGGCTCCATCCGGGCGTCGACCGCCTCGTAGTAGGTGCCGCGGTAGGTGCTGCGCGTCCGGCCCTCGGCGCCCCCGCGCAGCAGCAGGTCCAGGATCTCCACCGACTCCCGGTAGCGCTCGCCGCGCTCCTTGGCCGACCAGCCCGCGCCGTCCGGGCCGTAGCCGAGTACCTTGGCGTCCGGACCGAAGGAACCCGCTCCGTAGCCGAGGATGAAGCGGCCCCGGGAGGCGTCGTCCAGCGACATGATCTCCTGGGCGAACGGGACCGGATGGCGGTAGTTCGGGGACGCGACCAGGGTCCCGAGCTTGATCCGTTCGGTCACCGCGGCCGCCGAGGCCAGCGTCGTGACCGCGTCGTACCAGGGGCCGTCGGGGATGCTGCTGAAGGTGATGTGGTCGTAGGTCCAGGCGTGTTCGAAGCCGAGTTCCTCGGCCCGGCGCCAGCGTGCGGCGGCCTCACGGAAGGGACGGTCGGGCAGGACGCAGACGCCGAGACGCAACATGTCTCCGAGCCTATTACGATCACCCCAGGAAGGAGCGGGGCAGGCCGCGGTTCAAACGCAGTATCGACGATCAACGGAGCTGGCGCTGTGCGGACGATCTGGGGCGTGGCCGGGGGTCTGATCGTGCTGGGCACGTTCATGTCGGAGGTGCGGACCCTGGTGGTCCCGCGCGTCTTCCGCCCCGGGATGTCGAACATGCTGGGGCGCGCCGTGTACGTGTCGTTCCAGCTTCTCGCCAACCGCTTCGAGCGGTACGAGACCAAGGACCGGATCCTGGCCTACGCCGGGCCGCTGTCGGTGGTCGCCAAGCTGGTGGGCTGGCTCGGGTCCTTCCTGGCCGGCTACTCCATGCTCAACTTCTCGCTGGGCGCCCTGGACCTGCGCGCCTCGATCCGCGAGGCCGGCTCCTCGCTGTTCACCCTGGGCTTCGCCTCGGCCGACAAGTCCCGGCTGAACGCCATCGACTTCTGCGCCGCGGTCACCGGACCGGTCTCCATCGGCCTGCTGGTCGGATACCTGCCGGCGCTCTACGCCGCCTACGCCCGGCGCGAGACCGAGGTGACGATGCTGGAGGCGCGCGCCGGGGGACCGGCCTGGGGCCCGGAGATCCTGGCGCGCTACGCGATGGTCAATCTGAACGACCAGCTCCCCGACCTCTACCGGGGGTGGGAGCGGTGGACGGCCGACGTCTCGGAGAGCCACACGAGCTATCCGGTTCTCATCTATTTCCGTTCTCCCCGCGCGCAGCGCAACTGGCTCATCGCGCTATTGGCCGTTCTGGACGCCGCCGCGCTCCACGTGTCGTTCAATCCGTCGCAGAACGTCGGGGAGATCCGCATGGCGTTGCGGAGCGGATATGTGACTCTGCGGGAGATCGCACGTACGGAACGCGTTCCCTATAACCCGGACCCCTCTCCGGACGATCCCATCGTGCTCACGAAGGAAGAGTTCCTTTACGGCGTGCAACGGATGCGGGCTCAGGGATACGAGTTCGAACGCACGCCCGATGAGGCCTGGCCGCATTTCCAGGGCTGGCGGGTGAATTACGAAGCGGTCGCGTACGCCCTGGCCTACCGGATCGACGCGGTCCCGGCCCGCTGGTCGGGCCCCCGGCGCAGCTCGGAGGCCCAGATCGATGTGATCACCCCGGTCGACCGGCAGCCCGGGAAGCCGCAGAAGGTGGCCGACGAAGTACGGGGTTGACGGTTTACGGGGAGATGATCGCGGTGAAGACTGCTGATGATCGAGGTCTTCCACCTAATGGATTCCCTATCCGCGAGCCATGATCACACAGTAGGTTCCCTACGCTACTCAGTCGACTTACGGAGGGGATCACATGTCTTCAGATCAGTACGGACCCGGTTACGGTCAGGGCGGCCCGGGCTACGGCCCCGGGCCGAACCCCTACGGCCAGCCCCCGCAGGCTGCCGGCTACCCGGTGAAGGTGCAGTTCGAATACCCGCAGAAGCTGAGCCGTCTGCTCATCTTCGTCAAGGGCCTGCTTCTCATCCCGCACTTCATCGTGCTGTTGGTGCTGGGCATCTGCGCCTACTTCGTGACGATCATCGCGTGGTTCGCGATCCTGTTCACCGGCCGGTACCCGCGGGGCCTGTTCGACTTCACCTCCGGCCTCATCCGCTGGCAGACGCGCGTGTCGAGCTACGGCTATCTCCTGACCGACGCCTACCCGCCGTTCTCGCTTCAGGACGAATAACCCTCCCCGATCATGCGCTCAAGGGTGGCCGCATGGTTCACCAGCCCATCCGGTTCGTCGGGCGCCTCCTGTTCCCCGAACCGGATGCGGCGCTGGTTCACGCGCCCCATCACGATCCCGTGCCGGAGTGCCGCGTAGACCTCGTAGAACTCCTGATCGCGGACCCGGTATCCGGTCAGCGCGGTGTACTCGGCGGCGACGTCGCCGAACGTCAGGAAGCCCGGCAGGCCCGGCAGCTCGAAGAACTCCGCGAGGTCCTGGAAGAAGCGGTGCAGGAAGACCAGCCAGCCGAGGTCCACCTCGCGCGGCGCTATCCCGGCCATCTCCCAGTCCAGGACCGCGGCCGGAGTGAAGTCCCGGTACATGATGTTGCCGATGCGGGCGTCGCCCCAACTCAGGACCGGGGCGTCGACGTCCGTCGGCCAGTGCGCGTCCAGCCAGGCGAACGTCTTCTCCAGGATGGGGATCGGATGCTCGCCGTGGGCCCACCTGTAATAGGAGCGCCAGCCGTCGACGTGCGCGCGCAGCGCCGCGTCGCCGTCGGCGCCGAGGTCGCCCAGAAAGGTGACTTCCTCAGCCGTCGCGGGGATGGCGTGGATGCGCGCGAGGGTGGCGACTGTGGCGTCCTGGAGATGTCGGCGTTGGTCGTCGGTGGCCTGCGAGAGCCAGTTGTCGCCGAACGTGTAGGGCAGGATGTCCGGTGGTACCAGCCCCTCGACGCGCTCCATGACGAAGAACTCCGCACCGAGGATTTCCGGGTCGGATTCATACCAAAGAGTTCGCGGGACGGGGACGGCCGTGCGTTCGCCGACCAACGCCATGACAGTGAACTGATCCCGCATCCGGTATTCCGGGAAGATGGGCATAGCGTCGGACGCGGGTGCCAGTCGCGCCACGCATTGGCAGAACTGCGCTTCGCTGTCGGGGAGGCTCCATCGGGCGTCGAACAACAACGTCTCCGAGGACATCCCGTTGGTTTGGGGTGTTCGGACATCGGTTATCCGGACATCGGTGCCGCCGGTCCGGCGGGCCAGCCAGGGTTCGAGGGCGGCCCGCAGCGCTTCGGGGTCGCGAGTGCTGGTCCGGGGGCGGGTGGCGTCCGGTGCGGCTTCGGCGTTCCTCTTCGGTTCGCTCACGGCGCGGACTATAAGCAAGGTAGCGTCAATGCGACATACGCCTGTCGGGGATGGCAGTCTGTGATCGCCGAACGCATTGCGGTTGCCACTTCAGAACGACGCAGGGGGACGGACTGTGAATCCGGACATCGACCACATCAGAAGGCTCATCAGTGACCGTCTCACCACCGAGGACAACGGTGAGGTCGGCCTGGACCTGTCCAATCTGGGTCTGACCGGGCTGCCCGCGGAGTTCGGCCGTCTGCCCGAGCTCGCGCCGGTCACCTTCCTGAACCTGTCGGGCAACCGGCTCCGGGCGCTGCCCGAGACCCTGGGCGAGCTGTCGGGGCTGCGTCGGCTGTGGCTGGACAACAACGAGTGCGGAGAGTTGCCGCCGCAGACGTCCCTGCTGACCGGCCTGGTCGAGTTGAGCCTGACCGGCAACGGCCTGTCCACGCTCCCTGACGACTTCGCCCAGCTGGAGCGGCTGGTCAGCCTCTGGCTCGACGAGAACGCGTTCGCGGCCCTGCCGGACGCGGTCGGGCGGCTGGCCAACCTCACCGACCTGTACCTGCAGAAGAACCAGCTGCCCGGGCTGCCGAACTCGCTGGGCGCGCCGAGCCTGCGCTCGCTGGTCGTGGACGGCAACCGGCTCACCGAGTTGCCGGACTGGATCGGCGACACCCAGACCCTGGTGACGCTGTCCGCCGACGACAACGTGCTGACCGAGCTGCCGCCGAGCATCGGGGCCCTGATCCGGCTGCAGGAGCTGAGCCTGACCGGCAACCGGCTGCGCAAGCTGCCGACGTCGATCGGGGACATGGCCTCGCTGACCAAGCTGTACCTGCAGAAGAACCAGCTGCAGACGCTGCCGGCGTCCATCGGCAACCTCAGCGAGCTGCAGACCCTCGCGCTCAGCGGCAACCACCTGGAGGAGCTGCCGGCCTCGGTGGCGGACCTGAGCCGGCTGACCGACCTGAACCTGGCCGACAACTGGCTGACCCACGTCCCGGAGGCGATCGGGCGGCTGGCGTCGCTGGACAAGCTGAGCCTGACGTACAACCGGCTCACCGAGCTGCCGCCGTCGCTGGGCGCGCTGCGGGTGCTGACGTCGCTGGACGTCTCCCGCAACAGCCTGCGCGACCTGCCGGACAGCTTCGACGGCCTGGCGAACCTGGACACCCTGAACCTGGCGCAGAACCCGCTGACGTCGCTGCCGGCCTCGGTCGGCGCGCTGAAGCGGCTGACGTGGCTGTCGCTGGCGTACTGCGACCTGGAGACGCTGCCGGCCGGACTCGGCGGGCTGCACCGCCTGGAGACGCTGGACCTGGTCGGCAACAACCTGCGGGAGCTGCCCTTCCAGCTGTCCGGCCTCGGCGCGCTGACGACGCTGAACCTGGCCTCGAACCAGCTGGCGTGGGTGCCCCGGACCCTGGGCATGCTGCGGAATCTGGTGAACCTGGACCTGGCGGACAACGAGCTGTCCTCGCTGCCGCGGGCGCTCGGCGGCCTGGAGTCGCTGCGCAAACTGGACGTCGCCGAGAACCAGCTGACCTGGATGCCGCGCTCGGTGTGCGACCTGCCGAAGCTGGAGACGCTGGTCCTGCGCGGCAACCGGCTGTCGGACCTCCCGACCAGCAACTGGCAGAAGCTGACGCTGAAGGAGCTGGACCTCAGCGACAACCCGCTGCTGTCCACCGTCCCGGAGAACTGGGACGTCGCCACCATGGCGCTGGCCGCGGACAAGGCCCTGTTCGGCGCCCTCGGCGACCGCGTCCCGGCCGACAAGCGCGACGCGGTCGCGCAGGCCGGCGTCGAGGAAGCCGAACGTGCCCGCCGCCACGAGGCCGACGCGATCGCGGGCATCGTCGGCGGCGTGGTGCACGCCGAAGCCGAGCTGATGGCCCAGGCGGCGGGCGCCGTCGGCCAGGCCGCGGCCGAGGCGGCGGTGGAAGCGGCGGTCGAGGAGGCCTTCGCCGAGGCGGCAGCCGCGGCCGCCACCCCGGAGACGGAATCCGAGCCGGACACGATGGCCACGGTCGAGGCGGTCCTCGCGGACGCCGCCGCGGCCGACGCACTCGCCTCGGCCTCCGCCCTCACGGAAGCGGCCACGGCTCAGGCGATGGCGCAGGCGATCGTGTCGGAGTCGATCGACTCGGAACTCGCCGAGGTCCTGAACGCCGGCGGCGTCCTCGACACGGCGGTCGCCGCGGCCGAAGCCCAAGTCCTGGCCGCCCTGCACGCGGCGGACGAGAACGCGCTGCGGGCGTTGGCGCGCGCGGTGCTGGAGGCGGCGGCGGAGGGCGTGCGGCGGGAGCTGGCGGCGGAGGTGATCGTCGGCGCGGCGGCTGAGGTTGAGGTCGTCGCTGAGGCTGAGGCTGAGATTGAGGCTGAGGCTGAGGTCGAGGCCGCGGTGGTTGCTGACGGCGAGCCGGCCGCCGAGGCGGTGGAGGCCGAAGCCGAACCTGAAGCCGAAGCTGAAGCTGAACGCGAAGCCGACGATGTGGCCGAGGAAGGCGCCCCGGAGCTGGCGGCGGAAATCGCCGACGCGGCCGCGGAATTCGTGGACGACAAGGCGGTGGCGCTCGCCGCGCAGGCCGTGGCCGCCGCGGAAGCCGGGGACGAGGAAGCGGCACTCGCCGCAGCGAACGAGGCGGCGGCGGCCGAGGAGGCCGCGTTGCTGGCGGAGATGGTGGCCGCGGCGAACCGCGCGGATGAGGCGGAGGCTGCTGCGGCTGCGGAAAGCGCGGCGGCTGAGGCTGCCGCGGCCGAGGCTGCCGAGGCTGCGGTCGCTGAGCAAGGTGTGGTTGGTTCGCATGCGGCTTATGGCGGCACCGATGGTGTGGCCGAACAGGCTACGGCTGGCGAGCAGCAGGCTGATATGGCGTCCGCCGGCCCGTATGCGGCGCCCCCGGCCAAGCAGGGCTTGCCTGGCGTGCAGCCCGCAGCCGGCTTCCACGCGGCCTTTGGCGGCCCCGGTGTCACTGGCGAACAGCAGGCCGATATGGCAGGACCGGGCTCATATCCGGCGCCCCTGGGCGCCAACGGCGCGGCTGTTCCCGTAGCCATGCCCGCCGAGCCGTACGACGCTCGCGGCCCTCAGGCCGATGCCTTGGCTCCCGCCGAGCCGGAGCTCCAGCCCGACCCCGCGGACGCCGTCCAGCACGTGGAAACCCTCTCCGCCGAGGAGCGCCGCGCCCGAGCCGATCGCCGCGCAGCCGCTGTCGCCGGTGAGCCGCTGCCTCCCGCCGGTGTCGGGGTGCCGTTGCCGCGCGTGTCCGAGGACCATGGCGGTATCGAGGCGTTCGCGGCCGCGCAGCGTGAGGCCGAGGCTCTGGCCGCCGCCGCGCATGTCGAGGCCTCCGACGTCCTGGCCGCGCGGACCGCTGCCGAGCAGGACGCCGAGCTGCAGGCGATGGCGCGCTCCATGGGCTTCGCCGAGGGCGAGAGCTTCATCCTGCGCGGACCCGACGGCGCCGTCCTCGGCGAGGGGATCGTGCGGGCTGAGTCGGACATCGTCGTGGAGACCGCCGGCGGGCCCGTCGAGTTCGAGGGCGTGGTGGTCGAGGAACCGGTCGCGGTCGTGGAGGAGCCGCCGCTGGTGTTCCAACCGGTGGCGGACCAGCCGACGGTCGTCTACGACGGCCCCGCCGCGGTGGTGGACGAGGAGGTCGTCGACGTCGTGGAGGGCCCGGACTCCTTCGCAGCCGCCGCGCCCCGGCCCGGCGCGTTCGAGGAGCGCGCATGGCAGCCCGCCGAATCCGACGCCGACAGCACCCACTTCAGCACACCCCCCGGCTACGGCCCGCCCCCGGCGCCCTCCCAGCCCTGGCGCAGCAGCAGCTGACACCGGAGCACGCTCCGGCACAACAACCAGGAGCCTGACAAACGCCGTACGCGCCCCGGTCCGAGCTTCCCCGGACCGGCGTGCGGTGTTACGAGGAGATGGCGGCACGACCGCGGCATGCGCCCGCGCAAGTGGCAAGCGCACACCTGCACATGCCGCACGCCCGCAGCCCGCCAAGCCAGCAGCCGGGCAAGCTCACAGCCCGGCAAGCCCGCCGCGCCTCAATCCACGACGACCGTCACCTCGAACTGCGTCCAGTCCGCCGGCGGCACACACCGCCGAGCCTCCCCGCACATGTCCCGGTACGCCGTGATCTCCGCCGTCCCCCGGCCCTTCGCCGAGAACGTCCGCGGCGGCGCCGAGCACGTCGTCCCCGGCGGCCGGCACACGATGTACATCGGCGAGACTCCCGGTGCCAGGATCGAGGGGTTGGTCGAGATGGGCGCCGCGGGCCACGGGAACTGTGCGGCCATGATCTCCGTCCCCACCGCCACGTGGAACGTCATCCCGTTCTGCGCCGGCGTCACGGTCAGTGTCCCGTGCACCGTGCTCGGTGCCGAACTGGGGGGCGAGGGATGCGGCGTCGGTGAGGACGGCGGAGACGTCGGGCGCCCACCGGTGCTGCTTCCGGGACCGGCCGACGGAGAAGAGGTGGACGTGCCCCCACCGGGAACCCCGGTAGCCGAGCCCACCCCGGTCGCCGACGGGCTCGACGGGCTCGGGGAGCCCGAGGCCGTCCCCGAACCAGTCCCCTGAGAAGAACTCGCCGAAACCGTCCCCGTCCCCGACCCCGCGGAGTGCCCGGCGTTCACCTGATTGGCTGTCGTGGAGCAGGAAACCGTTGTGAAACCAAGGAGAACGGCGCATGCCGCCACCGAGCTAACAGAAAGCCGTCGCGGGTGCATCGCGGATCTCCTCGCTTCAGAGCGCCCTGGCGTCCACCACCTGAACCTACTCCCATGGGCGCGCCCGCCAAGGGCTTTCCCAAGCAGAGCCCGGCGTACGGTGCAAGTCGGTCCCAGGCGGCGGTCGGAGCTAGGCCCCTATATCACGACACCTTCGTTTTTATCCGGTTGGATGATCTTCGTGCGCCGATGATCGTTGATCTTCCGGTGATCTCGCTCACACTTGGCCGCACCCCTGTGGCGCAGCCCACACGGCGCAGGCGTAGGATCAGCGGCGAAAGAAGGCACCGACCGTTTCGTGGCGCTCACGGTCGTGCTGTGAAACCGCCTCACCACACACTGGGTTCACAACACGGCACTGAACGTCGCGGGAGCTTGTGAAATCAGCCACAAGTAGCGTGAGCAGGGCCCACTCGTCCAGAAATTGACACAAACCTGCCTGACAGGACGTCACCCATGAACAGTTACGCGCCGATTCTGGTGCTCGGCGGGTTGGCCGCCGGGTTCGCCGTGTTCTCGGTGGTGTCGGGGATGCTGACCGGACCGAAGCGGTACAACCGCGCCAAGCTGGAGGCCTACGAGTGCGGCATCGAGCCCACTCCGCAGCCGGTCGGCGGCGGCCGCTTCCCGGTGAAGTACTACCTGACCGCCATGCTCTTCATCATCTTCGACATCGAAATCGTGTTCCTGTACCCGTGGGCGGTGCGGTTCGACTCGCTGGGCTGGTTCGGGCTCGTCGAGATGGTGTTCTTCATCCTCACCGTCTTCGTCGCGTACGCCTACGTCTGGCGCCGCGGCGGATTGGAATGGGACTGACAGATGGGCCTGGAAGAGAAACTGCCCGCAGGATTCCTCCTCACGACGGTGGAGGGTCTGGCGGGCTACATGCGTAAGTCGTCGGTGTGGCCGGCGACCTTCGGTCTGGCCTGCTGCGCCATCGAGATGATGGCCACCGGCGCCGGCCGGTACGACCTGGCGCGCTTCGGCATGGAGCGGTTCTCCGCGACGCCGCGGCAGGCGGACCTGATGATCGTGGCGGGCCGGGTGAGCCAGAAGATGGCCCCGGTCCTGCGCCAGGTCTACGACCAGATGGCGAACCCCAAGTGGGTCATCGCGATGGGCGTGTGCGCCTCGTCGGGCGGCATGTTCAACAACTACGCGATCGTGCAGGGCGTGGACCACATCGTGCCGGTCGACATCTACCTGCCGGGCTGCCCGCCGCGGCCAGAGATGCTGCTGGACGCGATCTTGAAGCTCCACGAGCAGATCCAGAGCATGCCGCTGGGCGTGAACCGCAAGAAGGCCGCGGAAGAGGCCGAGAAGGCCGCGATGAACGCCAAGCCGACGATCCTGATGGAAGGGCTCCTTCGGTGACCGAAAACGTACCCGCGGTCCCGGAACAGGGTGCTGACAAGCCGGGTGGCGAGCTGATCGCCACCCGCAAAGGCATGTTCGGGGTCCGCAACGGCGGCGACACCTCCGGCTACGGCGGCCTGGTCCGCCGGATCGAGCTCCCCGGCGCCAGTGAGCGCCCCTATGGCGGCTACTTCGACGTCATCGCCGACGAGCTCGAAGGCGCGCTGGAGGAGCAGGGCCTGCCGCTGGAGGCGATCAGCGCCTACGTCGTGTACCGCGGCCAGTTGACCATCCACGTCCCGCGCGAGCACCTCGTCCGCGTCGCCAAGACGCTGCGCGACGACCCCGCGCTGCGCTTCGAGATGTGCCTGGGCGTCACCGGTGTCCACTTCCCGGAGGAGTCCGGCCGCGAACTGCACAGCGTCGTCCCGCTGCTGAGCATCACGCACAACCGCCGGATCCGCCTGGAGACCACCGCTCCGGACGTCGACCCGCACATCCCCTCGCTCTACGAGGTCTACCCGACGGTCGACTGGCACGAGCGCGAGGCCTACGACATGTTCGGCATCATCTACGACGGCCACCCCGGCCTGACCAGGATCCTGATGCCGGACGACTGGCTGGGCCACCCCCAGCGCAAGGACTACCCGCTCGGCGGCATCCCCGTCGAGTTCAAGGGCGCGCAGATCCCGGCTCCGGACCAGCGGAGGGCGTACTCATGACAGTCATCGACGGCACCGTCGAATTCGACGGCGCGAACGAGTCGGCGGGCGAGGACAGCGAAGGCCTCGAAGGCCGCGTCTTCAATGTCTCCGGCGGCGACTGGGACGAGATCCTGTCGGGCCTGCAGGAGGCTCCCGAAGAGCGCATCGTGGTCAACATGGGGCCTCAGCACCCCTCGACGCACGGCGTGCTCCGGGTGATCCTGGAGATCGACGGCGAGACCGTCACCGAGGCCCGCTGCGGCATCGGCTACCTGCACACCGGCATCGAGAAGAACACCGAGTACCGCAGCTGGGTGCAGGGCACGACCTTCGTGACCCGCATGGACTACCTCACGCCGCTGTTCAACGAGACGGCGTACTGCCTGGCGGTGGAGAAGGCCCTGGACATCGAGGACCAGATCCCCGAGCGGGCCAGCGTCATCAGGGTCCTGCTGATGGAGCTGAACCGGATCTCCAGCCACCTGGTCTGCCTGGCCACCGGCGGCATGGAGATGGGCGCGCTGACCATGATGACCGCGGGCTTCCGCGAGCGCGAGGAGACGCTGGACCTCTTCGAGTTCATCACCGGCCTGCGCATGAACCACGCGTTCATCCGCCCCGGCGGCGTCGCGCAGGACCTGCCGCCCGGCGCGGTGGACAAGATCGGCAGCTACATCAAGCTGATGCGCAAGCGCTTCCCGGACTACGCGAAGCTGTGCAACGAGAACCCGATCTTCAAGGGCCGCACCGAGGGCGTGGGCCACCTGGACCTGGCCGGCTGTATGGCGCTGGGCATCACCGGCCCGGTGCTGCGGAGCACCGGCCACCCGCACGACCTCCGCAAGTCCGAGCCCTACTGCGGCTACGAGACGTACGACTTCGATGTCGCCACCTGGGACACCTGCGACGCCTACGGCCGCTACCGGGTCCGCCTGACCGAGATGTACGAGTCGCTGAAGATCGTCGAGCAGTGCCTGGACCGCATCCAGCGCACCCAGGGCCAGCCGGTCATGGTCGAGGACAAGAAGATCGCCTGGCCCGCGCAGCTCGCCCTGGGCAGCGACGGCATGGGCAACAGCCTGGACCACATCCGGCACATCATGGGCGACTCCATGGAGGCCCTGATCCACCACTTCAAGCTGGTCACCGAGGGCTTCCACGTCCCGGCCGGCCAGGTCTACGCGGCGGTGGAGTCGGCCAAGGGCGAACTGGGCGTGCACGTCGTCTCCGACGGCGGCACGCGGCCCTACCGGGTGCACTTCCGCGACCCGTCCTTCACGAACCTCCAGGCGACCGCGGCGATGTGCGAGGGCGGCCAGCTGGCCGACGTCATCGTCGCCATCGCCTCCCTGGACCCGGTTATGGGTGGTGTGGACCGTTGAGCAACTACGAACACCTGATGAAGCTGGACGGCGACGCCGACAAGATCGTCGCGCGCTACCCGCAGTCCGGCTCGGCCCTGCTGCCGCTGCTGCACCTGGTGCAGAGCGAGGAGGGCTACGTCTCGCCGGCGGGCATCGAGTACTGCGCCGACAAGCTGGGCCTGTCCACCGCCGAGGTCTCGGCGGTGTCGACGTTCTACACGATGTACAAGCGGCGCCCGGTCGGCGACTACCACGTCGGGGTGTGCACCAACACGCTGTGCGCGGTGATGGGCGGCGACGCCATCTTCGCCACGCTCAAGGAGCACCTGGGCGTCGGCAACGACGAGACCACCGAGGACGGCAAGCTCACGCTGGAGCACATCGAGTGCAACGCGGCGTGCGACTTCGCCCCGGTGATGATGGTCAACTGGGAGTTCCTGGACGACATGAACCCCGACAAGGCGGTCCGGGTCGTCGACGAGCTGCGCGCGGGCAAGGAAGTGCACTCCACCCGCGGCCCCGCCCTGTGCACCTTCAAGCAGGCCGAGCGGATCCTGGCCGGGTTCGAGGACCCGCGCGCGGGCGCCGTGGCCGGGGGCGGCGCCGCCGGCCACGCCACGCTGGCCGGTCTGCTCGTCTCGCAGGGCCGGACCCCCACCGGTCCGGCGCTCACCCCGGAGGCGTCCGAGTAATGGCACCCGAACTCACCCCCGTCCTGTCCCGGGGCTGGCTGGACTCCGAGCCCTGGACGCTCGCCGGCTACCAGCGGCGCGACGGCTACACCGCGGTCAAGCAGGCGCTGCGGATGCACCCCGACGAGGTGATCCAGCTCGTCAAGGACTCCGGACTGCGCGGCCGCGGCGGCGCGGGCTTCCCCACCGGCATGAAGTGGGGCTTCATCCCGCAGAACGACGGCAAGCCGCACTACCTGGTGGTGAACGCGGACGAGTCCGAGCCGGGCACGTGCAAGGACATCCCGTTCATGATGGCCAACCCGCACGAGCTGGTGGAAGGCGTGATCATCGCGTGCTACGCGATCCGCGCCAGCCACGCGTTCATCTACGTGCGCGGCGAGGTGCTGCACGTGCTGCGGCGGCTGCAGGCCGCGGTCCGCGAGGCGTACGAGGCCGGGTTCCTCGGCAAGGGCGTCCTGGGCACCGACTTCGACCTCGAACTCACCGTGCACGGCGGCGCCGGCGCGTACATCTGCGGCGAGGAGACGGCGCTGCTGGACTCCCTGGAAGGCAAGCGCGGACAGCCTCGTCTGCGTCCTCCCTTCCCGGCCGTCGCAGGGCTCTACGCCAGCCCCACCTGTGTCAACAACGTCGAGTCCATCGGTTCGGTTCCCGCGATCGTCCGCAACGGCGTGGAGTGGTTCCGGGGCATGGGCAGTGAGAAGTCCCCGGGCTTCACGCTGTACTCGCTGTCCGGCCACGTGAAGCACCCCGGCCAGTACGAGGCCCCGCTCGGCATCACGCTGCGCGAGCTGCTGGACTACGCCGGCGGCGTCCGCCCCGGCCACCGTCTGAAGTTCTGGACCCCCGGCGGCTCCTCGACCCCGATGTTCACCGAGGAGCACCTCGACGTCCCGCTGGACTACGAGGGCGTCGGCGCGGCCGGCTCCATGCTCGGCACCAAGGCGCTGCAGATCTTCGACGAGACCACGTGCGTGGTCCGCGCCGCGCTGCGCTGGACCGAGTTCTACGCGCACGAGTCCTGCGGCAAGTGCACGCCCTGCCGCGAGGGCACCTACTGGCTGGTGCAGATCCTCAAGCGCATGGAGAAGGGCGAGGGCACCGAGGAAGACCTCGGCAAGCTCCTGGACCTGTGCGACAACATCGTGGGCAAGGCCTTCTGCGCCCTCGGCGACGGTGCCGCCGCGCCGATCCAGTCCTCGCTCAAGTACTTCCGGGACGAGTACCTGGAGCACTTCGAACGCGGCGGGTGCCCCTTCGACCCGTCCCTGTCCACCGCGTGGGCCGACGGCCCGCTGTCATTCGCGAGGACCAGCGCATGACCGTGACCACTCAGAACTCCGCAGACAGCGGCAAGGAGGTGGCGGTGCCTACGCCACCTCCCGTCGATCTCGTGACCATCACCATCGACGGCGTCGAACTCCAGGTACCGAAGAACGAGCTGATCATCCGTTCCGCGGAGCGGATCGGCACCCAGGTGCCGCGGTTCTGCGACCACCCGCTGCTGGCCCCGGTCGGCGCCTGCCGGCAGTGCATCGTGGAGGTGGAGGGCCAGCGCAAGCCGGTGGCCGCCTGCACGACCACGGTCGCCGACGGCATGGTGATCAAGACCCAGATGAGCTCGCCGGTCGCCGAGAAGGCCCAGCGCGGGGTGATGGAGCTGCTGCTCATCAACCACCCGCTGGACTGCCCGGTCTGCGACAAGGGCGGCGAGTGCCCGCTGCAGAACCAGGCGATGAGCACCGGCGCCGGGGAGTCCCGGTTCGAGGGCGTCAAGCGCACCTTCCCCAAGCCGATCAACATCTCCAGCCAGGTGCTGCTGGACCGTGAGCGGTGCGTGTCCTGCGCGCGCTGCACGCGGTTCGCCGACCAGATCGCCGGCGACCCGTTCATCACCCTGATCGAGCGCGGCTCGGAGCAGCAGGTCGGCATCTCGGTCGCCGAGGACCAGGACTTCGCGTCCTACTTCTCCGGCAACACCGTGCAGATCTGCCCGGTCGGCGCGCTGACCGGCGCGGCCTACCGGTTCCGGTCGCGGCCCTTCGACCTGGTCTCCTCGCCGACCGCCTGTGAGCACTGCGCGGCGGGCTGCTCGCTGCGCACCGACCACCGGCGCGGCAAGGTCACCCGGCGCATGGCCGCCGACGATCCGCAGGTGAACGAGGAGTGGAACTGCGACAAGGGACGCTGGGCGTTCCAGTACGCGCAGGCCCCCGCCGCCAAGCGCATCACCTCCCCGCTGATCCGGGACCGCGAGTCCGGCGAGCTGCGCCCCGCCTCCTGGCCTGAGGCGCTGGCCTTCGCCGCCGAGGGGCTGAACGCCGCTCGCGGCCGGGCCGCCGCCCTGGTCGGCGGTCGGCTGACGCTGGAGGACGCCTACGCCTACGCGAAGTTCACCCGGATCGCGTTGGAGACCAACGACATCGACTTCCGGGCGCGGCCGCACTCCGAGGAGGAGGCCGAGTTCCTGGCGTCCTACGTCGCGGGCTCGGGCCTGGCGACCACGTACGCCGACCTCGACCTCGCCCCGGCCGTGCTGCTCGTCGGCTTCGAGCCGGAGGAGGAGTCGCCGATCGTCTTCCTGCGGCTGCGCAAGAACGTGCTCTCCCGGAGGCTGGCGGTCTCGGCCATAGCGCCCTACGCCACCCGCGGGCTGAGCAAGCTCAAGGGCGCGCTGCTGAAGGCGGCGCCGCTCACGGAGCCGGCGTTCCTGGCGGCGCTGGCCGACGGCGGCCCGGACTCCGGTCTGGACGCCGCAGGCCTGAAGACCGCCGAGGACCTGCGCAGGCCCGGGGCGGTGATCCTGGTCGGCGAGCGGCTCGCCGCCGTGCCCGGGGCGCTCACCGCCGCGGTGAAGCTGGCCGGGGTGACCGGCGCGAAGCTGGCGTGGGTCCCGCGCCGGGCCGGCGAGCGCGGCGCCCTGGAGGCCGGGGCGCTGCCGAACCTGCTGCCCGGCGGCCGCCCGGCCACCGACCCCGAGGCCCGCACCGAGGTCGCCGCCCGCTGGGGCGTCGGCAACCTGCCGGGCGCCTTCGGGCGCGGGACCGCCGAGATCGTGGACACCGCGGTGCACGGCGGGATCGCCGGGCTCGTGGTGGCCGGCGTCGACCCCTACGACACGGCCGACCCGCAGGCGTTCCTGGACGCCCTGGAGCGGGTGCCGCACGTGGTCTCGCTGGAGTTCCGGCACAGCGCGGTCACGGAGCGGGCGCACGTGGTGTTCCCGGTGGCCCCGGTCGCTGAGAAGTCCGGCACCTTCGTGGACTGGGAGGGCCGCGCGCGGTCCTTCGACACGGCGCTGGACGCCGACGCGGTCCAGGCCGCGGGCCTCGGCGAGATGCCGGACCTGCGGGTGCTGGACCGGATCGCGGACGCCATGGACGTGCACCTGGGTCTGCCCACGGTCGGCGCGGCCCGGCACGAGCTGGCGCAGCTGGGCCTGTGGCACCGGGAGAAGACCCCGGCGCTGGCCGGAACCGCCGCCGAACTGCCCAAGCCGGCGGTCGGCGAGGCCGTGCTGGCCACCTGGCACCTGCTGCTGGACGAGGGATCCCTGCAGGCGCACGAGCCGTTCCTGGCCGGCACCCGCAAGCCCACGGCGGTCCACCTGAGCAAGGAGACCGCCTCGGAGATCGAGGCCGCCGAGGGCGACCTGGTCACCGTCTCCAACGAGCACGGCTCGATCACCCTGCCGCTGCGGATCGAAGACCTGGCCGGCCGCGTCGTGTGGCTGCCCACGAACTCCAAGGGCTCGAAGGTCCGCCGCGCGCTGCGCGCGGACACCGGTTCGCTGGTCAAGATCGCACGCGCCGCGACCGAAGTGGAGGCCACCGCATGAGCGCCCTGACCGCGTTCGGGCACCTGGCCGGCGGCCCCTTGGCAGCCGACGCCACCACCCCCGCGAACTACGAGGACCTCTCGTTCTTCGGCCGGGACCCGTGGTGGCTGATCCTGGTCAAGGTGGTCGCGGTCTTCGCGTTCCTGGTCGTCACGGTCCTGATGGCGATCCTGTTCGAGCGCAAGATCGTCGGTTACATGCAGCAGCGCATCGGCCCCAACCGCACCGGCCCCTGGGGCATGCTCCAGTCGCTGGCCGACGGTGTGAAGCTGATGCTCAAGGAAGACATCATCCCCACCGCGGCGGACAAGATCGTCTTCATCCTGGCGCCGCTGATCTCCACGGTCCCGGCGTTCCTGGCGATCGCCGTGGTGCCCTTCGGCCCGGCGAACAACCAGGTGTCGATCTTCGGCCACCGCACGCCGCTGCAGCTGACCGACCTGCCGGTCGGCATCCTGTACGTGCTGGCCGCGACCTCGATCGGGATCTACGGCATCGTGCTGGCCGGCTGGGCCTCCGGCTCGACCTACCCGCTGCTGGGCGGTCTGCGCTCCACCGCGCAGATGATCTCCTACGAGATCGCGATGTCGCTGTCCTTCGTGGCGGTGTTCATCTACGCCGGCACGATGAGCACCTCGGGCATCGTCAACAGCCAGCACAGCTGGTGGAATTGCCTGCCGCTGCTGCCCTCCTTCGTCATCTACGTGGTGTCGATGGTCGGCGAGACCAACCGCGCGCCCTTCGACCTCCCCGAGGCCGAGGGCGAACTGGTCGGCGGGTTCCACACCGAGTACTCCTCGATCAAGTTCGCGCTGTTCTTCCTGGCCGAGTACGTCAACATGGTCACCGTCTCCTCGCTGGCCGTGCTGATGTTCCTGGGCGGCTGGCACGCCCCGTTCGGGCTGGTCTCGGTCTGGCACGGCGCGAACAGCGGCTGGTGGCCGGTGCTGTGGTACGTCATCAAGCTCGTGGTCTTCATGCTGTTCTTCTTCTGGCTGCGGGCCACGCTGCCCCGCCTGCGCTACGACCAGTTCATGAAGCTGGGCTGGAAGGTGCTGATCCCGGCCTCGCTGGTCTGGCTGCTGGCGGTGGCCGTGGTGCGGACCCTGAAGAACCAGGGCGACCTGGACCGCTCGCACCTGATCTACATCCTCGGGCCGGTGGCCGCGGTGGTGGTGATCGCCTGGATCGTCAGCGAGTTGCGCTACCGGCAGACCAGCGCCCTGGAGAAGGCGGAGGAGGCCGCTGAGGCGGCCAAGCCGTTCGACCCGATGGGTGGCGGGTTCCCGGTGCCGCCGCTGCCCGGCCAGCAGATGCCGGCGTTCACGCCGCGCCGCCCCCGGGCGGCCCTGGTGGGCGCCGTGGTCGAGGCCGCCGAACTCGAAGCAGGAGGAGACTCCGATGTCTGACCAAGAGAACCCTTACTCCGGCAAGGAGAAGCCGAAGAACCCGCTCGCCGGGGTCGCGGGGTTCGGCGTCACCTTCTCGACGATGTTCAAGAAGCGGACGACCGAGCAGTACCCCGAGGAGCCCAAGCAGACCGCGCTGCGGTTCCACGGCCGGCACCAGCTCAACCGGCACCCCGACGGCCTGGAGAAGTGCATCGGGTGCGAGCTGTGCGCGTGGGCCTGCCCGGCGGACGCCATCTACGTGGAGGGCGCGGACAACACCGAGGAGGAGCGCTACTCCCCGGGTGAGCGCTACGGCCGCGTCTACCAGATCAACTACCTGCGCTGCATCCTGTGCGGGCTGTGCATCGAGGCGTGCCCGACCCGGGCGCTGACCATGACCAACGAGTTCGAGCTCGCGGACACCTCGCGGGCCAGCCTCATCTACACCAAGGACGAGCTGCTGGCCGGGCTGACCGAGGGCATGGTCGAATCGCCGCACTCGATCTTCCCGGGCATGTCCGCCCAGGACTACTACGAGGGCAAGGTCACCGCGGCCGCGCCGGGCACGGTCCCGCAGCAGCGCAGCTCGGCCAAGCCCGACCCGGACGGGGAGGACGCGTGATGAGCCTTCCGCTCGCTCTTTCCGAGCAGGGCGTCACCTTGGCCGCCGGACTGAGCAAGACCTCCGACGGCGAGGCCTTCCAGTTCTACGTGCTCGGCGCCGTGGCGGTGCTCGGAGCGCTGGGCACGGTCTTCTCCAAGAAGGCCGTGCACTCGGCGCTCTCGCTGGCCATGACCATGATCTGCCTGGCGATGTTCTACCTGGCGCAGGGGGCTTACTTCCTCGGCGTGGTGCAGATCGTCGTCTACACCGGCGCGATCATGATGCTGTTCCTGTTCGTGCTGATGCTGGTCGGCGTCTCCAGCGCCGACTCCCTGGTGGAGACCATCAAGGGCCAGCGCAAGCTGGCGGTGCTGGCCGCGGTCGCGTTCGCGGTGCTGGTCATGGTGGCCCTGGGCCACGCGCGGCTGGGGACCTTCGTCGGGGCCGGACAGGCCAACGCCGGCGGCGGCAACGTCAAGAACCTCGCGGACCTGATCTTCAGCAAGTACTTCTGGGCCTTCGAGGTCACCTCGGCGCTGCTGATCACCGCCGCCGTCGGCGCCATGGTGATGACGCACCGGGAGCGCCTGGTGGCCCGCAAGTCGCAGAAGGAACTGGTCGAGGAGCGCGTGCGCACCGGCAAGCGGATGACGCCGCTGCCGACGCCGGGCGTCTACGCGCGGCACAACGCGGTCGACATCCCCGCGCTGCTGCCCGACGGCTCGGTCGCCGAGGACTCGGTGAACGCCACGCTGCAGGCCCGCACCCCGGTGCGCGACGCGGTCGGCCTGACCGCGGTCACCCGGGAGAACATGGCCGTGCCGCACCAGGGCGACGCTCCGGAACTCGAAAACGCCTCGACGAACGGAGCCGCTGAATGAACCCGGCCAACTACCTGTTCCTGTCGGCGCTCCTGTTCACGATCGGCGCCTTCGGCGTGCTGATCCGCCGGAACGCCATCGTGGTCTTCATGTGCGTCGAGCTGATGCTCAACGCTGTGAACCTGTCGCTGGTGACCTTCTCCCGCATGCACGGCGACCTCACCGGTCAGGTCATCGCCTTCTTCACGATGGTGGTGGCCGCCGCGGAGGTCGTGGTCGGGCTGGCCATCATCGTGTCCGTGTTCCGCACCCGCCGCTCGGCTTCTGTCGACGACGCAAACCTGCTGAAGTACTGAGAGGGCGGAAAGTGTCAATTCGCGGCGCGAAACAGCCTATGAGCGGCGCCTGGCGTCGCCGGGCGGCCCTTACAGCCAACCAGGATGCGCGGGCCACCCGTCTAGCCATGCTTGCTCCTAGGCCGTTTCGCTGGTTTTCGACGTCAGCCGGCGGTCCCGTATACCGCAAATCGCCACTTCCCACCCTCTGAGAGGCGGGCCGAGTAAGCAATGGAAAGTCTCATCTGGCTTGTCCCCGGACTGCCGCTCTTCGGCGCGGCGCTCCTGCTCCTGGGGGGCAAGCGCACCAACGCCTGGGGGCACCTGCTCGGGTGCCTGACGGCGCTGGGCAGCTTCGCCCTCGCGGCGGGGCTGTTCTTCACGATGCTCGGCAAGCACGGCGCCGCGCGGACCATGCACCAGCACCTGTACTCCTGGGTCCCGGTGCCCGGGACGGGGCAGAACCCGTTCCAGGCCGACGTGGCCTTCCAGCTCGACCAGCTCTCGGTGGTCTTCATCCTGCTGATCACCGGGGTCGGATCGCTGATCCACATCTACTCGGTCGGCTACATGAGCCACGACCCGGAGCGCCGGAAGTTCTTCAGCTACCTGAACCTCTTCCTGGCCGCGATGCTGGTCCTGGTGCTGGCCGACAACTACCTGCTGCTGTACGTCGGCTGGGAGGGCGTCGGTCTGGCCTCCTACCTGCTGATCGGGTTCTGGCAGGCCAAGCCGAGCGCGGCGGCCGCGGCGAAGAAGGCGTTCGTCGTGAACCGCGTCGGCGACGTCGGGCTGTCGATCGCGATCATGCTGATGTTCGTCACCTTCGGCTCGTTCAACTTCGGCACGGTCTTCGGCACCGCCGGCGGCGCTTCTAAGGGCACGCTGACCGCGATCGGCATCATGCTGCTGCTGGCCGCCTGCGGTAAGTCGGCGCAGTTCCCGCTGCAGTCCTGGCTCGGCGACGCGATGGAGGGCCCGACCCCGGTCAGCGCCCTGATCCACGCCGCGACCATGGTGACCGCCGGCGTCTACCTGATCGTCCGCTCGCACGCGATCTTCGACCTGTCGCCGACCGCGCGCCTGCTGGTGACCATCGTCGGCGCGATCACGCTGCTGTTCGGTGCGATCGTCGGTTGCGCCAAGGACGACATCAAGAAGAGCCTGGCCGGCTCGACGATGTCGCAGATCGGCTACATGATCCTGGCCGCGGGCCTGGGGCCGATCGGCTACGCGTTCGCGATCATGCACCTGGTGACCCACGGCTTCTTCAAGGCCGGGCTGTTCCTCGGCGCCGGATCGGTCATGCACGGCATGAACGACGAGGTGAACATGCGCCACTACGGGGCCTTGCGGAAGTACATGCCGATCACCTTCGGCACGTTCTTCCTGGGCTACCTGGCGATCATCGGCTGCCCGCCGTTCTCCGGGTTCTACTCCAAGGACAAGATCATCGAGGCCGCCTTCAGCAAGGGCGGCACCTCGGGCTGGATCCTCGGCGGCGCGGCCCTGCTGGGCGCGCTGATCACCGCGTTCTACATGACCCGCATGGTGATCATGACCTTCTTCGGCGAGAAGCGCTGGGTGGAGGACGCCGACGGTCACGAGCCGCACCCGCACGAGTCGCCGCTGTCCATGGGCCTGCCGATGCTGCTGCTGGCCGTCGGTTCGGTGGCCGCGGGCTTCCTGTTCTCCATGAACTCCGCGTTCGTGAACTGGCTGGAGCCGGTGACCGGGCCGCGCGAGGAGGGCAAGCTGCCCGGCGGGCTGAACTCCACGACGCTGTCGATCATCACGCTGGCCGCGGTGGCCGTGGGCGTGGCGTTCGCGATCATGAAGTACGGCACCCGCAAGGTCCCGGCCGTCGCCCCGCGCGGCAGCTTCATCACCGTGGCGGCCCGCAAGGACCTGTACGGCGACGCCTTCAACGAGGCGGTGCTGATGCGCCCCGGCCAGTACCTGACCCGCACCCTGGTCTACACCGACAACCGCGGCGTGGACGGGGCGATCAACGGCCTGGCCGCGCTGGTCGGCGGGACCTCGGGCCGGCTGCGGCGGCTCCAGACCGGATTCGTCCGCTCCTATGCCCTGTCCATGTTCGGGGGCGCGGCGGCCCTGGTCGCCGCGATCCTCTTCGCGAAGCTCTAAAGGGAGAGATGGAGATGAGCAGCTTTCCCTGGTTGACCACGATGGGCGTGGTCCCGCTGGTCGGGTCCGCGCTGGTGGCCACGTTGCCGAAGGAGCGGAGCGAGGCCGCCAAGAAGATCGCGCTGACCTTCAGCGTCGCCACCTTCGGCATCGCCGCGGCGATGGCCTCGCAGTTCAAGAAGGGTGGCGCCCGGTTCCAGTTCATCGAGAGCCACCACTGGATCAAGGCCTTCAACATCAACTACGGCCTCGGGGTCGACGGCATCGCCCTGGTGCTGATCCTGATGACCACGGTGCTGATGCCGGTGGTGCTGCTGGCGGCCTGGAACGACGCCGACGAGGCGCAGGTCGACGGCCGCCGCTCGGTGCGCGCCTACTTCTCGCTGTACCTGCTGCTGGAGACCATGATGATCGGGGTCTTCGCGGCCACCGATCTGTTCCTGTTCTACGTGTTCTTCGAAGCCATGCTGATCCCGATGTACTTCCTCATCGGAGGGTTCGGCGGACCGCAGCGCTCCTACGCCGCTGTGAAGTTCCTGCTGTACTCGCTGTTCGGCGGCCTGTTCATGCTGGCCGCGCTGATCGGCCTGTACGTGGCCTCGGGCAAGCACCTGGGCACCGGGACCTTCGACTTCCAGACGCTGGCGAACGCGGTGAGCTCCGGCCAGCTGGGCATCAGCTCGGGTCTGGCCAAGGCGCTGTTCCTCGGGTTCTTCGTGGCCTTCGCCGTGAAGGCCCCGCTGTTCCCGTTCCACACCTGGCTGCCCGACGCCGCCGCCGAGGCCACGCCGGGCTCGGCGGTGCTGCTGGTCGGCGTGCTGGACAAGGTCGGCACCTTCGGGATGCTCCGGTACTGCCTGGAGCTGTTCCCCGGCGCCTCGAAGTTCTTCACGCCGCTGGTGATCGGGATGGCGATCGTCGGCACCATCTACGGTGCGCTGCTGGCCATCGGCCAGACCGACATCAAGCGCCTGATCGCCTACACCTCGATCTCGCACTTCGGACTGATCACCCTCGGGGTGTTCGCGATGACCTCCCGGGGCCAGAGCGGTGCCTCGCTCTACATGGTGAACCACGGCCTGTCGACCGGAGCGCTGTTCATCGTCGCCGGCTTCCTCATCTCCCGGCGCGGCTCGCAGCTGATCGACGACTACGGAGGCGTGAACAAGGTCGCGCCGAAGCTGGCCGGCGTGTTCCTGATCGCCGGGCTGTCCTCGCTGGCGCTGCCGGGCCTGTCCTCCTTCGTCTCGGAGTTCCTGGTCCTGGTCGGCACCTTCGAGCGCTACAAGGCGGTGGCGATCGTGGCCACCACCGCGATCATCCTGGCCGCGCTGTACGTGCTCTGGCTCTACCAGCGGACCATGACCGGCCCGCTGAAGGCCGGGCTGGAGGGCATGAAGGACCTGCGCACGCGTGAGGTGATCGCCGTGGCGCCGCTGATCGCGCTGATCATCGGCCTGGGCTTCTACCCCAAGCCGGTGCTGGACGTCGTGAACCCCTCCGTCAACACCACTCTGCAACACGTTCACAAGCAGGACCCGGCTCCGGCTCTGAACGCGACGCAGACTTCGGAGAAGGTGGACCAGAAGTGAGCGTTCTGACGAGTCTGCTCGCCGCGGCGCCGGGCAGCCCGGCGGCCCCGGGCGCCGGCTCCGCGACGGTGAGCACCTTCACGGCGCCGCAGGTGGAGTACCGGGCGCTGATGCCGATGCTGGTGGTGTTCGGCGCCGCCACGATCGGCATCCTCATCGAGGCCTTCCTGCCGCGCTCGCGGCGCTACTGGGCCCAGGTCGCGGTGTCGCTGGCCGGGGTCCTGGTGGCCCTGGGCTTCGTGATCGCCAATCACGGCATGGCCGAGACCACCGCCGCCGACGCGGTGTCGGTGGACGGCGTCACGCTGTTCCTGCAGGGCACCATCCTGGCGCTGGCGGTGCTGGCGCTGCTGCTGGTGGCCGAGCGCGGCACGGCGATGGTCGACCTCGACGCGTTCACCGCGCAGGGCGCGACCACGCCGGGCTCCGGCGGCGAGCGCGCGGCGGACACCGCCGGGCTGCGGACCACCGAGGTCTACCCGCTGATGCTGTTCTCGATCGGCGGCATGCTGCTGTTCCCGGCCGCGAACGACCTGCTGACCTCCTTCGTGGCGCTGGAGGTGCTGTCGCTGCCGCTGTACCTGCTGTGCGGGCTGGCGCGCCGGCGCCGCCTGCTGTCGCAGGAAGCGGCGATGAAGTACTTCCTGCTCGGGGCGTTCTCCTCGGCGTTCTTCCTGTACGGCATCGCGATGCTCTACGGCTACTCCGGCTCGGTGCGCCTGTCGGACATCGCCGCCTCGATCACCTCGGCCCCGCACTCGGACGTGCTGGTCCTGGTCGGGATCGCGCTGCTGGCGGTCGGGCTGCTGTTCAAGATCGGCGCCGTGCCGTTCCACTCCTGGACCCCGGACGTGTACCAGGGCGCGCCGACCCCGATCACCGGGTTCATGGCCGCGGCCACCAAGGTCGCCGCGTTCGGCGCCCTGCTGCGCATCGCCTACGTGGCGCTGCCGGGCCTGCGCTGGGACTGGCGGCCGGTGCTGTGGGGCGTGGCGATCCTGACCATGCTGGCCGGCGCGATCCTGGCGATCACCCAGCGGGACATCAAGCGGATGCTCGCGTACTCGGCGATCCTCAACGCCGGGTACATCCTGCTCGGCATCGTGTCCACGACCACCAAGGGCGTGAGCGCGACGCTGTTCTACCTGGCGGCGTACGGCTTCGCCACGATCGGCGCGTTCGCCGTGGTGACGCTGGTGCGCGAGTCGGTGCGCGGCGGGTCCGAGGCCGGTGACGGCGGCGACGACGACTCGATCACCATCGGCGGCGAGGCCACGGACCTGTCGGCCTGGGCCGGCCTCGGGCGGCGTTCGCCCTTGTTGGCGGCCTGTTTCACGGTGTTCCTGCTGGCGTTCGCGGGCATTCCGCTGACCTCCGGCTTCACCGGGAAGTTCGCGCTGTTCACGGCGGCGATCGACGGCGGCGCCTGGCCGCTGGTGATCGTCGGTGTGATCGCCTCGGCCGCGGCGGCGTTCTTCTACGTCCGTGTCATCGTCCTGATGTACTTCAGCGAGCCGCTGCGCGAGGAGGGGGCGGGGCCGGTCGTGGTCGTGCCCTCGCCGATGACCACGATCGCGCTCACCGTCTCGGTGGCGCTGACGATCGCGCTCGGCGTCGTCCCGCAGATGGCTCTGGACCTTGCGGACAAGGCGGCGTATTTCGTGCAATAGTGCCCGGCACGCACGGCGATGCCCCGGATCACTTCGGTGATCCGGGGCATCTTTTGTGGTATTCGCCGAGTATGAGGGGCCGCAGGTACGTTGACCGGCCGGGGCGCCTCTCCCTCGAAAGTGCTGCCAGATAACCTAGGACGAACATGTGAAGCACCTGTGACGAACGAGCGCGACCCCGACCCACCGCCCCCACCGCCCCGACCTGGAAGGCCGCCGCAGTGAGTACTCCCGGCACGCTGACCCCGCCGCTTCTTCAGACGACGCAGGGCTGGGGTCCTTTCGGCATCGCCATGCAGCAGGACGAGGGCCTGACCGTGGCCCTGAAGGACGGCCTGCTCCGCGTGGAGGAGGTGCTGCTGAACTACACCCGCAGCGATCACGCCTACATCAGCGAGATCACCTCGCACCTGGCCCAGGCCGGCGGCAAGCGCACGCGGCCGCTGCTGGTGCTGCTGGCCGCGCAGTTCGGCGACCCGGCCGCCCCGGGCATCGTGGAGGCCGCCGTGGTGGTGGAGCTGACCCACCTGGCCACCCTCTACCACGACGACGTCATGGACGAGGCGGCGCTGCGCCGCGGCGTGGCCTCGGCGAACCAGCGCTGGGACAACTCGCTGGCCATCCTGTCGGGCGACTTCCTGTTCGCCCGCGCCTCCACGCTGCTGTCGGAGCTGGGTCCGGACGCGGTGCGGATCCAGGCCGAGACCTTCGAGCGCTTGGTCAGCGGCCAGATCTCGGAGTCGGTGGGCCCCAAGAACGGCCAGAACCCGGTGGACCACCACCTGGAGGTGCTGGCGGGCAAGACCGGCTCGCTGATCGCCACCTCCGGCCGGTTCGGCGCGATCTTCGCCGGCTGCACCGCCGAGCAGGAGCAGATACTGGCGGAGTTCGGCGAGCTGTTCGGCGTCGCCTTCCAGCTCTCCGACGACCTGCTGGACATCGCCTCGGAGTCCGAGCAGTCCGGCAAGACGCCGGGCACGGACCTGCGCGAGGGCGTGCACACCCTGCCGATGCTGATCGCGCTGGCGATGGACGGCTCCGCGGACCCGGAGACCGCGCGGCTGCAGGAGCTGCTGCGGACGGACCTGTCGTCCGACGACGCGGCCTTCTCCGAGGCACTGGGGCTGCTGCGGGCGCACCCGAGCATGGGGCAGGCGCGAGACGTGGTGCGCGGGTACGCGCAGAAGGCGAAGGCGGTGCTGGAGCCGCTGCCGGAGGTGCCGGCGAAGGAAGCGATGCGGGCGCTGTGCGATGTGGTGATCTCGCGGACTACCTGAGCATTTCCGTATACGCGATGCGCGCCGACGACATCTGTCGTCGGCGCGCTTTGTTCGCGGCTTGGTGTACCCGGCCCCGGGCCGTCCTTCAGGCCAGGGCGTCGACGAACTCGGTGAGGATCGCGTCGAACTCGGCCGGGTGCTCCATGTTCGGGTAGTGCGCGGCGTCGTCGATCGTGACCTTGCGGCCGCCGGGGACGCTGTCGGCGAGGCGTTCGGCGTTGTTCCGGTGATCGTCGGAGTCGGAGCCGCCGATCACCGCCAGCACCGGGACGGTCAGCTTGGCCGCGCGGGCCCAGGTGTCGGCGGCGTGCGTGGACCAGTCGCGCTCGTCTGCGGTGTGCTTCATCCAGGTCTTCACGGTCATCTCGCCGACCAGAGCCGGGACCGCCGGGTCGAGGTCGGACAGGACGCGGTGCGGTCCGACGGTGAACTTGTTCCAGACCTCAAGGGCGCCGGGGACGTCGCCGGCGAACAGTGCCGGCCAGACCGCGTCCAGGGTCTTCTGCGTCCAGTCGTCGACGAACTCCGGCTCGCTGGTGCCGGCGCCGCTGACCACCAGGGCGCGGACCAGATCGGGGTGCTCCAGGGCGGTGTCGGTCGCGGTCGCGGCGCCCATCGAGACGCCGACCAGGACGGCCGGTCCGGCGTCCAGGTGGCGGATCAGGGCCGCGACGTCGTCGGTGTGGCGGAAGGGGGCCTCGGCGTTGGTGCTGTCGCCGTGGCCGCGGGCGTCCGGGGCGACGACGCGGTAGCGCGCGGGGAGCGTCGCCAGCTGCGGGGTCCACTGGCGGTGGTCGAGGAAGCCGCCGTGGAGGAGGACGACGAGGGGGCCGCTGCCCTCGTCGCGGTAGGCCAGTCGGCCGCCGTCGGGAAGGGGAACGTGTGGAAGCTCGTTCATGACACCTAAGGTGCCATTCTCGATGGAAGTTGGCAACCTAGGTGTCATACTGGGGCCATGACCGACGAACCGCTCCCGCCCGAGGAACTCGCCGCGCGGTTGGCTGAGGTGTACCTGCTGGTCGGGCCGCTGTATCGGCGCGTGCTGCGCAAGGTGGAGCTCGGCGAGGCGGTCGAGGGCGTCGGCGCCGGGGTGCGCGCGGTGCTGGACATGCTGCGGCTCGGCGGGCCGATGACGGTGCCGCAGATGGGTCGGGCGCAGGCGCTGAGCCGGCAGTTCGTGCAGCGGATGGTGAACGACGCGGCCGAGCGCGGGTTCGTCGAGGCGATCCCGAACCCGGCGCACCGGCGGTCGTCGCTGATCCGGCTCACCGACGCCGGCCGCGGCGCGATCGAGGCGGTGATCGCGCGGGAGCACGTGCTGCTCGGACAGATCGGCGGCGGTGATCTGACTCAGGCCGACGTGGACGCCTGCGTCAAGGTGCTGTCACGGATGCTGGACGCGCTGTCGGATGTGGATGTGGACTGAGCGGACTCGACGTTCTGGCCGGATTCGGCAGCCTGAGCCGGCCGTCGGCGGGCCGTGCGCAGCGCGTCGACCGTCAGCAGCACCAGCGCGACCCAGACGATCAGGAACCCGGCCAGGCGCGCGGGCGGCACGGACTCGTGCTGCACCAGTACGCCGCACAGGAACTGCAGGATCGGTGCCAGGAACTGCAGCAGCCCGACCACCGACAGCGGGAGCCGGTTCGCCGCCGCCCCGAAGCAGATCAGCGGCACCACCGTCACCGGCCCGGCGAGCATCAGCAGCGCGGTGTTCCCGGCCCCGTGGTGCCCGAAGTCGAGCGTCCCCCGCGTCCCGAGCCACACCAGGTACCCGACCGCGGGCACGAACTGCAGCGTGGACTCCACCGCCATGGCCTCCGCAGCCGGCACCGCCGCGACCTTCTTCAGCAGCCCATACGTCCCGAAGCTCCCGGCCAGCACCAGCGCGATCCACGGCGCCTTGCCGTACCCGACGGCCAGCACCAGCACCGCGACCCCGCCGACCCCCACCGCGGCCCACTGCAACCGCCGCAACCGCTCCCGCAGCAGGAACACCCCGAACAGCACGGTCACCAGCGGATTGATGAAGTACCCGAACGCGGTGTCGACAGTGTGCCCATGGTTCACGGACCAGATGTAGACGAACCAGTTGACGGAAATGGCAGCGGCGGCCCCGGCAAGAATCGCCACCTTCCGCGGCGTCCGCACGAACTCCCGCACCCACCCCCACCGAGCACCGCCCCCCGGCACCCGCCGCACACCAAGCAGCACCACCACGGCGAGCAACGACCACACCATCCGGTGCGCCAGAATCTCCCCGGCCCCCGCCGGCTCCAACAACGGCCAGTAGAGCGGAAACAACCCCCAAGCCCCATAAGCCGCGACCCCGAACCCCACCCCGAGCCGCCGCTCAGCGGCGCTCCCGCTCTCTCCCATGGGGGAAGGATAGGGCGGCCAGCTGCTTCTGTCACAGGTGGACCAGGGTTTGGGCTATTACGGCCGCGCGCCGGCTGCCCGCCGACAACTTGCTGCGCGCCGCCGACGCCAAGCACCGCCGCGAACGCCAACGCCAACGCCAACCGCCAACGCCAACGCCAACGCACCCGCACCCGCACACCCGCCCCGCTCGGCGGCCGGCCCAGCCGCCGCCGAGCACCGCCGTGCCGCCGAGCACCGCCGTGCCGCCGAGCACCGCCGTGCCGCCGAGCACCGCCGTGCCGCCGAGCACCGCCGTGCCGCCGAGCACCGCCGTGCCGC